>JBASWX010000331.1:0-17925 GCA_049276695.1 Planctomycetota bacterium
ACGCTGGCGGCGGTGCTCGCAGGCGAACGGCGCAGCACCGGCGCGATCGATCTCGGACCGTACGTCGGCTGGTTGCTGATGGTGCTGCTGCTCGCGGAGATCGCGGTGCGGCGGCTGCAGGTCACGCTGCCGGTGCCGCGCTGGCTGCGGCGCGGGGCACCAGCGCCAGTGGCACCCGTTCCGGTCGCGGTGGCGGAGGTCACCGTCGTTCCCGAAGCGCCCGCCGACGTGGCGCCGACGGGCGACGCACCTGGCGGCGGGCTGCTCGACGCGCTGTCGCGGGCGAAGCGACGCAGTGGGCAGGCGTGATCGCCGATGGCGCGGCGACGGCGAGCCCCTCGCGACGCCGCGGTCGCCACGGATTCAGTCGACCAGCGGGTTGCGTGAGCGAAGCGCGCCGAACCGCGCGAAGTCGCGGTCCGCGGTCCAGATCTCACGCACGCCGTGTTGGAGGCACAGGGTCGCGACTCGCGCGTCGTGCACCTGCGGTCCGGTGATCTGCGCACGCTCGAGTTGTTCGCGCAAGGTGCGCCAGTGTTCGTCGCCTTCGGCGAGCAGCACCACCGCCGGCGACGTGAGCCAGCTGTCGACCTGGCGCATTGCGTCCGCCAGGCGGGAAGGCGGCGAGTAGATCCGCGGGTGCGTGACGATGGCGAGGAACTCGTGCAGGCAGGGCCAGGGCAGCGCCCAGGGCGAACGGCCCTCGGCAAGCTCGGTGACCACGGCGCAAGCCCGCTGCTGCCACGCCGAGTCGAGGCGATGGGCGTAGACCAGCAGATTGGTGTCGACCGCGATCACGAACCGCGTCCCTGGTAGATCGTGTCGCGCAGGCTGGACCAGTCTCCCTCGCTGACTCCGGGCTGCACCCCTTGGCCCCCGACTCTTGCGTCAGGCAGTCGGAACGGAGTGGCCTTCCGCCGGCGGCCCAGCGCCCAGCGAAGTCCCTCTTCGAGCAGGGAGCGCAGCGTGGTCTTGTCGCGCGCGGCGACCGCCTTCGCCTGCTTCAGCAGGTCGGCAGCGATTTCGACTGTGGTCTTCATATGGGTAGCCATATCGGCTGACCCAGGCCGGGCACAAGCGCCCCCGGCACGGCGTCGCGACGCCAAGGCGCCTGTGGTGTCGGGGGCACGGGCCCGGTGTGGGTTCCACCTCGCCGGACTTCGGCGGCTTCGGCGCCGCGGGCATGGCCCTTCCGGCGCCCGCTCAGTGGCGCAGCACGTCCTGCGTCAACGCGGTGAACGGCTGCCCCGGCAGCGCCCACTTCAGCGACAGCTCGGCCCCACCGGTCTTGTTGAACCAGACGACTTCGATCGCGTGCAGGCCCTTGGCGAGGCCGATCGCGCCGCGCTTCTCGACCGCGCCGTGCAGGCCGTCGTTGTCGACCACCAGCGTGCCGTCGATCCACAGCTTGCTGCCGTCGTCGCTGCTGAGTGCGAAGCGGTACAGCTCGTCGGTCGGGGCGACGACGAAGCCGCGGTAGACGAAGGCGACGTGTTCGCCCGGCTTGTCGAGCGGGCCGACCGAACCGACGAAGTGCTGCGCGCGCGGCAGCAGCGCGCCGCGGTCGTCGGGGATCGCCGACCAGTCGACGGCGAACTGTTCGACCACGAGGCCCGGTGACTTCGCGATCGCCTTCACCGGCGGCACGACGTCGACCTTGGTGAAGGTGCGCTCGACGACTTCGCTCTTGCGCTGGTCGCCGTGGAAGCTCGCCGCCTTCACCGTGCACGTCGCCGAGAGGCGCAGCGGTGCCTCGCAGCGCGGCGAGGCCGCGGTCGGCTCGCTGCCGTCGAGCGTGAAGTGGACAGCGACCGCAGGGCTGCCGTTCGCGAGCGTGACATCCACGGAACGCACGAATTGCTCGCTCTCGGCGGTGATGACGGGTCGGCGGTAGACGATCGGCGCACCGGGCAGCTCGAGTGCGACCACGGTCGCGGTTGCGTCGGGCTCCTGCACCGGGACCGCGATCACGACGCCATCGTCGGTGGTGTCGACAGCGAGTTGCACCGCCGGATCGGCGAGCAGCGAGGCCCGCGCCACTGCGCCGCCGAGTCCGGGCACGACCAGCCGGGCGTCGCGCGGCCAGTCGAACACGTGCAGGAACAGCGTGGTCGTGCCGCCGTTCGACTTCACCGTGCAGCGACCCCACGGCAGGTCGTCGAACACGCTCGCCGTCGTGCCGTGGATCGCTTCACCGTTCGCCTTCATCCACGCGCCGATCGCGGCGAGCCGTTCGACCGCTTCGGGCGGGAAGGTGCCGTCGGCGCGTGGGCCGATGTTCAGCAGGTAGTTGCCGCCCTTGCTGGCGATGTCGATCAGGTTGCGCACCAGCTCCGTCGTCGACTTCCACTTGGTGTCGGCGGCGTTCCAGCCCCAGTGGCTGTTCATCGTCATGCACGACTCCCAGTCGACGCCGGGCAGCCCGGTCGCCGGGATCTCCTGCTCGGGCGTCGCGAAGTCGCCCACGGCTTCCGTCGCGTTCGAGAAGCCGGCCATGCCGCCGCGGTGCACGTCGACGCGGTTGTTGACGATCATGCCGGGTGCCAATCGCCGGCACAGGTCGTAGAGACGCACGCCGCGTTCGTGGTTCCAGGTGTTCTCCCACTCGCCGTCGAACCACATCACGCCCGGCTGGTAGCGCGTGATCACCTCGCTGACCTGCGCGTGCAGGTAGCGCTCGAAGCGATCGAAGTCGGCGCCGGCGGTCGGTCGGTCCGTCTCCCACGGCCGGCGCGGCAGGTAGTCCGGATGGTGCCAGTCCATGATCGAGTGGTAGGTGCAGAACACGATGCCGCGCTTGCGGCATGCGGCGGCGAGCTCGCCGAGGATGTCGCGGCGGCCGTGTGTGTTGCCGACGTCCCAGTCGGTCTGCGCGCTGTCCCACAGGCAGAAGCCGTCGTGATGCTTGCTGGTGATCACGACGTACTTCATGCCCGCGGCCGCGGCCATCGCAGCCCACGCGTTGGCGTCGAACTTCGCCGGGTTCCAGTTCGGCTGGAACTGTTCGTAGACGCGCAGCGGGATGCGCGCGGTGTCGCGGATCCACTCGCCGTGGCTGCTGCGGTCCTGCCACTTGCCGGCCGGGATCGCGTACAGGCCCCAGTGCAGGAACATGCCGAAGCGGGCGTCGCGCCACCACGCCATGCGTTCGTGCTGGCTCGCCGGTGGGCTGGTGAGGTCGGGGCCGGCGGGTACCGAAGTGCCGCACGCGGCGAGCGTGGCGAGCAGAGCGAGCGGGAAGGAACGGAACGGCGGCGTGGTTCGGGCCATGGGCGAGCTGTGGGCGGAGGCGCACGAACTCTCGCACGGACGCCGGTTGCGGTCGACGTTCCGCCGGCTCAATCGCGCGGCGGAACCGTCGCGGCATCGCGGTTGCATGAGGTGGCGCGGTCGCCGCCCTCTGCGTCTGGAACGAACCCGATGAACGCGTTCGCTGCGACCCGTCTGCTCTTCACCCTCGCTGGCGCAGCGCTGGCACTTCCCGCGCAGGCGCCGCCGCCGCGCTTCGTGCTGCCGGACGTGCCGCACGACTACGCACCGCTCGCCGCACCGGGGCTCGCGCAGCGCTTCCCGCTACCTCTGCGTAACGGCCGCCCGAAGCCGCGCGGCTGCGGCTGCTTTGGTGGCATCGAAGGAGAACAGCCGCCAGCGCCGCCGCCCGACCTCACGAACGAGCTGGCAGCGCTCGGCCGCGTGCTGTTCCACGACCCACTGCTGTCGCGCAACCAGTCGCGATCGTGCGCCAGCTGCCATCAGCAGGCGCGGGCGTTCGCCGATGGCCAGGCGCACAGCCGTGGCTTCCGTGGCCACCTCACGCACCGCAACTCGATGTCGATCGCGAACCTCGGCCTGCTCGACGGCGGCTTCTTCTGGGATGCGCGCGCCAAGACGCTCGAGGAGATGGTGGTGATGCCGATCCAGGATGCGATCGAGATGGGCATGGACCTGCCCGGCGTCGTCGCGCGGCTGCGCGGCGAGCCCGGCTACGCCGAGCTGTTCACCCGCGCGTTCGGCGATCCGGGGATCGACGCGGGTCGGCTCGCCACCGCGCTGGCGCAGTTCGTGCGTTCGATCGTGTCGTTGCGCAGCCGCTACGACGAAGGGCTCGCGGCGACCGGCGACGTCGACAAGGACTTCCCGGGCTTCACCACGGCCGAGAACCGCGGCAAGAAGTTGTTCTTCGGCGACAAGGCGACCCGAGCGCGCACTTGTGCGGGTTGCCACGTCGAACGCTACTACCCGGTCTGCAGCCACACGTTCTTCCTCATGCCGGAGTCGCTGCAGAGCGGCGGGTGCAGCAACAACGGCCTCGACGCCGGGCGCACCGGCGACGATCCAGGCCTGGGGCGCGTGACCGGCAAGGCCGAGGATCGCGGCAAGTTCCGCGCGCCGTCCCTGCGCAACATCGAGCTGACCGGCCCGTACATGCACGACGGCCGCTTCGCGACGCTCGCGCAGGTGATGCAGTTCTACTCGGACCGCGTGCGCCCGCACCCGAACCTCGACCCGGTGCTGCGCCACGATGCCGGCGCGCCGGGCGGATGGGGGAAGCCGGCGGATGCACCGGCGTCGGTCGAGCTGACGATGGCCGTGTCCTCACCGCGCCTCGGCGTGCCGATGACCAGCGGCGAACGCGCCGACCTGATCGCGTTCCTGAAGACGCTCACCGACCACGAACTGGTGCGCGACCCGCGGTTCTCCGACCCGTTCGTGCGCACACCAGGCCGGCAGAAGCACGCGCCCGGCGCCTCGTTGTCAGCGGTTGCGGCCCCGGTGGGACGTGAATAGCGTGCGCGGGATGTCCGAATGGTCCGTGTGCCCGGCGGTGGAGCGCGAGGTGCGTCGCATCGGAGGTGCTTGGGCCTTCTGTGGCACCCGGGTTCCGATCAAGGCGCTGTTCGAGAACCTCGAAGGCGGCGCCAGCGTCGACGACTTCGTCGAGTGGTTTCCGGGCGTCACGAAGGAACAGGTAGTGATGGTGCTGCAGCACGCGGCGCGCAGCCTGGCATCGGCGTGAGGGAGAACCTCCTGTCGGAGCGCCGACTGGAGTACGTTCCTCACCGTGGACGAAACGAACTTCTGGTCAGCGCTGGAGTACCGCGTCTGCCGTGAACTGACCGGCGTCGACGAGTGCGCGAAGGTGCGCATGTGGTGCGATGGCTTCCTCCCGCACACGGTAGACCTCGGCGGCCGGCCGAGGCGGATTCGCGGCCGGGCGTGGATCGGGTTCGGCTCGGACCAGGAGCCTTGGACATTCGAGTTGTTGCTGCCGGTTGCCGTCGCCAATCCAGCCGAGATCCGCTGGGTCGACCTGTTGCCTGCCGAGAGCACCACGCGCTGGCTCTCTGTCGATCCGGTGCGCAAGCACCTGGTGATGGCTCCCGGTGAAGCGGTGTCGGACGGGAAGGGCTGCACGCGGTCCGACCGTGTGTGACCCCGGCGCGACCGCCGACCGCGGCCGCCGGTTCGGGCTCTCCGTAGCGAACGCAGCGACGTAGCATCGCGCCCCGCCATGGCTCGTCTCCGCCGCGCGTTCGCCCTCGCCGCGATTCCCTCCGCACTGCCCGTCGCCGCATTCACCGTCGCCGCGCTCACCGCGTCGCCGCGCGCGCAGGAGCCGCCGGGCCCGGTGCCGCAGGAACTGTTCGACACGCTCGACTGGCGCCTGGTCGGCCCGTTCCGCGGTGGCCGCGTCGCCGCGGTGTGCGGCATCGCCGGTGATCGCGACACCTACTGGATGGGCGCCACGGGCGGTGGCGTGTGGAAGACGAGCGACGCGGGCAAGACCTGGAAGAACGTCAGCGACGGCACGTTCGGCGGTTCGATCGGTGCGGTTGCCGTGGCGCCGAGCAACCCGGACGTCGTCTACGTCGGCGGCGGCGAGAAGACCTGGCGCGGCAACGTGTCGAGCGGCGATGGCATGTGGAAGTCGACCGACGCCGGCAAGACGTGGACGTTCGCCGGCCTGCCGGACTCTCGCCACATCAGCCGTGTGCGCGTGCACCCGAAGAACCCCGACCTCGTGTACGCGGCGGTGATGGGCCACCTGTCGGGACCGAACGACGAACGCGGCGTGTTCCGCAGCAAGGACGGCGGCACGACGTGGCAGCGCGTGCACTTCGTCAACGCGCACGCCGGCGCGGTCGACCTGTGTTTCTCGCCCGACGACGCGAACGTGTTGTACGCGACGACCTGGCGGGCGGTGCGCACGCCGTGGTCGCTGGAGTCGGGCGGCGACGGCTCGGGGATCTGGAAGAGCAGCGACGGCGGCGACACCTGGACGCCGCTGCACGACAAGCCGGGCATGCCCAAGGGCACGCTCGGCATCGCTGGCCTCTGCAGTTCGCCGGCCGAGCCGAAGCGGCTGTACGCACAGATCGAAGCCGAGGCCGGCGGCCTGTTCCGCAGCGACGACGCCGGCGCTTCGTGGAGCAAGGTCAACGACGACCGCAAGCTGCGGCAGCGCGCGTGGTACTACACCCGCGTCTACGCCGACCCCAAGCAGAAGGACACCGTCTACGTGCTGAACGTCGAGTTCCACAAGTCGACGGACGGCGGCAAGACGTTCGCGACCATCGACGTGCCGCACGGCGACAACCACGACCTGTGGCTCGACCCGGCCGACCCGGCCCGCATGATCGAGGGCAACGACGGCGGCGCCTGCGTGTCGAACGATGGCGGCAAGACCTGGACTTCGCAGGACAACCAGCCGACGGCGCAGTTCTACCGGGTCACCGTCGACGACGACTCGCCGTACCGGATCTACGGCGCGCAGCAGGACAACAGCACGGTGCGCATCCGCCACCGCACGCGCGGCAACGGTATCGGCCGGGAGGACTGGGAGAGCACGGCCGGCGGTGAGAGCGGATGGCTGGCGCCGAAGCCCGGCGATCCCGACGTCGTGTTCGGCGGCAGCTACGGCGGCTACCTGACGCGCCGCGACCACCGCCAAGGCCTGTCGCGCAGCGTCAACGTCTGGCCCGACAACCCGATGGGAGCTGGTGCTGCCGACCTGCGCCACCGCTTCCAGTGGAACTTCCCGATCCTGTGGTCGCGCCACGACCGCGGTGTGCTCTACACGAGTTCGCAGGTGCTGTTCCGCAGCGCCGACGAGGGCCAGAACTGGACCGCGCTCAGCGGCGACCTGACGCGCAACGACAAGAGCAAGATGGAGTCGTCGGGCGGCCCGATCACCAAGGACAACACCAGCGTCGAGTACTACGGCACGATCTTCACCGTCGACGAAGGGCGGCAACCCGGCGTGATCTGGTGCGGCAGCGACGACGGTTTGGTGCACGTGACGCGCGATGGCGGCAAGAGCTGGACGAACGTGACGCCGCCGGCAGCACCCGAGTGGGCGCAGATCAACTGCATCGCCGCGAGCCCGCACGCCGACGGTGCGTGCTACGTCGCGGCGACGCGCTACAAGCTCGACGACTTCCGGCCGTACCTGTACGCGACCGGCGACTTCGGCAAGACGTGGCGCGAGATCACCGGTGGGCTCGACCCGAAGTGGTTCACGCGCTGCATCCGGCCCGACCCGGTCGTGCCGGGCCTGCTGTACTGCGGCACCGAACGCACGGTGTGGGTCAGCTACGACGACGGCCGGCGCTGGCAGAAGCTGACGCGCAACCTGCCGCCGGTGCCGATCACCGACCTGGTGGTGACGGCGAACGAACTGATCGCGGCGACGCAGGGCCGTTCGTTCTGGTCGTTCGACGGGCTCGCGCAGCTGCGTTCGCTGCGGCCCGACCAGGCGCTGCTGCCGTTCCACGTGTTCCCGCCGATCCCGCTGGTGCTCGGCGGCGGCGCCGATGGCGAGGTCGAGGGCCGCGGCCGCAATCCGGCGAAGGACCTGCACGTGCGCTTCCTGGTCGGCGGTGCGCGCGACGCCGCGGTGACCGAGCGCGTGTCGATCGAGGTGAAGGACTTCGACGGCACGGTGGTGTGTACGCGCGCGGCCGACGCCGAGAAGGACGACGAGAAGCTCACCGTGAAGCGCGGCGTCAACGACGTGGCGCTGACCTGGAAGACCAAGGAGGCGAAGATCCTCGACGGCATGATCCTGTGGTCGGGCCGTGGCCGCGCGCCGCGCGTTCCGCCCGGCGACTACCAGGTCACGGTGAAGTTCGGCGAACAGAGCCAGACCGTCACCGCAACGCTGCTGCCCGACGCGCGGTCACCGGCGACGTTGGCCGAACTGCAGGCGCGTTACCACCTGGTGCGCGACGGCAACGCGCTGGTCACCGAGGCGCACGAGGCGATCGACTCGATCCGCAAGCTGCGCGGCCAGATGAAGGACGTCGCCGGCCGCACCGACGGCGAGGCCAAGGTGAAGCTCGAAGCGGCGGCGAAGGCCGCCGACGAGGCGCTGACGCCGGTCGAGGAGGCGCTCTACCAGACGAAGTCCAAGAGCGGCCAGGACCCGCTGAACTACCCGATCAAGCTGACCGACAAGCTGCTCGGCGTGCTGGGCGCGGTGGACGGCGCCGAGTTCGGACCGACCGCCGCGCAGGTTGCGGTGGCCGGCGAGCTCAGTGCCGCGATCCGCGCCGAACTCGAACGCTTCCGCTCACGGCAGGCCGAGCACGTCGCTGCGTTCAACAAGCTGGCGCTCGAGGTCGCCGTGCCGCACGTGAAGTGATGCGCGGCGTCGGCGCCTCCAGGCGGCGCCTACCGGCCGACCAGCGCCCGCCCGTAGCTGCTGGTGGGCCCCGCGATCAGCGGGGCAGGCGATAGTGCCGAATGCCGTAGGCCGGAATCTCGTCGCGGAACACGCCGTTGACGAGCGCGATCGGCCGGGCGTCGCCGGCGACCTCGACCCGGCCCTTGGTTGCCCCCTTCACCGTGAACGTCGCCGGCTGCAGCTCGTCCTGCAGCGAGGCGACGAACAGCCACAGGGCACCGCCGTGCTCGTGCGCGCGCACCGCCAGTTCGCCGCCGTTCGCCACTGCGACCGCATCGGGCACCTGCGGCGAGCTCAGCACCGGGGCCGCCGCGTGCACTTCGGTGCAGATCGCCCGCACCGCGTCGGCGATCTCCGGATGCGCGAGCAGCCCCGCTTCGACGAACTGCGGCGCGAACTCGTGCGCGAAGAAGACGATGCCGGAGGCGCCGCTGGCGATCGCGATCCACACCTCGGCACGCACCTGTTCGGGCGTCGGTCGCACCTTGGCGTTGTTGACGTGCCCGGTCTCGATGCACGCCCACACCGGCTTGTTGCCGCCGGTCCACTTGCGCAGGCGCTGCACGCCCTCGCCGACGAACTCGAGCTTGCCGGCGACGTCGCGGTGGTCGTGCGTGACCGGGTAGATGTCGAACGACACCACGTCGCAGCCCTTGCAGTACTCCGGGTAGTCCTCGGGATGGTTGGTGCGTTCGCCGCGACCGTGCCAGCCGTCCCACGCCGCACCCTGGCCCAGGTTGAGCAGGATCGGCCGCGTCGCGTCCGCCTGGCGCAAGCGTTGGTAGTCCGCCTGCACCACGGTTGGCAGGATCGGCGGCGCGTAGCCCTTCAGGCGCCGGCCTTGCGCGTTGTCGGGTTCGTCGCCGTGCATCCAGCCGACGATCGCCTTGCCGCGGTGCGCGAGACCGACCTCGTTCTGCGCGCAGATGACGCGCATGCCGGCGCGTTCGAGCGCGGCGAGCTGGTCCCTGGTCGGGCCTTCCCAGAGGCCGACGTAGAGGTCGATGCCGAGTTCGCGGTAGCGCTTCGCGTTGCCCGGCGCCTGCAACCAGACGCCGAGCGGGAAGGTGCCGGCGGGCAGGCCGTTCGCGAACGTCGTACCTTGCGCTCGCTTGCCCTCCGTGCCGGTCTGCTGCGCGGTCTGCTGCGCGGGCAGCAACGCGGCGACGGCACCGGCGGCGCCGAGCAACGCCGTGCGCAGCGCGTTCATGCCGGTGCTCCCGCCGCGCGCGGCCGTTCCCGCCACAGCGCCAGCGCTGCTTCGGCGGCGATCCACACCGCCAGGCCGAGCAGCACGATCGCCAGCGTGCGCAGCACCGCGTTCGGCGCCGTGCCGATCTGCAGCACCAAGGCACTCGCGGTCATCGCCATCATGAACAGCATCGGGATGCCGACCGCGCAGCGCACCGCCAAGCCTTGCTTCGTCTTCGCCAGCCACAGCGACAGCCCGACCAGCGTCAGGCCCGCGAGCAGCTGGTTGATCGAACCGAACAGCGGCCACACCGCCTGGTAGGCCGGCACGACCCTGCCCTTGGCGTCGGTCACCGTCTCGGCGACGAGCCACGCGGGCAGCGCCAGCGTCGCCAGCGTGCCGGCGACGCCGCCGACGCGGGTCTTCCAGCCGGTGAACTCGGTGAACAGGTAGCGCGCCAGCCGCGTCGCGACGTCGAGCGTGTCGTAGACGAAGGTGGCGAACGCCAGCATGCCGAACGTCACCGCGAACTGCAGCGGCACGCCGAGCTGGTGCAGGAAGCCGCCGACGCCGACGCCGAAGACCTTGTCGGTGCCCGCCTTCGCCAGTTCGCTGCCCGGCGCCAGCTGCATCACGCACGCCAGCGCCAGCAGCGCGACGACGCCTTCCAGCAGCATGCCGCCGTAGCCGACCAGGTGCGCGTCCGGTTCGCGGTCGATCTGCTTGCTGGTCGTGCCCGAACAGACCAGCCCGTGGAAGCCGCTGCAGGCGCCGCAGGCGATGGTGATGAACAGGAACGGCACCAGGCTCTGGCCGTTCGCGGCGGTGAAGCCGCTGAACGCGGGCCACTGGATGTCCGGCTGCGCGACGAACAGCCCGAGCAGGCCGCCGCCGAGCGTCAGGTACAGGAAGAAGCCGCCGAGGTAGCCGCGCGGCTGCAACAGCAGCCACACCGGCAGCACCGACGCGATCGCGCAGTAGGCGAGGATCGCCCATGCCCAGTACAGCGACGGGATCGCGCCCGGCGCGGTCCACGCGAGCGGCCACTGCGGGCCGAGCCAGATCGCCAGCCCGATCGCCGGCACGAACACCGCCGTCACCAGCCACAGCTTCGGCCGCAGCAGCTTCACGACGAGGCCCATCAGCAGGCTGAGCCCCAGGTACAGCATCGAACTCGCGGCGACGCCGGCTCCGGCGACGGCGACGCGCTGCTCCGTTCCCGGCACGGCGACGTCGAGTGCGGTCACGAACGCGCTCGCGGTGAGGTCGGTGAAGGCGACGATCACCAGCACCAGCGCCAGCCACACGTACAGCAGGAAAGCGGCGTAGCTGCGCGGGTTCAGGTAGTGCCGCAGCAGCTGCGCGATCGAGCAGGCGCCGTGGCGCACCGAGCCGACCAGCGCCGCGAAGTCGTGCATCGCGCCGATGAAGATGCAGCCGAGCACGATCCACCAGAACGCCGGCTGCCAGCCGAACGCGGTCGCCGCCAGGATCGGGCCGGCGATCGGGCCGGCCGCCGAGATCGCCGAGAAGTGCTGCGACAGCAGGTAGAAGCGCGCGGTCGGTTCGTAGTCGGCGCCGTCGCGGTGCGTGTGCGCCGGCGTCGTCGCCGCCGGATCGAGCCCGAACCAGCGCGCCAGCAACCGGCCGTAGCCGCGGTGGGCGATCGCGAACGCGCACAGGCACAGCGCGAGCAGCAGCGCGAGCGACGGCATGGCCGCGCATCCTGCCGTCGCTTCCCTTCAGGCGCGAGTGCCGTTTCTGCGGGACCGGCGCGCGCCAGTCAGCCGAGCACCTCGCCGAGGCTGCCGGCGACCAGCAGGCGCTTGACCCAACGATCGAGGTCGCGGGCCTTCGCGGCGGCGAGGCGCCGCTCGACGGCCCGTGGCAGGTCGCCGAAACGTTCGGTCAGCAGCAGGCGCAGCAGTCGCCGCCGTTCCTCGATCGCTCCCTTGGTGACCCCTTCCTGGATCAGTTGTTCGGCTACAGTCATGTATCGGGCCTCCGCGTGATGGTGGATCCTGCCGTAGGCGCGCTTCAGCGTCTGCCCGTCTTCGTTGCTCACGATGGCGACGTAGGATACCAGACGGTTGAAGACCGGCAGCCCGCCTGGTGCAGCCATCAGTTCGCGCAACGGTTGCCGCCAGTCTTCGAGCAGTCTCCCGGTGTCGGGGCGATCCGCAACCTGCTGCAGGTGCAGCAGCGGCAGCCGTGCGAGCGGGGAGAGGCCCAAGCCGTGCAGGTCGTGCGCCTGGAGGTCGAACACGAACAGGCGCAGTTCGGGCTGGTGGCGCCGCAACACCTCCGGCAGACCGCGCTGGTCGATCAACTGCGACAGCGCGTCGGGCGCCCGGAACCGTCGCGGTCCCTGGTGGATCACGAACGGCAGCACCGGCGGCAGCCAGCGCGCCCGCGGCTGCAGATCGGCCTGGTTGGTCAGGTGCTGCGTGACGTAGCGATGGACCTGGAGCGCGATCCGCCGGTAGTGACGGCGCCGGTGTTCGTACACGGTGTAGAGGTGCGCGATGCCGTGCCGCAGCGGGGCCGCGAACAGCATGTCGGTGATGTGCTCGCGCAGCCTTTCGTCGACGAAGCTGCCCGGCACCGGGCGCAGCTGGCGCCAACGGATCGCGGCGACGGCCTCCGGCGGCAGGGAGGCGCGCAGCAGTTCGGCGGCGCGGGCCGGGTGGCTGAAGACGCCGCGGAACAGGGTGTCGTGCGGCCGGCGCAGCGCCTGGTCGAGGGAAGAGTCGTGCACACTGCATCAGTGCCCGGATCGGGGTCCGGGGTTACAGCCTGGCCCGGAATCCTCTGCAAAGCCCGTCGCGGGCGTGGTCCTGCCATCAGTCGCGGGGGAACACAGGTTCGCCGTCGCGCCCGCTACGCTTCCCGCTGGAGGCAGCCATGGCTTTCCGACTCCCGTTGTTCCTGTTCGCGATCGCCTGGAGCAACGGACTCGCGGCGCAGGGCGCGGACGGCAAGAAGGCGGAGACCGAGTTCGGCCGTGCCGAGAAGGCGGTCGCCGACGCCAAGTACTCCGCTGCCTTCCAGCTCTACAAGCAGGTGGCGCAGCGCTACCCGAACACCGCGTGGGGCAAGATGGCGGCGCTGCGCACGCAGCCGACCGCCTACCTCGGTTGGGGCGACCTGCAGCGCAACGGCGCGTCGAACAACCGCGTCGACGTCGTGCTGATGGGCGACGGCTTCGGCCTCGACGACCAGAACGAGTTCGACGACATCGCGCGTTCCGCGGTCGACGTGTTCAGGAACCACAAGCTGCTCGGTGAGTACTTCAGCTACCACAACTTCGTGCGCGCCAACCTGGCCAGCAA
The DNA here is from genome assembly GCA_049276695.1 of Planctomycetota bacterium. Taxonomy (GTDB): domain Bacteria; phylum Planctomycetota; class UBA1135; order UBA1135; family UBA2386; genus UBA2386. Next base: position 13,211 of record JBASWX010000331.1, read on the forward strand.
GGACCAGGGCGTGTCGGGCTACGGTCGCGTCAAGGAGACCGCGCTCGGCGGCCGCGTCGCCGGCCAGGTGCAAGGTCAGGTCGGCATCGACCACGGCAAGGCGGTCACGATGCTCGAGATGCTGCCCGAGCAGGACGGCTACGCGATCGCGATCGTGAAGGCCGGCTCGATGGGCACCGGCGGCGGCGGCATCGCGGCGATCGGCGGGCGCGCCGACGACACGCTGGTGCACGAATGGGGGCACGCGTTCGCCGACCTCAGCGACGAGTACTCGACGTTCACCGGGCACCGCGGCTCGCCGCGTTCGACGATCAACGTCTCGGCGACCGCGGATCTCGCGCAGGTGCCGTGGCGCCACTTCATCGACGCCGGCGTGCCCGGCGTCGGCGCCTACCGCGGCGCCGATGGGCGCATCAAGGGCGCGTGGAAGCCGACCTCGGGCGGCTGCACGATGGAGGACGGCGTGCAGTTCTGTCCGGTCTGCCGCGAAGCGTTCGTGCTGCAGATCCATCGCCGCGTCGACCCGATCGAGGCGCACGCGCCGCCGACCGTGCGCGAGGTGCACGGCGCGCTGCTCGCCGCGGAGCCGCTGTCGTTCGAGGTCACGGTGCTGCAGCCGAAGACGCATGCGCTCACGGTGCGCTGGCACGTGCTGGCGTCCGGTTCGGCGATCGTGCCGACCGACGATTCGCGGCTGCCCGACCGTGCGCGGCGGGGCAAGCTGATGGCGATCGATGGCGCTGGCGAATCGGGGGCGAACCTCGGCGGCGGGCGCAACCGCTTCAAGATCGGAGGGCGGCTGCTCGAGCCTGGGCGTTACCAGGTCGTGTGCCGCGTCGTCGACGAGTGCAAGCCATCGGGCCAGCAGTGGCCGTGGGTGATCAAGGACGACGGCGACCTGCTGCGCAGCGAGCGGGTCTGGTGGATCGACGTGCCGGCGCGGTGAGCAGTCCGTCGCACCGCGATCACCTGGCGATGCGTTCGTTGAACTGGACCGCGGGCCGTCGCGTGTTCGATCTCATCCAACTGCCTGGTGCGCCGGTGCTGGGGTTGCTGCGGCTCGCGGCGGACCCCAACCGGCACCGTCGCTGCGCATGGCACACTGATCGCCGCCGTCACTGCGGTGCGCTCAAAACACCCCGATCGTCAGCGTCAGCGCGTTCGTGCTCGTCACCACGAACCCCTTGACGGGATCCGGCTCGAGCGCCGCCACCTGCTGGTAGACGATCAGGCCGGCGAGCACCGAGGTGTTCGGGATCGCGATCGTGGTCTCGAGGCTTCCGGTCGTCGGAACGTGGACGCCGATGGCACCTGGGGAGACCAGCAGCGAGCAGCCCGGCACGCCTTGCGGCAGGAGGGTGGGCAACGGGATCGACACGGCAGCGGTCCCGATCATGTCCATCGCGATCACGACGGGCGGCAGCCCCGTCGTCGTCGCACGGTACGTCGAGCCCGTCCACGGCAGCGTGGCCGTCAGCACGTTGAGCCCGCCGGAGCCGGCGCAGCCTGCACCATGGGGAACGGCCGTCGCCGGGCACGTCGTCGTGAGGCGGGCCACGTAGGCGGACGCGGCGCCACCGGCGAGGAAGAAGTTGCCGCCCCACACGACGTCGCCGTCGGGCAGCAGAGCCGCCGCATATACCCATTCGCTACCGGTACTCGCGCCGATCCCGCTGCCCAGCGCGGACCAGCTCGTTCCATCCCAGCGCGCGACGCGCCGGGCGCTCACGCCACCCGCCAGCTTGAAGTGGCCGCCGGCCAACAGGTCGCCGTTCGGCAGCGTCGCGAAGGCGAACACGTAGTCGTCCACCCCCGCACCGAGCGCCGACCACGTCGCGCCATTCCAGCGGATGATGCGGCTCGCGTTCACGGAACCCAGATAGGTGAACCCGCCGCCCACGATCAGGTCGCCGTTCGGCAGCGTCGTCAACGCTTCGATCTGGCCGTTCATGGAGCCGCCCATCGCCGACCACGTCGTGCCATTCCAACGCGCGATGTTGCGCGCGAGCACGCCGCCGGCCAGTTCGAACCCGCCAGCCACGACGACGTCCCCGTTCGCGAGGCGCGCGAGCGCGGCACCGAGGCCAGGGCCGCCGCCGGTGTAGCCGAGACCCGGACCGAGCGGCGACCAGGTCGTGCCGTCCCACCGCGCGATGCCGTTGACAGCCACCCCACCGGCGTTGGTGAAGCCACCTGCCGCGACGAGATCGCCGTTCGGCAATCGCAGCAGCGCGCGCACCCCGTCCAGGAAGGGAGCACCGCCGGAGAGCCCCGTACCGAGCGGCGACCAGGCCGCGCCGTCCCACCGCGCGATGTCGTTCGCAACCACGCCGCCCGCCGTGGTGAAGAACCCGCCCGCGACGACATCCCCGTTCGGCAGCGCCAGCAGCGCCGTCACGGCCAGGTTCGTCCCCGAACCGAGAGCCGACCACGTCGCGCCATTCCATCGCGCGATGTGGTTGGCGCTCACGCCGCCGATCGTCGTGAAGAAGCCGCCGGCGACGAGATCGCCGTTCGGCAAGACGGCCAGCGCCCTGACGAGGCTGTTCGTCCCGGTGGCCAGCGCCGACCACGCCGCTCCATCCCAGCGCGCGACGTACTTCGCGACGACGCCGCCGGCCGCGTCGAAGTAGCCGCCCGCGACGAGGTCGCCGTTCGGCAGGTTCGCCAGCGAACGAACGCCCTCGTTCGTCCCGGAACCGAGCGCCGACCACGTCGTGCCGTCCCAGCGCGCGATCCGGATCGCAGCCACGCCGCCGGCCGTGGTGAAGTAGCCGCCGGCGACGATGTCGCCATTCGGCCGGGTCGCAACGGCGGATACCTGACCGTCCACGCCGGTGCCCAGTGCCGACCACGCCGTACCGTTCCAGCGCGCGATGTGGTTGGCGGTGGTACCGCCCGCAGTGGTGAACAGGCCGCCCGCGACGACGTCCCCGTTCGACAGCGTCGTGAGGCATTGCACGGTGTCGTTCAGGCCGGTGCCGACGGCTGACCACGTCGCGCCGTTCCAACGCGCGATGTTGTTGGCGGCCGCACCGCCGGCTGTCGTGAACACGCCGCCCGCGACGAGTTCGCCGTTCGGAAGCGCCGCCAAGGCATTCACCGTGGGGTAGGCGTACGCAGGGCCCATGCCGGACCCGAGCGCGGACCATGCGCTGCCATCCCAACGCGCGACACAGTTCGCCGGAACGCCGCCGGCGGCCGTGAACCGGCCAGCCGCGACGAGGTCGCCATTGGGCAGGATCTGCAAGGCGGTCACCCACGCCTGCGTCGATCCAGAGTACTGGTACTGCATCCCCGAGCCGAGCGCGGACCACGTGGTCCCATTCCAGCGCGCGATGCAGTTCGCGGCAGCGCCACCTGCGGAGGTGAACGCGCCACCCGCGACGAGGTCCCCGTTCGGCAGCGTCGCCAGAGCCATCACGTTACCGGCGATTCCGGACGTCCCCGAGCCCAGTGCCGACCATGTGCCGGAGGCAGGATCGTAGGCTGCGATGTTGTTCGCCGGTGTCGAGCCCGCGAGCAGGAACGAGCCACCGAGCACCAACAGCGGCTGGGCCGGACCCGGTCCGTCGGGATCCCACATCGTCGTAGCCTGGATTGCCCCGCTGGTGCCCGGCACGCCCTCACCTGGCAACCACTGCGTCGCACACTGCGCCGCGACGCGAGCCACCGGACACAGCGCGGCGACCAGCAGCCCGAGCGATACCAACCGGCGAGGAGAATGCATGGGACCCGCGGTCATCGAAAGCCTCGATGCGGAGCGTGTTGCTCGGTGGCGCCGGCACAGCGCACCCGGATCATGGAGGCCCTCGCGACAACCGACAAGCCGCTCGCGTCGCCGGACTCGGAACACGCCACCAGCTTCGCCCCCGCTGGCCTCCCTCTCCAGCGGCCGGAGGGCCGGTCCGGTGCCTCGGCACCGCTCTACAGGGCTTCGGACGTTTCGAACGCTACCCGTTCACTTCGCGATGCGTTCCTTGAACTCCTGCGTCTCGGTGTCGATGCGCACCTTGTCGCCGACGTCGCACAGCAGGTTGACCTTCACCTTCATGCCGTTCTCGAGCACCGCTTCCTTCTGGCCGGAGCCGGCGTTGCGCAGCGGCGGCGACGTCTCGGTGATCGTCAGGATCGAGTGCTTGGGCGGGAACACCGCCACCAGCTGCTCGTCGACGAAGAAGCCCTTGTAGGCCTCGGACGGCCACTTCAGCGCGTCCTCGGCGGCGGCGACCGAACAGCGCACCTCGTCGCCGGACTCGGTGAAGAACACCTCGACCAGGCCATCGCGGTAGCTGTGCGACAGGTCCTTCTCCTCCTTGTCGAGCACTTCCCACTTGCTGTCGGTGTGCTCCTTCAGCTCGGTCTGGCGGCCGGTCTGCAGGTCCTTGATGCGCAGCTGGCAGAAGGCGCGGCGGTCGTTGCGGAGGATGTTCCACCACACGACGGTGCACATGCGGCCCTCGTAGCGGACGAGCGTGCCGGGGCGGAGTTCGTTGGCTGCAACTTGCATAGGGGCGAAGAAGGTAGCGAGCGGGCGTGGCGCCCGCCACAGCGCCGGTGGCCGGGAACGCAGGCAAGTGGCTGGTTCAGACTCATTTTCGACAGTTTGCCGGACAGCCCCCAGGGATCTCGCGGGTTTGGCGGCCGCGCCGGGATCGTTGGCACTACACGACCGCCTCGGCGGTTGAATGCGCGGGCCCGAGAGCGGTGACGGC
>JBASWX010000332.1:0-5937 GCA_049276695.1 Planctomycetota bacterium
GGAGCCGGCCGCGACGTCCGCCGCCGGCGACGCGCCGCGCGACGACGTCGAGCAGAAGCTGGCGGCGGGCTACCGCGAACTGCTCGGCACGGCCCCGGGCCTCGATCAGGACTTCTTCGAGCTCGGCGGCCACTCGCTGCTGGCGGTGCGGCTGTTCGCGCGCATCCACAAGGAGTTCGGCCTCGACCTAGAACTGGCGACGCTGCTGGGCGCCGGCACCGTTCGCAAGCTTGCCGCGGTCGTGCGGGGGGAGCTGAAGTTGCCCGAGCCCGGCAGCGAACCGGTGCGTTCGGTCGCCGCGAAGAAGGGCCAGCACGTGGTGCCGATCCAGACCGCGGGCAGCCGGCCGCCGCTGTTCCTGGTGCACGGCGCGGGCGGCAACGTGCTCGGCTTCCGCGACCTGTCGCACTACTTCGGCAAGGACCAGCCGGTCTACGGGCTGCAGGCGCGTGGCGTCGACGGCAAGCAGGCGCCGCACACGACGATCGCCGAGATGGCGGCCGCCTACCTCGCCGAACTGCGCGAAGTGCAGCCGCACGGTCCATACTGCCTCGGCGGCTACAGCGGCGGCGGCGTCGTCGCCTTCGAGATGGCGCAGCTGCTGGCGCAGGTCGGCGAGGCCGTGCCGTTCGTCGGCATGATCGACACCTGGTGTCCGCAGATCCCCGAACGCGGCAGGTTCGCGCGCACGCTGCTGCACCTCGGCCGGCTGGCGCGGCGCGGCCCGGCGTACCCGTTCCGGATCCTCAAGGTGAAGTGGGAGCGGCGGGTCGCCGCGCGCGTCAACGAAGAGGCGCGCGAACGCGGCGGCGTGATGCCGCAGGACCTGCGCGGCTTCGACGTGCAGTTCGCGTTCGAGCGCGCGTTCGAGAGCCACCAGGTCGCGCCGTACGACGGCGCGGTGTCGTTGTTCCGCGCCGAGCAGCAGAACCAGAGCACGCGCTACGTGTTCAACGAGGATCTCGGTTGGGCGCCGTTCGTGCGCGGCGGGCTGCGCGTCGCGCACTGCCCCGGCAACCACTACACGATGTGCACCGAGCCGAACGTGCAGGTGCTGTGCGCGTCGATGATGACGGCGATGGACGAGGCGCTCGCGGCGGCGGCGCGCTGACGGCGCGCGGCCAATTCAAGTGAGTTTAGTCAATTATAGTGGTTTCCGATAAACCAGGGTAAACTCCCTTGAATCGATGGAAGCCCGCAGCAGCCCGTACGCCCCTGGTGCTGGTCATCCGCCGCCCGAACTGGCCGGCCGCGACGATCTGATCGAACGCGCCGCCGTCGCCCTCGATCGCATCCGCGCCGGCCGCTCGGCGCGCAGCCTGCTGCTGTACGGCCTGCGCGGCGTCGGCAAGACGGTCCTGCTGCAGCGCATCGCCGCGGACGCCGAGGCGCGCGGCATCGCGGTCGCCGCGATCGAGGCACCCGAGGGACGTTCGCTGCCGGCGCTGCTCGCTCCGGCGTTGCGCGCAACGTTGCTGCGGCTCGACCGCGGTTCCTTGAAGGCCGGCGTCGGCAAGGCGATGCGCGCGCTCGGCAACTTCGTGCGTTCGGTCAAGATCAAGTACAAAGACGTCGAGATCGGCGTCGAGCCGGACCCGGCATCCGGCGTTGCCGACAGCGGCGACCTCGAGCTCGACCTGATCGACCTGTTCGTCGAGGTCGGCAATGCGGCGCGCGAGCGGAAGACCGCAGTCGTGCTGTCGATCGACGAACTGCAGTACGTTCCCGAGGAGCAGTTCGCGGCGTTGATCGCGGCTCTGCACCAGGTGGCCCAGCGTCAGTTGCCGATCGCGGTGGTCGGTGCCGGCCTGCCGAACCTGCTCGGGCAGGCGGGGCGGGCGAAGTCGTATGCCGAACGGCTGTTCGAGTTCGTGCCGGTCGACCGGCTCGACGAAACGGCGGCGACGCGTGCGTTGGTCCGGCCGGCGGGCGCCGAGGGCGTGAAGTTCACCAAGGCCGCGGTCGCGGAGATCCTGCGGCAGACCTCGGGCTACCCGTACTTCCTGCAGGAGTGGGGCAAGCACGCCTGGGCGCACGCCAAGGCATCGCCGATCGCGGAGAGTGATGCGAAGGCCGCGACGGTGTCGGCGCTGGCCGAACTCGATGCGAGCTTCTTCCGCGTCCGGTTCGATCGGCTGACGTCGGGCGAGAAGCGCTTCCTGCGGGCGATGGCGGAGCTGGGGCCCGGACCGCACCGCTCCGGCGATGTCGCGAAGCAACTCGGCAAGGGCGTGACGACCGTGGCGCCGATGCGCAGTTCGCTGATCCAGAAGGGCATGATCCACAGCCCGGCGCACGGCGAGAATGCGTTCACGGTGCCGCTGTTCGACGGCTTCATGAAGCGCATCATGCCGGAGCTGTGAGTCTCGGCGTGGCGCGCTGTTCGCCGTTCAGGTGCGCGGGGCGCCGCGCTCCAGGCACTTCGCGAACGTCGCGTGGTCGACGTTGGCGCCGCAGACCACCAGCCCGATCCTCTGCCCGGCGAGCCGTTCGCGCAGCTGCAACATCGCGGCGGTCGTCGCCGCACCCGCCGGCTCGACCGCGAGCTTGCCGTCGGCGAACAGCAGCCACATCGCGCGGCAGATCGCGTCGTCGTCGACCAGCACCAGCTCGTCGATGAAACGCCGGCACAGCCCGTACGTGTAGGCCATCGCCATCGGCGCGCCGAGGCTGTCGGCGACCGTGCGCACCGCGTCGATGCGCTGCGGGCTGCCGGCGGCGAAGCTGCGGTGCATCGAGTCGGCGCCGGTCGGCTCGACGCCGAACACCCGGCAGCGCGGTTGCAGCTGCTTCACCGCGGCGGCGAGGCCGGCCGCGAGGCCGCCGCCGCCGATCGCGACGAACAGCGCGTCGAGCTGCCCGGTCTGCCGCAGGAACTCCATGCCGAGCATGCCGGCACCGAGCACCATCGCTTCGCTGTCGAACGGGTGCACCAGGAAGCGGCCTTCGCTGCGCTCGATCTGCTGCGCGCGCGGGAACGCGGCGGCGACGTCGCCGACCAGTTCGACTTCGGCGCCGAGCGCGCGGCAGGCTTCGACCCGGGCCGGATTGGCGGTGGCCGGCATCACCACCTTGGCGTGCGTGCCGAGCGCCTTCGCCGCGTGCGCCACCGCCATTGCGTGGTTGCCGCCGCTGACCGCGGTGACGCCACGTTCGCGCTGCGCCTGGTCGAGGCGCCGCATCGACAACAGGGCGCCGCGCACCTTGAACGAGCCGGTGTGCTGCAGCAGTTCGAGCTTCAACCACACCGTCGAACCGGCGGGCTGCACGGCGGCGAGGCGATGGCCCTGCCACGACCACGCCGGTGTCTCGCGAACCAGCCCGATCAGCTCGCGGCGCGCGGCCTGGATCGCTGCGACGGTCGGTGCCGTCGGCTGCACGTCGGCGGAGGAACTCACGCGAGAGACCCGGCGCCCCCGACCCCCGGGAGCTCGACACAAACCCGGGCGGCACACACCGCCTGGTACCAGAAAACCTCAGCCCCGTGGGCCACAGTGCAAGGGAGCCTGCAGCCAGCACCATCGCTGGTGCCGGGCCGGAGACGCCGGGAGGGCAAGGACTGTAGCGACACGGTCGGTTGCGCCAAGGGCCCCGTGCAGGAACGCGCGGCGCGGGCGACGAACCGGCGTTGCGGCGGTGCTGCGCGCGACCTCACTCGCGGCGCAGCGTCATCACCCACTTCTCCCAGCCGGGCTGGAAGTCGTCGAGGTCCCGGACGCCGAGTGCTTCGCGCAGCGTGTCCGACCCGGTCGGATCCGCCGCGGCGCCGGCGCGGAACCGTTCGTAGAACCCGCGCAGCTTGCCCTGCTGCTGCAGCCAGTACAGCAGGTAGCGCGCCATCGCGTAGTGGAGCGCCGAGCGCGCGCCGTAGAACTCGTCGGTGGAGGTCGCGACCAGCTCCGACAGCTTGACCGTGCGCTGCGCCTCGATCGCTTCCTGCAGGCCGTCGAGCCGCCAGTTGGTGAGACCGGCGATGTGGCCGTCGACTTCGTGGCACTGCTCGAACAGCGAACCGAGCCCTTCGTTCAGCCACGATGGGCAGCCGGGGAAGTCGGCGGCGACGAACGGGTGCACGATCTCGTGCACCAGCGTGCCGCCACCGGTGGCGATGTTCATGATCAGCGCGCCGTGGCGCGCGGAGTAGTACCCGAACGGCGTCGTCGGCGTGTCGGCGAACAGCTCGCGCGTGTGCTTGCGGTAGCTGGCGGCGCCATCGAACAGCCAGATCTCGAGCACGCGGTCGGGCGAGCGGGCGAAGAAGTCCTGGCGCAGCAGCTTCACCGCCCAGCGCACCGTGCGCGTGGCGCAGCGCTCGACCGCTTCCTTGCCGCCGTCACCGGCGACGACGAATGGTGGCTCGACCACGACGTGGAAGCCCTTGCCGGCGACGCGTTCGCAGACCTTCTGTGCGTGCGCTTCGAAATCGAGCGCCGGTGTGGGCGGCGGCGCGGGCTGCGGCACCTCGCCCTGCATGGCGTTGTCGATCGGGGCGGGCGCCGGCGGTGGTGGAGTCGACGGCGGCGTCGGAGCCACCGGATCGCAACCAGTGCACGCGACCGACGCGAGGAACAGGAAGGCGCAGCGCATTGCGCGCTCACCAGCGATGGAATGCGGGATGGCCTTCCTTGACCGCGACGAACAGCCCGTCGCAGGTCGCACACACCTTGCCGCCGGCTTCCAGCGTGCCGGCGATGCGGGCGCGATCGTCACCGGACTCCACGACCTTGGCGCGCAGCAGCACCGGCGCGTTGGTCGGCGTCGGTCGCCGCAGCTTGATCGCGTACTCGGCGGTCACCGTGCACGGCGGGCTCTGCGCACCCTGCTTCTGCATCAGGTGCCACGCCGCCGTCCAGTTGCAGTGGCAGTCGAGCAGCGCACCGACGATGCCGCCGTTCAGCATGCCGGGGAACGCTTCGTGCATCGTCTTGGGCTGCCAGGTGCAGACGACCTCGTCGCCCTGCACGAAGCTCTTGATGCGCAGGCCGTCGACGTTGGCCGGGCCGCAACCGAAGCACGCGCCGCGCGGCGAGTACTGGTCCTGCAGGCTCTGGGTCATGGCGGCAGCCTACGCGAACGGCTCGCGACGTGGCACTGGCGGCGGGCGGCGCCGAGGCGAATGATGCCGGGCATGGCCTCGACCCGCCGCTCGTTCCTCGTCACCGGCGCCGCCGCCGCCAGCGCGTTGGCGTTCCATGAACGGCTGCCGGCGCGAGCGGTGCGGCCGATGCGCGATCCGCGCAAGCCGGCGCGGCTGATGATCGTCGGCGTCGCCAACCGCGGTGGCGACAACCTGAACGCGTTCGCCGACCAGCAGATCGCGGTGCTGTGCGACGTCGACAGCCGGCACCTCGCGGCGGCGGCGAAGCGGTTTCCTGGCGCGCGCGCGATCGCCGACTTCCGCGAGGTGCTGCGCGACGAGAAGGCGTGTCGCGAACTGGATGGCGTCGTGGTCAGCACGCCCGACCACACGCACTACCTGCCCGCGATGCTGGCGCTGCAGCACGGCCTCGACGTCTACTGCGAGAAGCCGCTGACCCACACGGTGGCGCAGGCGCGGGCCCTGGTGCAGGCGGCGGCGGCGAAGAACTGCATCACGCAGATGGGCATCCAGATCCACGCCAACGACAACTACCACCGCGTCGTCGAAGCGGTGCGCGGCGGGGCGGTGGGGGCGGTGCGCGAGGTGATCGTGTTCGTGAACGGCACCGACTGGTCGGCGACTGGGCTGCCGAAAGCCAGCGAGCCGCCGAAGGAGCTGGCGTGGGACTTGTGGCTCGGGCCTGCAGCGCCGCGCGAGTTCGCGGCCGACTACCACCCGGCCGGCTGGCGTCGCTACTGGGCGTTCGGCGGCGGCACCACCGCCGACATGGCGTGCCACTTCGCCGACCTCGCGTTCTGGGCGCTCGACCTGGACGCGCCGTTGACGCTGCGCGCGGA
>JBASWX010000333.1:0-2093 GCA_049276695.1 Planctomycetota bacterium
CTGTTCGCCGCCGCGGCCCTGCTCCCGGCCCAGGAGACCCCGCGCGTGCAGACCAGCCGCCCGGCCGGCACGCAACTGCTGAAGCTGCCGAAGGAGGACGACGCGTTCGGCTTCATCGTCTTCGGCGACCGCACCGGCGGCCCGGTCGACGGCATCAAGGTGCTGGCGCAGGCGGTCGCCGACACCAACCTGCTCGACCCCGACCTGGTGTTCACGGTCGGCGACCTGATCAACGGCTACAACGCCGACGCGGCGTGGCAGGCGCAGGCGGCGGAGTTCAAGGCCACGATGGGCAAGCTGAAGATGCCGTGGTTCCCGGTCGCCGGCAACCACGACATCTACTGGCGCGGCGAGGGCAAGAAGCCGGCCGGCGAGCACGAGACGAACTTCGAGGCGACGTTCGGGCCGCTGTGGTACGCGGTGCAGCACAAGCAGTGCTGCTTCGTCGCGCTGTACTCCGACGAGGGCAATCCCGCGACCGGCGAGAAGGACTTCAACAAGCCCGAGTGCCAGCGCATCAGCGAAGCACAGTTCGCGTGGCTCGGGCAGACGCTGCAGAAGGCGAAGGGCGCGCGCCACGTGTTCGTGTTCCTGCACCACCCGCGCTGGCTCGCGCAGTACGGCGACGACTGGGACCGCGTGCACGCGCTGCTGGCGAAGAACGGCAACGTCACCGCGGTGTTCGCCGGGCACATCCACCGGATGCGCTACGACGGCAGCAAGGACGGCATCCAGTACTACACCGTCGCGTCGGTCGGCGCGTTCCTCGAGTTCGAGGCGCCGCAGGCCGGTTACCTACACCAGTTCCACGTCGTCACCGTGCGGCCGGGCGGCATCACCGTCGCCGCGCTGCCGGTCGGCACCGTGATCGATGCGCAGCAGATCACCGGCAAGCTCAGCGAAGAGGTCGACCTGGTGCACACGCGCATGCGGCCCGCCCTCGCCGGCTTCGTCGCCGCCGGAGCGGGCGAACCGCTGACGGCCGCCGGCGCCGTCGACGCGGTGCTGACGCTGCGCTGCGACAACCCGTCGAGCCGGCCGGTCGAGTACGAACTGATCCCGGCCGCGGGTGCTGGCTGGCACTTCGCACCCGACCACCAGCACGTGATCGTGCCGGCGCGGCAGCAGGCGACAACGACGTTCGTGGTGCGCCGTGCCGCCGACCCGGCGCTGCCGTTCGTGATGCCGAAGCTGGAAGTGCGCGCCGACTACCTCGCCGCCGATCGCCGCATTGCGCTGCCGGTGCGCACGTTCCCGCTCGAACTGCCGCCGCCGGCGACGCTGGGCCAGGGCCCGGGCGTGGCCGAAGGCGTGCTGGTGCTCGACGGCCGCACCGCCTGCGTCGAGATCCCGGCGGCGCAGGTCGCGCTGCCCGATGGACCGTTCACGGTCGAGTGCTGGTTGCGCGGCGAGGACTTCCGCGGCCGGCGCGCGATCGTCGCCCGCACGCAGAGCAGCGAGTTCGGCCTCTACGGCAGCGACGGCCAGCTCGACTTCCTGGTCCACCTCGACGGCAAGTACGTGACCGCCAAGAGCGGCAAGGTCGTGCTGGCCGCCGGCAAGTGGCACCACGTCGCCGGGGTGTTCGACGGCAGCACCGTGCGTTGCTTCGTCGATGGCCAGCCGGTCGGCGAGGCGAAAGGCTCCGGCAAGCGCAAGGCGAACTCGCTGCCGCTGTTCGTCGGCGCCGACCCGGACGGCGACAGCACCGCGACGTCGTTCTTCGCCGGCAGCATGGACGAAGTGCGCTTGAGCCGGGGGGCGCGCTACGCAGCGGCATTCACGCCGGCCGCCCGGCACGCCGCCGACGCGGACACCGTGCTGCTGCTGCACTGCGACCAGGACTTCGGCCCGTGGACGCCTGACGCCTCGGGCCATGCCCGGCACGGCCTGCGCCGCGGCAGCGCGCACTGCACGGCCGAGTCGCGGCCTGCGGTGCCGGGAGCCGAAGCAGTGCCAGCAGTGCCCAGCGGTTCCGGAAGTAGCTGACCCCCCGTCGACGGAAGCCCGGTGAAGTAGCGGTCGTACGTCGTTCTTGGCCTCCGGGGCGTCACGACTCTATTTTCGCACTCGCAAGCTCTGCCTTGCCGAGC
>JBASWX010000334.1:0-6506 GCA_049276695.1 Planctomycetota bacterium
GGTTGGCGACGGCCCCGCGGTCGCGGGTGCTTCGTCGCGGCGCGTGGTCCAGGAGCTGGCGACGGATTCACCGGTCGGCAACCGCGCCTCGCTGGTGGTGGTGCGCAAGGGCAACCACGTGCTGCAGCTGCTGTGCAACAACGCGCCGGTCGACGACGCGGTCGTCGCCGCGGTGGCGGCCGACGTGCTCGGGCGGCTGGACGGCTGACGGTCCCGCGCCGCTCAGCCGTGCTTCATCGCCATGTGTTCCTGCAGCCGTTCGTAGTTCGACTTCGGCCGGTGCTGGTAGAGCACCTGCAGCGCCTTCAGCACGTCGCCGCGCGAGATGATGCCGAGCAGGCGGCGGCTGGTGTCGACGACCGGCAGGCGACGGATCGGGTTGTCGCGGAACGCCGAAGCGAGTTCGTAGATGTCGGCGGTCGGACCGACCACGTCGAAGTCGCGGCGCATGTGCTGGCCGACGGTGCCGGGCGGGTCGTCCTCGTAGTGCGCGGCCGCGAGTGCGGTCAGCGCGTCGCGTTCGGCGAACACGCCGACGACACGGCCCTGCTCGAGGACCGGGGCACCGGAGAAGCCCCGCTGCAACAGCTCTCGCACGGCGTCGAGAACCGGCGTTTCGGGGGCCAACACGAAGACGTTCGGCTGCATGACGTGCTCGGCCGTGAGCACGGTTCGAGACGTGTCCATGCCGGGACGCTACTACTCCGCGCGGTCGCCGGGCAGCCCCGGCGGCAGATCGCGCAGAATGCGCGCTTCGCCGGGAACGGGGCGCGCCGGGCTGGCAAGCCGCGTGCGGTCGACGACGCGACCGAGGCGGGTCACGCACGGATCGCAGTGGCTGCCGCAGCACCAACGCCAGGTCGCGTCCGGCTCGATGGCATGGCGGACTACGAAGTGGACGTAGCTCGGGTCGATGCCCTCGTCGCCGAGCCAGCCCACGATGCGGGCGGTGAGGTCGGCGGCGCCGCGGTCGTGCATGCGGTTGTGGATACCGCAAGCCGCGCTGCGCGCAAGGGCAGCGGCGTTGTCCACAGGTGTGGAAACGGCGGAACGCGGCGAACGGCGCGATACCGTGGGCCCGATGGCCCCTGCAACTCGTCGTCGGTCCGGCTGCCACCTCGTCGTCCGGGCAATCGGCGCCGCGTTCGTGCTCGCGTCGCTCGCCGCCCAACAGCCGACACCCCGGGACGGGGCGGGCTTGTCGGTCGAGCAGGCGCTGGCGCTGCGCAGCGTGACCAACCCGCGGCTCGGCGACGACTTCGTCGCGTTCAGTCTTTCCGTGCCGCGGCCGCTGGCCGATGGCCCCGGCCCGAGCTACCTGCACCTCGGCGTCATCGGCGAACTCGGCAAGCTGAACGGGCGCGAACTGCCGGCGGTGCGTTGGCTCGTCGCCGGCAAGGACACGGCACCGTCGATGCAGGTGCGGCCCGGCCACCGCGCGGTGTCGTTCCTGCGCGCAATCGATGGCGCGACGCAGCTGTTCGTGCAACCGATCGATGGCGGCGACGCGGCGCCGTTCGCGCGCACACCCGGGATCGTCGGCTACCGCTGGCGGCCGGACGGCCAGGCGATCGCGTTCGTAGCGCTCGATCCGGTGCCGGCGGCACGCGTGGCCGCGCAGGCGCGGGGTTTCAAGCACGTCGTCGTCGACGAGGAGGCGCGGCACGCGTCGCTGTGGCTGGTCGAAGCGGGCGGTGAGCCGAGGCAGTTGACGCGCGACGTCACGGTGTTCGGCTTCGAATGGGCGCCTGACGGACAGCGGCTTGCCGGTGCGCTCGCCCCGCGGAACACGATCGACGACGAGATGATGTTCCAGCGGCTGCACGTGCTCGACGTCGCGACCGGTGAACGGCGCCAGCTGGTCGACAACCCGGGCAAGCTCGGTTCGTTCGCGTGGTCACCGGACGGCAGCAAGCTCGCCTACATCACCGCCGCCGACCGCAACGACCCGCACGCCGGCGTGCTGGCGTTCGTCGACGTCGCGACCGGCGAGAGTCGCGCGTGGCCGCAACGCGGCATCAGCGGGGCGCCGCTCGGCGGCGGCATGGTCAGCGACGTGCAGTGGGTCGGCGACAGTCCGCACTGCATCGAACACGTTGGCGTCGCCAGCACGGTGCGCAGCCGTGGCGACATCGCGTTCAACCTGTCGGGCATGCCGGCCCGGGCCCGGGCGGTGCGCGAGGGCCAGGTCACCGCCTTCGCGGTGAACGCCACGCACCTGGTGCGCGTGGTGGGCACGCCCGCACACCCGCCCGAGCTGTTCCTCGACGGCGTCGGCCGCCTGACCGCCAGCAATCCGGACCTTGGCCGTGCGGTCCTCGGCGAGCAGAGCATCGAAGTCGTGCGCGCCCGCGATGGGCTCGAGATCGAAGGCCTGCTGATCAAGCCGGTCGGCTGCGCGGCGGGGCGGCGGTACCCGTTCGTGATCGTCGTGCACGGCGGCCCCGAGGCGCACTTCAGCGACGGCTGGCTGACGAACTACGCGAACTGGGGCCAGCTGCTGGCCGCGCGCGGCTACGTGTCGTGGTACCCGAACTACCGCAGCTCGACCGGCTACGGCACCGCGTTCTGCAAGCACGACCACGGCGACCCGATGGGCAAGGAGTTCCTCGACCACCTCAACGCGATCGGACACTTCGCGCGGCTGGGCCTGATCGACAAGGACCGCGTCGGCATCGGTGGCGGCAGCTACGGCGGCTACACCGCGGCGTGGGCGGCAACGCGTCACAGCGAGCACTTCGCGGCGGCAGTCAGCTTCGTGCCATTCGTCGACATCAGGACCAAGTGGCTGACCAGCGACATCCCCTGGGAGTTCTTCTTCGTGCACTACCAGGAACAGTGGCCGTGGCAGCAGCTTGGCTTGCTCACCGACCGCAGTCCGCTGACGTGGGCACCGCAGTGCAAGACGCCGCTGCTGCTGCTCGGCGGCACCGCCGATCCGCGCGTGCACCCGAGCCAGCCCTTCATGCTCTATCGCGCGGTGAAGCTCGGCACCTCGACGCCGGTGCGCTACGTGCAGTATCCGGGCGAGGGCCACGGCAACCGCACCAACGTGTACCAGTACGACTACGCGCTGCGCACGCTGCAGTGGTTCGACCACTACCTGCAGGGCGACGGCGATCGGCGGAGCAAGGCCCCGCCGGCGCCGGATCCCGACTACGGCGGCTGAACGGGCGCGCGGCTACTTGCCCGCTTCTTTCTTCTCGTCCGCGGCGGCAGGCTTCTTCAGGAACGCGGCGATCGCCGCGGCCGGGTCCTTGCCACTGATCGCCGCGCCGACGTACTGCAGCGACACCGCGACGTTGTCCTTCATCGACGCGCTGCCGAACGCGTGCCCGCCGCCCTCGACCTTGCGGAACACGTGCGCGAAGCCGCGCTCGGTCATCTTCCTGGCGAGTTCCTCGTTCGGGGGACAGAAGCCGTAGTCGTCCTCGGTGCCGGCGTCGAAGTAGATGTGCAGCCCGGCCATTTCCTCCGGCTTCCTGGTCGCGACGATGCCGAGCGGCATGTGCGCGGCCCACTTCGCCGGATCGATCGGGTCGCCGAGTTCCTTGGCCAAGCCCGCCTGCAGCTGGCGTTGCACGACACCTTCGGCGGTGCCGCCGACTTCGCTCGGGTCGGCGGGCAGGATCGCCGACGAGTGCGCAGCCACGGCGCCGAACACATCGGGGTGCCGCATCGCGATCTTCAGCGCGCCGAAGCCGCCGGCCGAGACGCCCATCAGTGCGCGTGCCTTCTTGTCGGCGATCAGGCGGTACGTGGCTTCGAGGTGCGCGACGAGGTCGACGACGATCGCGTCCTCGATGGCGTTGCCGCCCTCGCCGTTGGTGTAGACGCTGCGACCGCGGCGGCCCGGCGAGCGGAACACGACGAACGCCATCGGCGGGACCTTGCCCTCACCGGTGAGCCGATCGAGCACCGCGATGCCGCCGCCCCGCTCGAACTCGTCGGTGCCGCCGAACCCCGGCAGCCACAGCGCCCACGGGTACTTGGTGTCCTTCTTCGCCTCGTCGCCGTACTGCTTCGGCAGCCAGATCGAATAGCCGGCCTCGCCGCTGGTGATCTTCGGACTCTTGAAGGTCGCGCTGGCGCTCGTGAAGTGCTGCAGTGGCGGCGCCGCTGGCCGGTCCTGACGGTCCCCGCGCTGCGCGGGGGACGAGGCGACGAGGAAGAGGGGACACGCAGCGACCAGCAGGATTCGGAGCATTCGGGCCTCAGGAGAAGAAGGAGGGCGCGCAGTCTGCGGCGCCACCATCGGGCTGGCAACTGGCGCGAAGGTGTGCGATCGGTGCTGACAAGGCTGTTACCCGGGCGCGCGGTGGCGAGCCGCGGTCACGACAGCGGCGGCAACTGCCCGGCGCGCACGTAGGCCCGTTCGTACAGGAACAGCCCGAGCTGGCCCGCGAGTGCGCACAGCGCCAGCGCTACCGGCTGCGGGTAGCCGGTCGCGCACAAGAGCGCGCCGAGCAGCGCCGCGACCGTCGTCGTCGCCATCCCGAGATGGAACGCCGACAGCCGCGTGCCCGGCCAGGCCGGCACCGTCGGCAACAGGGCCGCCGCCATCTTCGCGTTGTGCGTCTCGTGGCGGGCGACGCGTTCGAGCAGGCCGAGGCCGTGGTGGACGACGGCGAGCACCGCGACGGCGACCGCGAGGCGCGTGTCCGGCACGAACGGCAGCAGCGCAGCACCGCCGACGCACAGCGCCTGCACCAGCAGGTGCGGCAGCAAGACGCGCGTGTGCTGCCACAGATCGCGCCCTTCGCACTGCGCGAACAGGAACGCGGTGTAGGCAGCGGCCATCGATGCGGCGACCAGGTTGGTCCAGCGCAACCCGTCGGCGAGGCCGTGCAGGCCCAGCGCGCGCGCGACCAGGATCGCGGTGGTGAGCCCGCCGAACGCCATCAGCACCCAGGCGCCCTTGACCAGCCAGCTCCGGGTGTTGGGCCGCAGCACGATCGACAGGAACTGCTTGGGCCGCTTCAGGTCGACGACCAGCAGCACGTTGGTCAGTCCGAGGAACAGCAGCGCCAGGATCTCCGGCAGCCAGTTCCTGCCGAGCGACGAGGCCGATGGCATGAACGCGACGAACGGCGCCCACAGCGACGCTCCCGCGGCGACGCCCTTGGTCACCAGGTACGCGGCGACCTTCCAGCCCCAGTGCACCTTGTGGTCGACGTCGAGCGCGACCCGCGCGTCGGGCCGGTACAGCGCTTCGGCGTCGGCGGCCGGCAGCGGCGCCTTCGGCAGCCGGCGGTCGCTCCACAGGTACATGTCCTCCTCGCGCGCGGTGCAGGGCTCGAGCGAGGCCGCGTGCGCGCCGAGGTAGAAGACGTTCGGGCCGGTGCCCTGTTCGGGCCGCCGCGCCGTAGCACCCGGCACCTCGGCGAGCAGGCGCGCGGCGGGGCTGTTCGGATCGTGCAGGTCGCCGGAGACGATCGCGACCTCGGGGCAGACCACCTCGCACGCCGGCTTCAGGCCCTGTTCGACGCGGTGGGCGCAGAAGTGGCACTTCTCGGCGCCGCCGGTGTCCTCGTTGAGGTAGAGCGCGTCGTACGGACACGCCTGCATGCAGGCCTTGCAGCCGATGCAGACGTCCTTGTCGAGATCGACGATGCCGTCGGGCCGCTTGTGCAGCGCGGTGACCGGGCAGATCGTCACGCACGGGGCGGCGGTGCACTGGTTGCAGCGCAGCACGGCGAAGTGGCGCCGGACCGCCGGGAAGGCGCCGACCTCCGTGTACTTGACCCAGGTGCGGAAGTCGCCCAACGGCACCTCGTTCTCGGACTTGCAGGCGACCGTGCAGGCGTGGCAACCGATGCAGCGCCGCTGGTCGAGCACGAAGCCGTATTGCATGGGCGGGCGCACGATAGCGACCGGGGCAGTGGGCGCTACCTCGCTGGCCAGGCTCGGCGACCCGCCGGAGAAGCACTTTTCGTGCTGCCGGCTTGCAGAAGGGGCGGGCTGCCCGCATCGTTCCCGCCGTCTGCGACCTCGTCGGGTACGTCTTGGTTGGTCTGCCCCCTTGCCGATCGATCGGGGAACCTGAGTAGAGACTCGCTCTTCCCAGTTCGTTGGCAACCGAGGGCTTGGCCCCTTCACTTCGGTTGCGTGACTCCCACAAGGGGTGAAGTGATCGTCAGATGGGTACGAGACTGTACGTTGGCAACCTTTCCTTCCAGACCACCGAAGAGTCGCTGCGCGCAGCGTTCGGTGGCGACGGCCGTCAGGTGACGGAAGTCAAGATCATGCTCGACCGCGACACCGGCCGCTCGCGCGGCTTCGCGTTCGTGGAGATGGCCACCGACCAGGATGCGCAAGGCGCCATCCAGGCCATGAACGGCGCCGACCTCGATGGCCGGCCGCTGAAGGTCAATGAAGCCCAGCCCCGCCAGGACGGCGGCCGCGGTGGCTTCGGTGGTGGTGGTGGCGGCCGCGGTGGCTTCGGCGGCGGTGGCGGTGGTCGCGGCGGCTACGGTGGCGGCGGCGGTGGCCGCGGTGGCTACGGT
>JBASWX010000335.1:0-2956 GCA_049276695.1 Planctomycetota bacterium
ACGAAGGCGAACCCGACGCCCAGTTCGAGCAGGAACTGCTGCACGTGCTCGATCAGCCCCTGCTCGATCTCGCGTTCGCGCGCATCGTGCGTCAGAGCCAGGAAGTCGAACACGTACGGATCCTTCAGGCTCTCTTCCGCCAACGCCGATTGCGGCGGCGGCAGCGTGCGCGCGAAGTTCGTGATCGCCTTGCCGCGGCGCCGCGACAGCCCGGTCGCGATCTGCTGCGTCAGCGTCGCTCTCGACCAGCCCTGCTCCAGTGCGAGCCGGGCGTAGACTTCGCGTTCGTCGCCGGCCTTGACCCGCTCCAGCAACAGCACGTGGTGCGCCCATGGCAAAACCGCAACTGACGATGGCAGCTCAGGTTCGAGAGGTTCTGCCACAGGTTGTGGCAGAACTGGCGTCGGCCGGTGCGCCAGGAAGAAGGCGCGCATGCGCCAGAGGTTGCGAGCTGAGAAACCCTGGATCCCGGGGAACGCCGCGGCGAGGTCGCTGGCGAGTCGCTCGACCACCCGCGTGCCGTACTCGTGGCGGGCCTGCTCGGCAACCAGATCGCGTCCGACCTGCCAGTAGAGGCGCAGCAACTCGCGATTGGCAGCCTGCGCCGCGCGCGACTGCGCGACCTGGATGCGCGCCTTGATGCGCTCGACGAGCTGGGCATAGCCCTTCGGCACTGCGATCGCTCGGCTCGTAGTCGCGCGTGCCGGAGCCGGCTTGCGGCGCTCAGACTTCATAGCCGACCCGCTTCAGGTTCTGCCGGATCCGCGCCTCCAGCTCGGCTCCCTTCCGGAACTGCTCGCGCAGCTCCGGGATCAGCTTCTGCATCTTCTGCTCGAACGTGCCGCCGTCATCCTGCTGTGGTTTGCTGCCGACGAAGCGGCCCGGCGTCAGCACGAAGTCCTCCTTCTCGATCGCGGCCAGATCCACGCTCTTGCAGAAGCCGATCTCGTCGGCGTAGCCCTTGCCGCTGCGCCAACGATGGAACGCGTCGGTGATGCGTCGGATCTCCTCGTCGTGGAAGTCGCGCAGCACGCGGTCGACCATGTAGCCGAGTTCGCGCGCATCGACGAACAGCACCTCGCCGTGCCGCGCCCGCATCCCGCCCCGGGCAGCCTTGTTCTTGGTCAAGAACCAGATGCACGCCGGGATCTGCGTGTTGGTGAACAGCTGGCCCGGAAGCGCCACCATGCACTCGACCAGATCGCGCTGCACCAGTTGTCGTCGGATCTCGCCCTCGTTGTTCGTGCTCGAACTCATCGAGCCGTTCGCGAGCAGCAGACCCAGGCTGCCGGTCGTCGGGTGCAGGTGGTGCAGCATGTGCAGCAGCCACGCGAAGTTCGCATTGCTCTCCGGCGGCGTCGGGTAGTCGCGCCAACGCGGGTCGCCGGCAAGCTGCTCGCCGCCCCACTCCTTCATGTTGAAGGGTGGATTCGCCATCACGTAGTCGGCGCGCAGGTCGGGGTGCGCATCCGACAGCAGCGTGTCCTTCGGTTCCTTGCCGAGGTCGTAGTCGATGCCGCGGATCGCGAGGTTCATGCAGGCGAGCCGCCACGTCGTCGGATTGGACTCCTGCCCGTAGATCGACAGGCGCCGCTTCTGTTCCTCGGCCAAGTACTGCCGAGAGTCGGCATGGCGCTCGATGAACTTCGCCGACTGCACGAAGAAGCCGCCGGAGCCGCAGCACGGGTCGTAGACGCGCCCCTGGTAGGGCTCCAGCATCTCGACGATCAGCGTGACGATCGCCTTCGGCGTGTAGTACTGGCCGCCCTTCTTGCCCTCGGCCTGCGCGAACTGGCCGAGGAAGTACTCGTAGACGTGGCCGAGGATGTCCTTCGCGTGCAGCGACTCGTGCCGGAAGGGGACTTCGGAGAACAGGTTGACGAGACCGACGAGTTTGTCGGCGGCCAGCTCGAGCCCGCCGTAGTTGCGCCCAGCCGAGACCAGCACGCCCTTGAGTTTCGGGTTCTCCTTCTCGATCTCGGCGAGTGCATCGTCGAGCAGACGCGCCAGACCGCGCATCGTGTAGGTCGACTTGTGGCCGTTCGTGATCTCGATGACCGTGTCGTCGGCAGTCTTGGCGTTGGCCTTGATCGTGCTCCACCGGGCCAAGGCCGGAACCCAGAAGACGTTGCCTTCGGTGTAGTAGTCGCGAACCTCGAGCTGTTCGTGCTCGAGGGCTGGGTCACCGCCGAGCCAGTACTCGTGATTGCGGTCGGCGAACTGGTGCTTCAGCTGCTCGCGACGCTCCTCGAAAGCGTCCGAGACATACTTCAAGAAGATCAGGCCGAGGACCGCGTGCTTGTAGACGGCGGCATCGAGCGAGGAGCGAAGGCGATCCGCCGCGTTCCAGAGCTTGTCGTCCAACTCGGCAAGGAATGGATGGTCGGCTGGCATCAGCGGTCCTTCGTCCGGTCACCGGCAGTGAAACAGCCGCTGCACCGGTGCGGGATTCCAACCGCGCGCCCGTCTCTGCCGCAACTGCTTTTCGAGCCGGCGCTGCAAACGAGCAGCGTCGCCGGGCTTCACCGCTCGAGAACGCGCCGCAGTTCCCGCAGTGTCGCCGCGCTGCCGACGAACAGATCGTCGGGGTATCGCCAGAACCGCTTCATGTCGGCGAAGATCGACGTGTCCTCGCGCACGTCGAGCCGCAACCCGGCGAGGTACTGCAGCCGCAGGTTGACGTCGAGGTTCAGTTCGGCGTCGGCGAGCCACGGCTGCAGCTCGGTGCCGCGCCCTGCGTACGTGCGCAGCAGGGGGATCGCGCCGCCGAGTCCTGCCTCGGCCAGCATCTCGGCCAGCGGCGCATTCGCCGCGATCCGCGCGCCGAGCGCATCGACGTCGATCGGCGACGGCGCCAGGCGCGCCATCAGCACCACGTCGTAACCCTTGCCGGTCGGGTCGCTGCTCCACACCGTCGTCTCGGGGAACGCCTGCACGAACGTGGCGATCTGGCTCT
>JBASWX010000336.1:0-2122 GCA_049276695.1 Planctomycetota bacterium
GCTCCCGCCCGCGCCCAGGCGCGCCGCAGCTTCTGGCGCAGCCCGACCGGGCAGTCGCGCGTCAGCACGGTGCCGTCGGTGCGGCGGAAGAAGCGCACGCAGACGCGCCCCTTGCCGGTCTGCCGCAGCAGCGCCATCGCCGCGTCCGCGGTCATGCCGCTGAGGTCGTGCACGTGCAGCTTGCACTGGGCGCAGAAGCGGCGGCGATCGTCGCCCGTCATCTGGTTCCAGTCGGCGCTGCACGGCGAAGCGATCGAGATGCCGTCGAGAAGGCTGCGGTTCATCGGGTTGGTCACGAGGGTGCGCGCCAACGACGGCATCGGCTGCCGGTTCCCTCGGTCACCGACGGGAATCCCGGCCGGTGCCGACCTCACCATGGCACCGCCGGGTGGCTGCGTCGCGGCCGTTGCGCCGCGATCCGGTGACGGTCAGCGACGCCGCGGCGCCGAAGCCGGCAGCAGTTCGCGCAGCAGGATGTCGACGCGGCCGCCCTGGCTCGTCTGCCGCTCGATCTCGAACAGGCCGGTGCCCTCGACCAGGTTGCTGAGCTTGCTGAAGCCGTAGCTGCGCGCGTCGAAGTCCGGCTGCTGCGACATGATCTTGGCGCCGACGGTGCCGAGGTTGGCCCAGCCATCGTCGTCCTCGCTGGCCTCGACCGCCCAACGCAGCAGGTCGACCAGCTTGCGGTCGTGCTTCAGTTCGGTCGCGGTCTTGCGCGGCTCCTTCTCGCGGTCGGGCGCGGCGCCGCGCAGGATGTCGGTGAACACGAAGCGGTCGCACGCGGTCACGAACGCGCGCGGCGTCTTGCGTTCGCCGAAGCCGATCACCATCAGCCCCTCCTCGCGGATGCGCGACGCGAGCCGCGTGAAGTCGGAGTCGCTGGAGACGAGGCAGAAGCCATCGAGCTTGGCCCGGAACAGCAGGTCCATCGCGTCGATGATCAGCGCGCTGTCGGTCGCGTTCTTGCCGACCGTGTAGCGGAACTGCTGGATCGGCTGGATCGCGTGCTCGAGCAGTTGCTCCTTCCACGACTTCAGGTTCGGCAACGTCCAGTCGCCGTAGATGCGCTTGACCAGCGCGACGCCGTAGTTGGCGATCTCGGCGATCAGGCCTTCGAGGGCGGACGCGCTGACGTTGTCGGCATCGATCAGCACGGCGAAGCGGCGCTGCGGCGGCGTGACGGGTTCCATGGCGCGCCAAGGTAGCGCCGGGTGGCGGGTCCCCGCATTGGCGCTACTGGATTTCGCAGGCAGGCTGGCGCAGTCTCTTGTCCCGCCGACCTCCGCTCACCGCCTTGAAGTTCCAGGACTACTACACCACGCTGGGCGTCGCCCGCACCGCGACGCCGGACGAGATCAAGCGCGCCTACCGCAAGCTGGCGAAGGAGTGGCACCCCGACCGCCATCCGCCGCACAAGCGCAAGGACGTCGAGGACAAGTTCAAGGCGATCTCGGAAGCGAACGAGGTGCTGAGCGACCCCGAGAAGCGCAAGCGCTTCGACGCGCTCGGTGAGCACTGGCGCCACGGCCAGGACTTCCAGCCACCGCCCGGTGGCGGCGGCTTCCGCACCGTGAGCCCCGAAGAGTTCGCGCGCATGTTCGGGGGTGCTGGCGGGGGTGGTGGCGCCGGCGGCTTCTCCGACTTCTTCGGGCAGATGTTCGGCGACATGTTCGCCGGGGCTGGCGCCGGCGGCGCTCGCGGTCGCGCGCAGCCGCGGGCCGAACGTGGCGAGGACGCCGAGGCGGCGATCGAGGTGAGCGTCGGCGACGCATTGCTCGGCGGCAAGAAGGCGTTCGCGCTGCGCATCGCGGTGCCGTGTCCGTCGTGCGAGGGCGAAGGCCGCATCGGCCGCCGGGCCTGCCCGGCGTGCGGCGGGCTCGGCAGCCAGCAGCGCGAGAGGAACATCGAACTGTCGATCCCCAAGGACGCGCGCGACGGCCAGGTCGTGCGGCTGCGCGGGCTCGGCGAAGCCGGCGACGGCGGTCCCGGCGACCTGCTGCTGACGCTGCGGTTGGTGCCCGACGACGCCTTCCGGCTGCGCGACGACGATGTCGAGGCCGACGTCGTGGTGGCGCCGTGGGAACTGCTCGATGGCACCAAGGTCGACGTCGCGGTGCCCGGC
>JBASWX010000337.1:0-3012 GCA_049276695.1 Planctomycetota bacterium
CGCCACGCCAGCGCGCACGCCGCGGTGCCGCAGCGCGGCTGGTGGGAGGGCATCGTCGGCGAAGGACTCGCGGTCGACACGCAGCGGTTCCAGGTGCTGGCGTTCGACTGGCTCGGCGGCAACGGCGCGTCCACCGCGCCGGGCCCCGGCGAGGCGTTCCCGTTCGTCGCTGCCGCCGACCAGGCCGCGGCGCTGTGGCGGCTGTGCGACGCGCTCGGCATCGCGAACGTGTACGCGCTGGTCGGCAGCAGCTACGGCGGCATGGTGGCGCTGCACGCGGCCGCGCAGTCTCCTGATCGCGTCGGCCGACTCGGTGTGCTGGCGGCGGCGCACCGGAGCCACCCGCAGGCGAGTGCCTGGCGCGCGGTGCAGCGCGGCATCGTCGAACTCGGCCTGCGCACCGGCGAGCCGGCGGCGGCGCTGGCCTTGGCGCGCGGGCTGGCGATGACGACCTACCGCACGCCGGGCGAACTCGGCGAACGCTTCGCCGGACCCGGCACCGTCGCCGGCTGCGACGTGCGCTTCCCGGTGCAGGACTGGCTCGACGCGCGCGGTGCCACGTTCGCGGCCAACTGGACCGCGGAGCAGTTCCTGTGCCTCAACCGCTCGATCGACGCGCACCAGATCGATCCGCGCGCCGTGCGGGTGCCGGCATCGCTGCTGGCGTTCGCCGGCGACCAGCTGGTGCCGCCGGCCGACGTGCGCGAACTGGCGCTCGCGCTGCCCGACCTGCGGCTGCACCGGGAACTCCGATCGCGCTACGGCCACGACGCGTTCCTGAAGGAAGTGCCGTTGGTCGCGGCGTTCGTGCGGGAGGTGCTGCGATGAGTCCCGCCCCCGAAACGCTGGCGGTGCGCGCCGGCATCGCCACCGACCCGACCCATGGTGCGGTGGCGCCACCGCTCGTGCTGTCGGCGAACTTCAGCTTCGCCGGTTTCGGCGAGAAGCGCACCTACGACTACACGCGCAGCGGCAACCCGACGCGCGATGAACTGGCGCACGCGCTGGCAGCGCTGGAAGGTGGCGCGGGCGCCGTCGTCACCGCGACCGGCATGGCGGCGATCGGGCTGCTCTTGCACCAGCTCGGGCCGAGCGACCTGGTGGTGCTGCCGCACGATGGCTACGGCGGAACCTGGCGGCTCGCCGACGCGCTGGCGCGCAAGGGCCACTGCCAGGTCGCGTTCGTCGACCAGCGCGACCCGGTCGCCCTCGACGCAGTGTTGGCCCGGCGACCGAAACTGGTGTGGGCCGAGTCGCCGAGCAACCCGCTGCTGCGGCTGGTCGATCTGCGCGCATTGGCCGAACGCGCACACGGCGCTGGAGCCCTGCTCGCGGTCGACAACACGTTCCTGTCGCCGGTGCTGCAGAACCCGCTGGCGCTCGGCGCCGACCTGGTCGTGCACAGCACCACCAAGTACGTGAACGGGCACAGCGACGTGGTCGGCGGTGCTTTGATCGCGAAGACCGCCGCGCTGCACGAGCAGTGCGCGTGGTGGGCCAACGCGCTCGGCATCACCGGCGCGCCGTTCGACTCCTGGCTGACCCTGCGCGGCCTGCGCACGCTGCCGGTGCGCATGCGGCAGCACGCGGCGAACGCGCAGGCGCTCGCCGAACTGTTGCGCGGGCACCCGGCGGTGGCGGCGGTGCACTACCCGGGGCTGCGTTCGCATCCCGACCACCCGTTGGCGTGCGCACAGCAGCGCGGGTTCGGCGGCATGCTGAGCTTCGAGCTCGCCGATCCGGCGGCGGTGCCGGCGTTCCTCGCCGGCCTGCAACACTTCACGCTGGCCGAGTCGCTCGGCGGCGTCGAGAGCCTCATCGCACACCCAGCGACGATGACGCACGCGTCGATGACGCCGGAAGTGCGCCAGCGCGCCGGCATCGGTGACGGGCTGCTGCGGCTGTCGGTTGGCATCGAAGCGATCGACGACCTCGCGGCCGACCTGCGGCAGGCGCTGGCGCGGCTGCCCGCCTGGCAGCGCGTCGCGGTTGCAACCTGAGCCGCGCTCAGCAGCGGCTCAGCGTGGCTTCCTAGAAGCACGGACGACCCATCCGGGTCCTTCGTGTTCCCAGGGGCATCCGCCCCGCTCTGGAGTCCCACCGTGACCGTGTTCGACCATCCTGTCTGTTCGCCCCGTTCCTTCGTGCTCGCCGGTGCGCTGCTGTTCGCCGGGCTGGCGGCCCCGCTGCCGCTGGCGCCCGCCGATGCGGCGGAGCCGGCGTCGAGCGAAGAGCCGTTCAAGCTGGCGCGCATCTACTGGGAGTACAACGCCAGTGCCAACGACCTCGGCGTGCACGTGACGCTCGACGCCGAGGACTGGAAGCGCCTGCGCATCGAGAAGCCCGGCGGCCAGTCGCTGTTCGAAGTGCGCGGCCGCGGCCCGTACCAGCAACTCGGCATGACCGAGCTGTTCTTCGAGGGCGCCGAACCGTCGCTGAGCCAGGTGCCGCTGGCGACGCTGCTCGGCAGGTTCCCCGAGGGCCTGTACTGCTTCGAGGGCGTCACCGTCGATGGCGGCGAGCTCGAGAGCGAAGTGCCGTTCTCGCACGCGGTCCCGGCGGGGCCGGTGGTCAGTGCGGTGTTCTCGGCGCCATCCTCGTTGACCATCCACTGGGACGAGGTCACCACGACACCGCCGGGCTTCCCGGTGCGCCCGCTGACGATCAGCGGCTACCAGGTGATCTGCGGCAGCTTCCAGGTGACCCTGCCGCCGACCGCGCGCAGCGTCACCGTGCCGCCGGAGTTCGTCGCGTCGCTGCCGGCCGGCGAGAATCCGTACGAGGTGCTGGCGATCGAACAGAGCGCCAACCAGACGCTGACCGAGGGCGTCTTCGTCAAGTAGCGCCATGGCGATCGTGGAACGCAACGCCGCGCGGCGGGAGCAACGATGCGGGCCGCCGGCCCTGGTGCTGGCGGCCGGCGTCGTGGTCCTGGCATCGACGGCGGCGGTCGCACTGCGGGGTGCCGGCGATCCCACGCTGGCGCCGCCGCCGTCCGGGCCGGGCCCTGCC
>JBASWX010000338.1:0-5703 GCA_049276695.1 Planctomycetota bacterium
GAAGACGCCGGCGGCACCGGGTCCGGCCGCGCAACCGTCGGGATCGCCGGGCGACCCGGCGCTGGTGTTCGCCGATGGCGGCAAGATCGCGGCCAATCCGGAGCTGCCGATGGCCAGTGCCATGGCCGAGAACGGCCGCGCCTCGAGCGACGCCGACAGCATCGGCGGCACCTGCCTGACGCAGTGGGAGTGCTGGAGCGACAGCGAACCGAACGAGTCGGGCGGCACCTGCGGCAAGTGCTGCGTGGTCGTGCTCGATGGCATGTCGTGGCTCAGTGATCCGGCGCCGAAGGAGAAGAACACGATGGCCAAGAAGTCGAAGAAGTACTTCGGCAGCCGCTTCGACGAGAACAAGTGCCGCCTCGCCTGCCAGGCGCGGGTGCGCGGCACGGTGAAGATCCAGCAGCTCGGCAAGGCGGAGTGACATGGACGGCCGGCTGGTTGCGACGCTCGCCGCGTTGGCCGCGGTGGGCGCGTTCACGTCGTTCGCTGGCAGGCCCGCAGCAGTGCCGGTCGCGATCGTTGCGGACCCGCAGGATCCGCCGGCGGACCTCTTCAAGCACGATCAGCACGTGCCGGACGTGTGGGCCGAGCGCGCTTTGCCCGAGGTGTGGCGCGACTGCCGCGGTTGCCACCGGTTCAGCGCCCAGCAGGAGTTCTCGGCGCCGCAAGCGCACTGCGACGAGTGCCACGTGGACGACCAGGGCAAGGCGACCCTCGTCCGGCGGTTCAAACCGGGCTTCGACGACGATCTGCGCAAGCGCCGCACGCGCACCAGCGACGCGTTCCGGCACCACACCCACGGCATGCTGGCCTGCCGCGAGTGCCACCTGAAGCGCAACGTCAACACGCGTGCCGAGTACGACGTCGTGACCGGCCCCGGGCAATGCGTGCGCTGCCATGAGCGCGGGGCCGCGCTCGCGCTGGTCGCTGGCAAGCCAGCAGTCGAGACCTGGGAGTGGTTCGAGGGTGCGCTGGACAAGGACCTCGCGAAGAACCTCGGCATCGCGTGGTTCGAGCGGCCCAAGGCGCCCTACGAGGACTTCGCCGAGCGGGTGCACCGCGCGTTCGCCGGTCCGACCGGCGGCGTCAACGTCGGTCCGCCGGGCAGGAAGCTGCCACCCGGCGACGACTTCGACCACTTCGACCACGGTGCCATCCAGTGCCAGACCTGCCACACCGGCATCGAGCAGGCAGCGGCGAACGGCGTTGGAGCGGCGCGCGCCCAGAACGTCGACTGCGACACCTGCCACTACAGCGATGCGCGGAGGAAGCCGGTCGGTTGGGCGCCGGCGAAGGCGCCGACGCAACGCGTGCTGCACGCGCTCGGTGCCTTCGAGCACCGCGACCACTTCCGCTTCCTCGCCGGCAAGCCGAAGCCGAACGTAGCCACCGAGGACGCGTACCGGCTGCTGCGTGCGGCGAAGGACGACGCGTGTGCCGTCTGTCACGTGCAGGACAAGGTCGGTCAGGGCAGCCCGATCCCGGACTATCCGTTCTTCCCGGCACGCAAGGACGACAAGGCCGCCGGCAGCAAGAACCGCTACCTCGACTGCGCGCAGTGCCACGCCGTCGATGGCTGGCTGACCGGCGAGACCAGCACTGCGCCGCTGCACGACTCCAGCGACGGCCGTCACGACGAGCAGAGCGCGTGGGGCCAGTGCGAGCAGTGTCACGACTTCGCCGCCGCTGACTTCGCGATGACGCGACCGCTCGCGAGCGTGCAGCGCTTCACCGGCCGTACCTTCGAGTTCACCAGCAACGCGCACCCGTACCTGACCGGTCCAGCCGGCGCGCCACCCGACCTGGCCGACTGTGCGAAGTGCCATCGTGCGCGCGTTCCCGAACTGCCGGGCCGGCTCGAACAGAAGCAGTTCCGGCATCGCACACACGTGCCCGCGGGCGAGCAGGCAGCGGCGTCGTGCCGGGAGTGCCATCCATCGGCGGTCACCGCCAAGGATGCCGCTGCCCTGGCCAGCGACGCGCGCACCTACACGCTCGCCGGCGAGACCTGCAAGAAGTGCCACCTCGGTGGCGTGCGCGAGGTGCCGGCGGAAGCCGCGCCGGTGCGTGAGGTCGTGCGCTTCCCGCACGAACCGCACGTCCGGGCCGGTGCGGCGTGCACCGACTGCCACTCGGTCGGCGACGACGGCCAGGACGTCGTCACGTCGGATTGCCGGCAGTGCCACGACCACAAGTCCGAGGTGCGGCCGAAGAAGTCCGAGAACCCGACCTGCGAGAAGCTGCTCGACGGGCAGGTGAAGAGTTGCGTGAAGTGTCATCGTGGCGAGGCGGTGCCGGGCAACGAGTCGCCGCTGCTGCTGCCTCGACCGCGGCGTCCAGGTACACCGCCCGATCCACGCTACCTGGCGCAGCAGACGCCGTTCGCCGGGTTCAGCGACAGCCAGTTCCATCCGGAAGGCGTGCCATGCCGCGACTGCCACAAGGCGATCCTCGAGGAGCCGGGTTGGCTCGGTCGGCCGCTGCCGCGCATCGACACCATCTACGCGGCGCGCCGCAGTCCGCACGCGAACCAGCGCACCAAGCAACCCGAGCAGTGTCTGCAGTGCCACTGGTCGCCGGCGACGAACCAGTCGGGTGGGGTCAACGGCCGCGGCGGCGACTTCGACCTGCGCAAGAACCCGCTGTCACCCGCGGCGCGAACGAAGTTCGGCAACGACAGCAAGGACTACCCGGGCAAGAAGGCGTCGGGCTGACGCGCGGCGGCAGCGTTCACCGCCAGTGGAACTGCTTCTTCAGATGGCAGGCGCGGCAGGCTTGCCGCGTGCGATCGTCCATTTCGTCGGGCACCGGCACCGTGGCGAGATCCGCCGCGCCGACGAACGACTGGTCATGGCACTCCTTGCACGCGGGCCCGCCCTCACGGCGCCAGTCGTGGCCGCGCGAGTAGTGGCTGAAACCGTTGAGCCCGGGCCATGGCCGCGTCGGCGCCGGTGGTGCGGGCTTGCCGCGCACCAGCGCGCCCGGCGGCAGCCGTGCCGAGTCGAGGAACGAGTTGTTCGGCTCGGCCGGGTGGCACTTCTGGCACCGGCCGCCGCCGACGTCGGCATGGCCCTGGTGGCACGGCAGGCAGCTGCGCGCCTGTTCCGTGGTGCGCGGCACCGCCGCGAACGCACGCTCGCCATCGCCGGGCGCGAACTGATGGCAGGCGAAGCAGCCCTCCTGCAGGCTGCCCGTCTTGCCGAACGCGCTGCTGGCGACGTGCGGGCCGTGCGGGAAGTCGGCGGTGCGGACCAGCGTGGTGCTGCCGTCGACCGCGACGGCCGTCGCCGCCAGGGTGAGTGGGTCGTTGCCGCTCTTGTGGCAGGTCTCGTTGCAGGCCCGCTGTTCCTTCTCGGTCGCCGGCCAGTGGTAGGTCTGTCGGCCGGCGGTCAGCTTCGTCTGCGTGCGCATGTCGTCGTGGCACGACAGGCAGCCGCCGTCCTTGGTGCTGGCGTCGCCGCCAGCCCCCGCGCCGGGATCGAGGAAAGCCGGCGCCAGGTGCAGCGCGTGCCAGAACGTGCGGGTCGTCTTGCCCGCGGCGACCTGATCGCCGAGCAGGTGGCACTTCGTGCACTCCTGCCCCTGCGCGTGGGCGTCGAACTGTTCCTTGTGGCTGCGCAAGGGCAGCGTGTAGGTCGCGCGGCTCGCCGCGTACTCGACCGCCGACGGCTGCGCCCGTTCGACCATCTTCAGGTCCGGGCCGAACACCGTGCGATCCTGGCGCGTGGCCGATTCGTGGCAGGCGGCGCACCGCGACTCCGGGGTGTCGCTGCCGTGCCAGGTCACCGGCCACTGGTTTTCGGGCTGCGGCCGCCACGTCTCGATCTGCGCGGCGGTGACGCCGGGTGCTTCCTTGCCGGTCACGTGGCACGCAGCACAAGTCTCGTACGGCACCTCGGCGAAGTCGTCGCGCAGCGGGTTGTCAGGCCGCCCTTGGTCGCGATCCGCGAGCACTTCCGCGTTCTCACGGTGGCAGACCACGCAGTCGATCTTCTTCTGGTCGACGTGCACGTTGTGCGGGAAGCGGATCGTCGAGTACGGCCGCGGGCGAGGCGGCACCCGGTCGGCTGCCGCCATTGCGGCCTTCTTGCGCAACTCGGCCTCGCCGCGATCGCCGAGCTGCCCGTGGCACGGCTCGCACTTGCCCTCGAACTGCGCGTACGCGGGCTTCTTCACCCCGCGATCGACCTGGGCGTTGCCCTGGCCCTGATGGTCCGTGTGGCAGATCACGCAGAACTGCTCGTCGGCCATCGGCAGCGAGTCGCCCAGCACCGGGCCCAGGAAGTAGGGGTGGCGGCGCGTCTTGCTGTCGGCCAGTTCGCCGTGGCACTGCAGGCACTTGCCCGCCGGCGTGCCGGCTCCGGTGCTGTGGCAGACGTTGCAGCCCTGGTCGTCGGCCTTCTTGCGGCAGTCGAGGAACCGTTGGTGCGTGTTGTCGATGGGCTCGGCGCCGGTGACGAACGCGTGGCTCGGCAGCAGCGTCCCGGCGTCGGCGAGCGGCTCCATCACCGTCGCCAGGAAGGTCCCGCCGAGCAGCAGCGAAGCGCCGGCGACCATCGCGAAGCGGTTGGCGCGGGCCAGCGCCGGGAAACGGCCGAAGCCGACCTCGGCGCGCACCAGCGCGTCGGGGTCGTTGTCGAACACCTTCTTGCCGGCCTTGCGCCACCAGAACGCGTTGCGCTGCAACTGCAGGGCGAGCGTCGCCACGCCGTCGCGCGGCTCGACCTTCGCGAGCAAACGCGACGCGCCGAGCACGATCACGGCGCCGTCGCTGATCTCGGCCGGTGCGCCGACCCGCTCGCTGCCGAGCCAGGTGCCGGTGACCGAGCCGAGGTCGCGCACGCAGAACGCCCCGTCGAACAGGACCTCGCAGTGCCGCGCCGCCGCGACCGGGTCGTCGAGCACGATGTCGCAACCGCGGGTGCCGAAGGTCACCTCGCGTTCGGTCGCCAGCAGTTCGCCGGTTGCGTCCTCGACGACGATGCGGTGCTTGCCCATGTCAGAGCCCCCGCCGGCGTTCGAACAGGCTCTGCGGCTGCCGCCGCGTGATCGCGGTCGTCGGGCAGTTGTAGACGCAGGCTTCGAACGGCAGCCCCGCGCACAGGTCGCACTTGATGGTCTTGCCGGTCACCTGCGAGATCTTGGCGCCGACGCCCGCCGAGCCGGTCTTGCAACCGACGGCGGGCGCTGCCACCGCGGGAGGCGTCGGCTCCGGCCGCTGGAACCACTTGCCGAACCACGGCAGGCTGGCGAGCGCCGACTGGATCGGCGGCGGCGGCGGTGCCGGTTCGACCAGCCGGATCACCCCGTACGGGCAGCCGTCGATGCACGATGCACAGCCGACGCAGTTGTCGTACTCGAAGCGCACGCGGCCCTGCGCGTCGCGCCGGATCGCCGCGTACTCGCACGACAGCATGCACTGCGGCAGTTCGCAGTGGTAACACGCGGTGATCAGCACCTGGTCGGCGGCGACCGGTGTGCCGACCTTCGACAGCCGCGGCACGTGGTCGTCGTGCACCGCGACGCACGATTCGACGCACATGTTGCAGCGCACGCACTTGCCGCGGTCGATCACCAGCGCGCGGCCGCCCTTGACCGACTCGCGTTCGACCATCACGTGCAGTTCGTCGAGTGCGAGCGCCGACGGCGGGTCGCCGGCCCGCGCGGCGTCGACCTCGGCGCGGCCGATCAGCCGGTTGG
>JBASWX010000339.1:0-12697 GCA_049276695.1 Planctomycetota bacterium
GCCGGGCCAACGACTCGTCGTCACCGGCGACGACGGCAGCCACCAGGAACTGCTCAGCAGCGACGCCGCGACGCTGGCGTGGATCCGGTTGCCCGGTCCGGGAGCGGCGGGCCGCACGCTGGCGATCGTCGGTGAGTCCGAACCACTGCTGCGCCTGCCGGCGCGCTGACCGGGCGCCGGGGGCGCAGCGGCCGCAACGACGTTTCGTTGGCAGCCCGGTCGGCGCGGCGTTCCAATGCGGGCCCGCATGACCCGCCTCACCCTCAGCGAGCAGTTCTTCCGCGACCAGGCCACCGCGTCCGCCAGCGGCGGCCTGTCGACCGTGCTCAACCGCTTCAGCCTGCTGGCGCGCATGCTGGCCAGCGAGATCATGCGCGCCGGCTTCGTCGGCAAGCTCGGCTACACCGGCACCACCAACGTGCAGGACGAGAACGTGCGCGCGCTCGACGTGATCAGCAACGACACGCTGCTGCAGGTGTTCGAGACGATGCCGATGGTCAGCGGCGTCGCCAGCGAGGAGATGGAGGACCTGCACGTGCTGCCGGGCGGCGAGAGCGGCAAGTACGTGATCACCTGCGATCCGCTGGACGGCTCGGGCAACGTCGACGTCGCTGGCCAGATGGGCACGATCTTCGGCATCTACAAACGCAAGTCGGCGGCCGGCAAGCCGGTGCTCGCCGACTTCCTGCAGCCGGGCCGCGACCTGGTCGCCGCCGGCTACGTGCTGTACGGCCCGTGCACGATGCTGGTCTACACCGCCGGCGGCCCGGTCAACGGCTTCACGCTCGACCGCTCGATCGGCACGTTCTTCCTGACCCATCCCGACATCAAGATCCCCGAGGGCGAGGGTTCGTACTCGGTCAACGAAGCGAACGAGAGCAAGTGGGACGACAAGACCAAGGCGATGGTGCGCGCGTTCCGGCTGCAGGAGACGCAGTGCGGCAAGCGCGCGGCGCGTTACGCGGGTGCTCTGGTCGGCGACTTCCACCGCACGCTGCTGAAGGGCGGCATCTACATGTATCCCGGCGAGGCGAAGAAGCCCGAGGGCAAGCTGCGCCTGCTGTACGAGAACGCGCCGCTGGCGTTCGTCTGCGAGCAGGCCGGCGGCGCCGCCAGCGACGGCCGGACGCGCATCCTGGACCTGATGCCGGCCAAGCTGCACCAGCGCACGCCGCTCTACCTCGGCAGCCGCGGCGACGTCGAGGAAGTCGGACGGCGGCTGTCGTGACGGCGCGCCCGCGGGAGGGCGTCGGCTAGCTGCCGACGACGGCGCGGCCGCCCTTGGTGGTGCCGATGAAGAAGAAGTCGGGCAGCACGAGGTCGAACAGGATGCCCTGCGCGAACACCACCGCGTTGACGAGTGCGGTGTTGTTGGGGATCGCCAGCGTGTGCAGTGCGGTGCCGGGGATCAGGGTGGCGTCCACGACGTTGACCACGTCGGCGCTGACCAGCAGGTTGCAGCCGCCGAGGCCGATCAGGCCGAGGTCGAACGGCAGCGGGACGGCGCCGAACGACTGATTCGACAGGCCGAGCGCGACCAGCACGAACTCCATGTCGAGCGGCAGGCTGTTGAACGTCAGGTCCCAGTTCTGGCCGATGCGCGGGATGTTGCTCTCGATGGTCGGTTCGCCGGCGCTGGTCGCGCAGCCGCTGCCGAAGCGGGAGAACAGGCCGGTGGTAGCACCGGTGTACTCCCAGGTCTGGCTGCTGAAGCCGCTGGTGCCGAAGCCGCCGAACAGGACGAACTTCCGGCGCACCGGGTCGTAGCCGTGCAGGGTCTCGGTGGTCGCCGCCGGCACCGTCGGGCCGGTGGTGATCGCGGTCCAGGTCTCGCCGGTGAACTCGTGGGTGTCGTTCCGGATCGCGGCGCCGTCGAAGCCGCCGAACAGCACCATGCGCTTGCGCACCGAGTCGTAGGCGCTGGCAGCGCGGTAGCGCGGGTCGGGCGACGCGGCCGGCGTCTGCGCGACCCAGGTCGCGCCGTCGTAGAACCAGGTGTCGCCGAGCACCGTGTTGGTGTCGTTGTCGATGCCGCCGAACAGGATCGTCTGGCCGAGCACCGGGTCGTAGGCCATCGCCATCTCGGCGCGCGGGCTCGGCGTCACCGCGAACGTGCGCTGCGTCCACGCCGCCCCGTCGAACTCCCACACGTCGCCGAGGGTCTGCGTCGCGGTGCGGCCGCCGACCAGCACGAAGCGGGCACGGCGCGAATCGAACACCATGCCGTACAGGTAGCGCGGGCTCGGCGCGGTCGGGCTCGGCACGTTCACCCACGCGGTGCCGGTCCATTCGATCGTGTCGTTGGCGAAGCCGCTGATCGTCGGCGAGCGGCCGCCGAAAGCCAGCAGCCGGTTGTTCACGGTGTTCTGCACCAGCTGGTGGCCCCAGCGGCCGGTGGTGCCGCCGGGCGGCGCCAACAGCTGCCAGGTGCCGTTGAAGCGCCAGGTCTCGGGCAGGATCACGCTCGGTGTCGGCGACACGCCGCCGAGGAAGATCAGCCGGTTGCCGCTGACCTCGAAGGCGGCGGCACCGGAGCGGCGCACCGTCGGAAAGGTCGTCAGCAGCGAGAGCTGGGCCCACGATTGGGCAGGAACGGCGGCAGCCAATGCCGCCGTCACGAGGAAGTGCTGGATGCGCATTGCGAGGGGAGCTAGTCCCGGAGCCGCGGGACGAAACACGGGGACGCGGAGGAATCTAGCTCAGGGATGGCCGCCGTGACTACCGGCTCTGCAGAATAGCTCGATGCCCGATGCTGGCGCGCGCGTCCGGATCACCATCCGCTGTTTTGCGGCCGTGCGCGAAGCCCTTGGCACCGACGTGTTGACGGTCGACGTCGCCGCCGGCACCACCGTCGAAGCGCTGCGAGCACAGCTTGCCGAACGGGCGCCCGCGCTGCTGCGGCTGCCGGTGGCGTGGGCGGTCAACCGCGGCTACGCCGGCCCCGAGCGCGTGCTCGCCGATGGCGACGAGGTCGCGTTCATCCCGCCGATCAGCGGCGGCAGCGGTGCCGCGGAGGCGTTCCGCTTCGACCTGGTCGCTGGACCGCTCGATGCGACGGCACTCGAGGCCGAGTGCCGCACCGATGCCGATGGCGCCGTCGTGACCTTCGCCGGCGTGACCCGCGACCACAACGACGGCGCCGCGGTCGAGGGGCTGCGTTACGAGGCGTATGCCGAGATGGCGCAGGCGGTGATGGCGAAGCTGTTCGCCGAGACCGCGCAGCGCTTCCCCGGCACGCGGGCACGGGTTGCGCACCGGCTCGGCGAGGTCGCGATCGGCGAGGCGTCGGTGGTGGTCGTGGTCAGTTCAGCGCACCGCGGGCCGGCGTTCGATGCGTGCCGGTTCCTGATGGACCGGCTCAAGCACGAGGTGCCGATCTGGAAGCTGGAACGGTTGCGCGCGGGCGGCGGTGAGCGGTGGGTCGGCGAGTTGCCGCGGCCTGGGCCCTGAGCTTCGGCGGTGCAACTGGAGTCGGCGGTCGCGCCGCGAGGTTGCGCGGTGGCATGCGTGCGGACATAACCGCGCTCGTGAAGCTCCCTGGTGCGGACCAATCGCATGTCGAACCCCGGAAGGTCCGCGACTACCTGCTCTCGCCCACGCATCCCTTCGGTCGCTACAAGGCTGTGTTCTTCGGGGCCCTGGGCTACCTCCGGGAGCGATGGCCCTTGTTGCTCGCAAGCCTGGTGCAGCACGCGGCGGAAGGCACGGCGCGACGGGGAGAGCTGACGACCTTCGGCCAGAAGTACGAGGTGCGTGGTAGGATCACCGGCCCGTCGGGTCGAGCGGTCAACATCGTCAGCGTCTGGATCGTGCGGGCCGGCGAGGAAACGCCGCGGTTCGTCACCGCTTTCCCAGCCAACAAGCCATGAGATACAAGGTACTCGACACGGTGGTGCTCGACCGGGACCTGCCGGAGCACGGTCTCAAGCGCGGCGATCTCGGCACGGTGGTCGAGACCTATCGCCCGGATGGCTTGGAGGTCGAGTTTGTGACGGCGTCGGGGCGGACGCAGGCCGTGGTGACGCTCAAGAAGTCGCAAGTGCGCGCGGTCGCCGATCGCGATCTCATCTCCGTGCGGCGTCTCGATCGCTCGGCCTGATCAGGTGCCAACCGTCGTGGCTCACACTGCCGCGGCGAAGCCAGCGTGGTGAAGGGCGGCGGTGGCCGATACAACGATTGCATGAAGAGCCGGTTGGTTCCACTCGCTGCGGCAAGTCGCGGTGAGCTCGTGTTCGTGGTGGTGGCGGAGGGCGTGGCACCGGATGCCGGGCCGTCATTGCACGGCGCGCTGCAGACGGCGAAGGCGACCGGCGATCTGAGGGCGGGGCTCCGCTCCGTCGCGGTGTTTCACCAGGGCGGCAAGGCTGCGTGCAAGCGGCTGGCAACGGTGGGTGCTGGCAAGGTCGCCGAGGTCGACTGCGAGAAGCTGCGGAGGGTCGCCGCGGTGGCGCAGGCGCAGGCGGCCGAACTCGGCGTTGCCGAGTTCGGCCTCCTGGTCCCGCGTGCGGTGCTCGGCAAGGTCGCGCCGGCTGCCGCCGGCGCGGCCTTGGCCGAGGGGCTCGCACTCGGCGCCTACCGCTACCAGCCGCCGCAGCAGCACAAGCCGAAGCCGGCCAAGGCGACGAGTTGCCAGCTCGGGCTCGTCGGCTTCACTGCCCACGACACCAAGGCCTTCGGAGAAGGCCTTGGCGTCGGCGCGATCGGGGCCGCGGCGACGGTGTTCGCGCGCGACCTCGAGAACCAGGCCGCCAACCTGTGCACGCCGACCGTGCTCGCGAAGGCGGCGCGCCAGCTCGCCGGTGGCGGCACCAGGGTCAAGGTGCTCGACCGCAAGGCCTGCGCGAAGCTCGGCATGGGCAGCTTCCTCGGTGTCGCCAGGGGTGCCTCCGAGCCACCGCAGTTCCTGGTGCTCGAACGCCGCGTGCCCGGCGCCAAGGGCAACGTCTGCGTGGTCGGCAAGGGCCTGACCTTCGACACCGGCGGCATCAGCATCAAGCCGGCGGCCAAGATGGACGAGATGCGCTACGACATGTGTGGCGCCGGTGCGGTGCTCGGCCTGTTCCACGCGCTGCGCCACGGCGCGCTCGCCGGCCACCGGCCGCGCGTCAACATCATCGGCCTGATCGCCGCGACCGAGAACGCGGTCGGCCCCGATGCGCAGAAGCCCGGCGACATCGTCACCGCGATGGACGGCCACACGATCGAGGTGCTCAACACCGACGCCGAGGGTCGACTCGTGCTCGCCGACGCGATCTGCTACGGCAGGAAGTTCTACAAGCCGGCGAAGATCGTCGACCTCGCGACGCTGACCGGTGCCGTGGTCACCGCGCTCGGCCACGAGGTCGCCGGCATCATGGGCAACAACCAGAAGCTGTGCGATGCCCTGATCGCCGCCGGCAAGGCCGCCGACGAGCCGCTGTGGCAGCTGCCGCTGTGGGAGTGCCACAAGGACCAGATGAAGAGCAAGTTCGCCGACCTCGCGAACATCAACGGACCGCAGCACGGCAACGGTTCGACCGCCGGTGGCGCGTTCCTGTCGTTCTTCGCCGGGGACACGCCGTGGGTGCACCTCGACATCGCCGGCACCGCCTACGGCGGCCTGTCCAAGGACTACTACCGCGGTGGCGCTGCCGGCACCGCGGTGCGCACGCTGCTGCACTGGGTGCGATCGCTGTGAACTGAACCGGAGGAGTTCGCCATGGCCGACGCGCTCGTCCCGCCCAAGCCCCACGTCGCCGCCCGCGCGCACGTCGCGTCGTTCGCAGCGCAGCAGCGCCTCTACGCGGCGTCGCTCGCTGATCCGGCGACGTTCTGGCGCGACAAGGCACAGCGCGTGCACTGGTTTGCTCCGTTCACGACCGTGGTCGAACAGGACTTCGGCAAGGGGCAGGTTGCGTGGTTCCTCGGTGGCAAGCTGAACGCCGCCTTCAACTGCATCGACCGGCACCTCGCCACGCGCAGTGACCAGGTGGCCCTGCTGTGGGTGCTCGACGAGCCGGGCCAGTACCGCCGCATCACGTTCCGCGAACTGCACGCCGAGGTCGGCCGGCTCGCCAACGTGCTGCGCGCGCACGGCGTCAAGAAGGGCGACCGCGTCTGCATCTACCTGCCGATGATGCCCGAAGCGGTCTACGCGATGCTCGCCTGCGCCCGCATCGGGGCCGTGCACAGCGTGGTGTTCGCCGGCTTCTCCGCCGAGTCGCTGAAGGACCGCATCGTCGACGCCGACTGCCGCGTGGTGCTGACCGCGAACGAAGGGCTGCGCGGCGGCAAGACGATCCCGTTGAAGCGCACCGTCGACGAGGCGATCGCCGGCCTGCCCGTGCACACGGTGCT
This sequence comes from Planctomycetota bacterium, assembly GCA_049276695.1. Classification (GTDB taxonomy): domain Bacteria; phylum Planctomycetota; class UBA1135; order UBA1135; family UBA2386; genus UBA2386. The sequence goes on from JBASWX010000339.1 coordinate 6,337, forward strand.
GGTCGCGCGGCGCACCGACACCGCAGTGCCGATGCAGTCGGGGCGCGACCGCTGGCTGGCGGACGAGATGCAGAAGCAGCGCGCCTACGCCCCGGTCGAGTGGATGGACAGCGAGGATCCGCTGTTCGTGCTCTACACGTCGGGCTCGACCGGCAAGCCCAAGGGCCAGCTGCACACGACCGGCGGCTACCTCGTCTTCGTGTCGTACACGCACGAGCTGGTGTTCGACTGGCGGCCCGGCGACGTGCACTTCTGCGCCGCCGACGTCGGCTGGGTCACCGGCCACAGCTACATCGTCTACGGCCCGCTCGCGAACGGGGCGACGACGGTGCTGTTCGAGAGCACTCCCATCTACCCCGACCCGAGCCGCTACTGGCAGGTGGTCGACGACATCCAGGCGACGATCCTCTACACGGCGCCGACCGCGCTGCGGGCGCTGCTGCGCTTCGGCGACGAGCCGGTGAAGAAGTACAAGCGCACCAGCCTGCGCGTGCTGGGTTCGGTCGGCGAGCCGATCAACCCCGAGGTCTGGCAGTGGTACCACGACGTCGTCGGCGACCAGCGCTGCGCCGTCGTCGACACCTGGTGGCAGACCGAGACCGGTGGCATCCTGATCTCGGCGCTGCCCGGGGCGACGCCGTGCAAGCCGGGTTCGGCGACGTTCCCGCTGCCGGGCGTGCAGCCGGTGCTGGTCGACGACCAGGGCAAGGAACTGCTCGGCAACGGGGTGTCCGGCAACCTCTGTCTGCGCGGTTCCTGGCCGGGGCAGGCGCGCACGATCCTGAACGACCACGCGCGCTTCCAGCAGACGTACTTCTCGATGTACCCAGGGCTGTACTTCACCGGCGACGGGTGCCGGCGCGACGAGGACGGCTACTACTGGATCACCGGCCGCGTCGACGACGTGCTCAACGTCGCGGGCCACCGGCTCGGGACCGCCGAGATCGAGAGTGCGCTGGTCGCGCACGAGTTCTGCGCCGAGGCGGCGGTGGTGGGGTTCCCGCACGAACTGAAGGGCCAGGCCATCCACGCCTACGTGATCGCCGGCAAGCCCGCGGAAGGCGTGGCGGCGGCGACGATCGAGGCGGCGCTGAAGCAGGCGGTGCGCAAGGCGATTTCGCCGATCGCGACGCCGGACCGGATCCAGGTCGTGCCGGGCCTGCCGAAGACGAGGAGCGGGAAGATCATGCGCCGCATCCTGCGCAAGATCGCTGAGGGCAACTACACGGAGCTCGGCGACATCACGACGCTGGCCGAACCGGCGGTGGTGGAGCAGATCGTCGCTGGGCACAAGTCGGCGCCTTGAGCGCGGCGGCGGAGCGGGGCCGGGCACAGGGTTCCGTATAGCCGTCTGCACGTCAGCGCGCCCGACCTCCGTGCCGCGGCTGCCGGGCGCCGTTGCGCTGTGGCCGCGCATGGCAACTCCGGTGCGGAGTTCGCACCGTACGGCGAGCGGATCGGGGCGAGTGTGTCGTCAAGGCGAAGCGGCGGCTGCCGCGCCAGGTCATCGCTGCGTCTGCGGGCCTTGCGGCGACGGCGGAGGCCCGTCGTAGAACGTCGTGTCGTAGCGCCCGTACAGCTTCACCCAGTCCTCGAGCGGCGGTGCCGCGCCAGTCCGGGCGATGATCTGCGCCAGCTCCCGGAAGTACTGGGCGAAGTACGGCGCGAACGTGCCAACGATGCGGCCACGGGCTGCGCCGCTGTTGCGGAAGCCGTGCGGCTGGCCGCGCCGCACGAGCAGGAACGACCCGGGGTCCGCGCGCACCGTGGTCGTGCCGAGCGTGAACTCGAACTGCCCTTCGACGACGAGGAAGGTCTCGTCGTGACGGCGGTGAACATGCTGCGGCGAGCCCTTGGCTGCTGGCTTCGCGACGTACTCGTAGTGAGCCGGAGCACCGGTTTCGTCCCCCGGGGTCCTGATGATCAGCTCGCTGTCGTCGAGGAAGGCCAGTTTCTCACCGCCACCAGCGTTCAGGAACAGGTAGGGCTGTGTCGACATGGCCACCTTGCATCCAACCAGCGGCTGGCCGGCGGCACAAGTGGCGACCCATGCCGCGGCCGCCGCCAGCCTGTCCCCGCCGGCCCCGGAGCCGGAGCCGTCGCCGCACCCGGCTTCAGAACTTCGTCGCGACCCCGAACGTCAATACGACTTCGCTGGTGTCGCCGTCGTTCCGTTCTTCGAGGTTGTCGCCGAGCATCAGCGCGGTCAGCCCCAGCTCACAGGTCCAGCAGCCGAAGCGCTCGGGCATGCAGCCGAGCGGCATGGTGAGCACCGCGCCGACGCTCAGGTAGCCGAAGAACTCGTCCCGGCCGCCGGCTTGGTCCTCGTAGTAGTCGGTCAGGCTCATGCCGAAGGTCAGCGGCACCGTCAGCGTCACCGGGCTCGAGCCGATCTCGCCGAGTGCGAAGCTCGGCGCGACGCCGACTTCGCCGTAGATGCCGCGCTGCGTGCCGTTGTCGCGCTGGCCGGAGAGTTCGAAGGCGATCGTGACGTGCGGCTGCAGGCCGTTGGCGACCGCGTCGAGCAACAGTTCGCGGTCGTCGTAGCTCGCGGTCAGTGCCACTTCCTCGACCGTGGTGCGGAAGCCGCGTCGCCGCGCCGGGTCGAAGAAGCCGTTCGGGCTGGTGTAGGCGGTGTAGCGGGTCGCGAGGTCGAGCCGTTCGCCGAAGCGGGCGGCGAGGTCGACGTAGAAGTCGCTCTCGTACCACAGGCTGCCGGCAGCACCGGGCCCGCCGGTGCGCGGACCGCTGCTGCCGGTGGGTCCGTCGTGCAGGCTGTTCCACAGACCGAAGGTCAGGTCGAGCGTGTCGGGGCCGGTGTGCTCGGGACCGTCGATGAGCGTGGTGCCGAGCTCGACCCAGGGCTGCGCGATGATGCCCTGGTCCTCCTGCAGCATGCCGCGGAAGAAGTACATCGAGCCGGTGTCGAGCCCGGAGGCGCCGCGGATCGCGCGCGCTGGCGGGGCCTGGTTGACGGCCGGGCTGGTCGGATCCTGGGCGAGGCCCAGGGTCGGCAGGAGCAGGAACACGAACGGAGTGGTGGGGCGCATGGTGGTGGTGGCCGCGGATGGTCGTGCGGTGGCGGCGGACATCATCGCGCGGAGCGCGACCGACTGCACTGGTCGCGTCAGCTGCGCCGCCACTCGATCGGGCGCGGCTCGGGCGCGTAGTCGTTGCCGATCGACTTCAGCACGCGGAAGCACGGCTGGTTGCCGTGTTCCTTCTGCGCGAAGAACAACTGCACGACGTTGTCGAAGCCGACCAGGTAGGAGGACGGATCGAAGTCGCCGTGGCCGTGGTGCGCCCCGCTCGGCACCATGTCGACGAACAGCGGCGTCACCGCCTGGTAGCGCAGCATGTCGAGCATCGCCGCGATCAGGAAGCGCTGCTCGGTGATCAGCGGGAAGCGGTCCTGGAGCCGGAAGATGTTGTCGAAGGCGAGGCGGGCAACGGGGCGCGGTTCGCCGTCGGCGTGGCCGCCCTGGACCAGCCGGATCAAGTCCCAGTTGAACTTGCCGGGCGCGATGAACTCCGGGTGCAGGTAGACGACGCGGAAGTCGGGCGAGAACTTGCCGTCGGGGCCGAGGCAGGGCGACAGCACGGGCTCGCGCTGGCAGATGCGGCGGATCGCGTCGCGATCTTCGCGCGTGGAGACGAACAGCACGCGCTCCCCGGCGCGCAGGCCGGCGGCGAGGAAACGCAGCGACAGGAAGGTGGCGCGGGTGCCCGGTTCGGCGAGCAGCACGGTCGACGAGCGGGAGGCGGGCCCGGTGCCGTTCAGGAACGCGGCGTTGAGGTCGGCATGGCCGAGGTCGATCGCGGTGTCGCCGCGCGGCGGCACCGTGAACTGCGCCTGGTCGCGCGCCATCGACAGCTGCGCGGCGACCGACGGGTAGACGTGGATGCCGGGGCCCCGTTCGTTGCGCGCGCCGAGGTAGACGTCGCGGGTGATGCCGCGGCCGGCGATCGAGAAGTGGTGCACGCCGCGGTAGTAGTACTGGTGCCGGGCCTTGGAGATCTCGAGCGCGCGGGCCTTGAAGTCGGTCGCCTCCTCGCGGAACGACAGGTGCAGCATCAGGTCGGTCGAGAACTCCTCGGCCGACGGCAGCCGCAGGTCCCTGGGGTGCGCTTCCTCCATCACGAAGATGCCGTGGATCCGGTGTTCGAGCAGCCGCCGCCGCGTCTCCAGCAGCGCCGCGCGCTTCTCGAAGTACTCGAGATCGGTCAGCAGCAGGCCGACGTTGTCGATCACGATCAGCCGCACCGGTCCGGCCATGCGGTGGTTCTCGATCTCGGCGAGGATCCACTCGATGTCGACCGTGGTGCCGCGCGCCGCCTTCTGCTGCAGCGCCGCGGGCCGCGCCTGGGTCAGCACCAGCTGGCTCCTGGTGCCGTTGCCGGCGGTCAGCACCAGCTTGTTCGGCACCTCGCGCGGCGCGGCGGCGATCGCGACCTTGGCGCGGAACCAGTCGAAGTCGAACGCCAGCTTCTTGTGGATGCTGTCGGGGGTGTGTTCGACCGAGTAGTAGAGGAATGTCGCGCCCTCCTGGTCGGCGAGCCACGCGCGCACCACCATCTCGAGTGCCAGCAGCGTCTTGCCGGTGCCGGGGCCGCCGGCGAGGCACACGAACGCGGCGGCGTCGTCGGGATAGCGGATGCCGCCGCCGAGGATGCCGTCGAGGCCGTCGATGCCGGTCTTCAGCGTCGCGAAGCTCACGCGCTACACGCTACCGGTGCGGTCGGGGGGAGACCACGATGGAGGGCGCGCCGGGGGCGCGGGTTGCGGCCAGAATCAAACCCCGACCACCGCAAGGCCAGAGGCGCGCGCCGCGAGGGCCAGCGCTTCGTCGTGCGTCGCCATGGTGATCGGAACCCTCGAAGCGTCGCGCCGCAACATTGCCGATGACAGATGCAGGGCATCCAGCGTGCCGAGCGGGGACGGCATCGGATTGGCGGCGCGCGACAACACCGCCGGGGACAGGGGCATGACTTCGAGCCGCTGCAGCGTCGTGAACACCGCGGCGCGTCGCTCCGCGAGACCCTCCGGGCCGAGCCGCTGGCCGAGCCGCATCCGATCCAACGTGCGCAGGCATTCCACTTCGGTGAGTGCGCTCGTGACCCCGACCTCGATCTTCGACCATTCCGCGAGTCCGTTCCGTTCGCCGAGGACAAGGCGCAGGATCACCGAGGAATCGACGTAGGCGAGCATGCTCAGCGATCGTTGCGTCGTTCTTCTAGCAGTGTCGCCAGACTGTCGGTCTTGAACGGCAGCGGCGGCGGGAACTCGATGTCCTGCAGGCGACCGCGAGCGTGTCTGGTGGCAAGGCCCTGCTGCCCGTCGTCGAGGGGGACGATCCTGGCGATCGGCGTGTCCCGATCCATGATCGTCAGCGTCTCGCCCTTCTGCACGGCCCGCAGGTGCTTGCTGAGGCTGGCCTTCAGTTCCGCGATCCGGACAGTCTTCATGTCCTACAGATGACCAGAAATGGTCACCTTGGTCAAGACTCGGCCAGTTCGAGCCGAGGTCACGATGGAAGGTGCGCGTGCTCGCGGCCAAGATGCGCAGGTGCTGCCCGAACCGACCGACTTCTGCCGGCTGTGGTTGTTCCGCCATCCGGAGCTGGCCGCCGAGTACGGCCAGCTCGCCGTCGGCGACGGCGCGGCCGAGCTGAGCAGGCGCGGCCGCGCGCAGGTGCTGCGCTGGCTGGAGCTGTGCAAGGAACTCGACCTCGCCGAGGTGTGGTGCAGTCCGCAGGCGCAGTGCAGCGGGCCGGCGCGGGCGCTGGCGGAAGCGCAGCAGAAGGAGGCGGCGGTCGATGCGCGGCTGCGCGACCAGGCGATGGGGCGCTGGCAGGGCCGGGCGTGGAGCGACGTGATGCGCGAGGAGGACGGCGCGGTGCGCACGTTCTTCAGCGAGTTCGGCGAGGCGAAGGCGCCCGGCGGCGAGAGCCTCGGCGACGCCGTGGAGCGCGTGCTCGGTTGGTGGACCGAAGTGATGCCCAAGGCGCACGGCAAGACGGTGGTGGCGGTGCTCCCCGGCTCGCTGCTCAGTGGATTCGCCGCGGCGATGCTGGGCATGCGCCTGGCCCGCAGCGTGTGCCTCGGCCTGCCGGCAGGCGGCGTCGGTGCGCTCGACGTGTTCCAGAACGGCTCGCGGGTCGCGACCTGGAACCTCGACGCGCTGCGCGAGTAGCTGGCGCCCGGCGGCACCAGTGCCGGGGCGTGCGGGGGATGCCAGCGGTTCCGGAAGTAGCTGACCCCCCGTCGACGGAAGCCCGGTGAAGTAGCGGTCGTACGTCGTTCTTGGCCTCCGGGGCGTCACGACTCTATTTTCGCACTCGCAAGCTCTGCCTTGCCGAGC
>JBASWX010000340.1:0-7031 GCA_049276695.1 Planctomycetota bacterium
CCCGTGCGAGCTCGCCGCGCGGGCCGGCGCCGCCGCCGCCAGTTCGCCGGCGAACGCGACGCCGGCCGCGAGATCGTTCCGGAAGAACAGCAGCTGGCCGTCGTCGGCGATGTGCGCCTTCTCCAGCATCGGGATCACGCGGTAGTGCAGGCCGGTCAGCACCACCGGCACGTGGCTCTTGCGCATGCGGTCGAGCACCGACTGCAGGTTGACGAGGCCAGTGGCGTCGACGACCAGCACGCCGTCGAGGTCGAGCACCAGCGCCTTCGCTTCCTTGTGGATCGAGTGCAGCGCCGTCATCGCCTTCTCGGCGGCGCCGAAGAACAGCGGGCCCTCGACTTCGTAGACCATCACGCCGGCCGGGATCGGTGCATCGAGCTGCGGGTGTTCGCCGCGCACCAGGCGCGTGCCGGTCATCTCGGCGATGCGCCGCATGAACAGCAGCGACGCCAGCACGAAGCCGGCGAGCACGCCGATCACCATGTCGAACACGACGGTCAGCAGGAAGCAGGTCAGCAGCACCAGGATGTCGCTGCGCGGTGCGGTGCGCAGCACGTGGCGGAAGTGGCGCAGGTCGGCCATGCGCCACGCGACCACCAGCAGCAGCGCCGCCATCGCCGCCAGCGGCAGTTCGCCGAGCAGCGGCGCCAGCGACAGCATCGCCGCCAGCAGGAACCCCGCGTGCACGATCGCCGCGATCGGCGAGCGTGCCCCGGCGCGTACGTTGGTCGCGGTGCGCGCGATCGCACCGGTCGCCGCGAAGCCGCCGAACAGCGGCGCCAGCAGGTTGCCGGTGCCCTGCGCCAGCAATTCGGCATCGGGGTCGTGCTTGTGGCCCGACATCGCATCGGACGCGACCGCCGAAAGCAGCGACTCGATCGCACCGAGCAGCGCGATCGCGACCGCGCTCGGCATCAGGTCCTTCACCATCCCCCAGTCGAAGCCGAGCGGCTTGCCGTCGGCGCCAGCGCCCTGCCACGGCCACGCGAACGCCGGCGGCCACGGCGGGATGCCGGCGACGTGCTGGCCGTTCTCGGTGTAGCCGAAGCGGTGCGCGATCGTCTCGACGTCGAAGCCCGGGGTCACGCGGTGCAGCAGCCAGGCGACGATCGCGGTGCCGCCGACCGCGAGCAGCGGCGCCGGGATGCGCTGCACCACGCGCGGCAACCACACCAGCAGCAGCAGCGTGACGACGCCGACCGCGGTGTCGGTCCAGTGCACGGTGTCGAGGTGCGCGCCGAGTTCGTAGACCAGTTCGTGGAAGTGTTCGGCGCGCGGCACGCCGGCCAGTCCCAGGAAGTCCTTCACCTGCCCGGTCGCGATGACGACCGCGATGCCGGCGGTGAAGCCGGTGGTGACCGGGAACGGCACGAACGAGATCAGCCGCCCCAGCCGCGCCAGCCCCATCAGCAGCATCAGCGCCCCCGCCATCATCGTCGCCAACATCAGCCCGCCGGGGCCGTGGCGGTTGACGATCGGCAGCAGGATCACCACGAACGCGGCGGTCGGGCCCGAAACCTGCACGCGCGAGCCGCCGACGATCGCGATCACCGCGCCGGCGACGATCGCGGTGTACAGCCCGCTCTGCGGCGGCATCCCGGTCGCAATCGCCAGCGCCATCGACAGCGGCAGCGCCACGATGCCGACCACCAGGCCCGCGAGCACGTCGGCGCGCAGGTGCGAGAGGGAGTAGCCTTCGCGGAAGACGTCGCGCAGCGCCGCGGCGAAGCGCGGCAAGCGCGAGGACGGTCGTGGTTCGGGATCCGCGGGGTCGATGGCCGTGCCCTCCGAGGGGCGGACGGCAAGGTAGCGCGGGCGCGTTCCGGCTTCGATACGGCGGTCGCGTCCGGTGCCGCCGGTGTCGCTCGTGCGACCGGCGCGGTCACCGCGGCCCGGGCCCACGTTCCTCATCCCCCCATCGCCATCGTCGCGATCACCGCCACGTTCGCCAACTCCACCGTCGCCGCGATCGCCGCCATCTTCGCCAACTCCTGGCTCGGCGCGTGACCCGAGCGCGCCGCCGTGGTGAACTGCCGCCCTCGTCTCCCGGAGGTCGCATGCAGAAGAGCCATCTGTTCCTCGCGAGCTGTCTGTCCCTCACCACCTGTGGGGCCCTGTTCGCGATCCGCTCCAACATCGCCACCGAGCTCGGCACCCACTTCGCCGCCGACCAGGCCCTGATCGGCAAGGTGCTGGGCCAGGGCTTCTTCGGCATGGGCTACGTGATCGCGATCGCGTCGCCGCTGTGCGACTTCCTCGGCATGAAGCGCCTGCTGATCCTGGCGTTCCTGCTGCACATCGCCGGCATGATCGGCTTCCTGTTCGCGCCCGGCACCGCGACCGATCCGCAGCTGCACTGGGCGCAATACTCGATGCTGTGCGTCGGGCTCGCGCACGGCCTGGTCGAGGGCGTCATCAATCCGCTGATCGCGACGCTCTATCCCGACCAGAAGACGCACAAGCTGAACGTGCTGCACGCGTGGTGGCCGGGCGGCATCATCCTCGGCGGCCTGGCCGCGTGGTTCCTGCGGGCGCAGGGCTTCTCGTGGCAGGTGCAGTGGTCGGTCGGCTTCCTGCCGACGGTCGTGTACGGGCTGGTCGCGCTGACCGCACAGTTCCCGAAGACCGAACGCGCCGCGTCCGGCGTGTCGGCGGCGACGATGGTCGGCGCGTGCCTGCACCCGATGTTCCTCGTGTTCTTCGCGATGATGGCGCTGACCGCCGCAACGGAACTCGGCACCGGCCAGTGGCTGGACGCCGTGCTGACCAAGACCGCCGGCTTCGAAGGCATCCTGCTGCTGGTCTACGGGTCAGGGTTGATGTTCGTGCTGCGCTTCTTCGCCGGCCCGTTCGCCCACCGTCTGTCGCCGGTCGGGCTGCTCACCGTGTCCGCCGCGCTCGCCGCGGTCGGGCTGTGGCTGTTGTCGATCGCCGCGAGCGGCGGCGTCGCGATCGCCGCGGCGACGGTGTTCTTCATCGGTGTCTGCTACTTCTGGCCGACGATGCTCGGCGTGGTGTCGGAGCGGCACCCGAAGACGGGCGCGCTGGGCATGGGGTTGCTGGCGGCGTCGGGCTTCCTCGGCAGCGGCTACATCACCGAGCGCATGGGCGCGGTCTACAAGGACCAGGGCGCCGCGGCGGCGTTCCAGTTCGCCGCGTGGCTGCCGGTGGTGCTGACCGGGGTGTTCCTGCTGGTGTGGCTGTGGATCCGGGCGCGCGGTGGCTACCGGGTCGAGGTGCTGCAGGGCGGCGAACCGGCGAAGTGAACGGTCGGCCGTGCGCGCTGCTGGCGGCGCTTCGTCGCCGCGCCGCCGGCGCCGCGCCAGATGTCGCGTGATGGTCGCGCGAACCGCGAACCGGCGCCGGCCTTACTATCGTGGGCCCGCCCTGGAGCTTGCCATGCGCATCCACCTCGCCCTGTTCGTCGTGCTGTCACCCGCGCTGTCGCTGCTGTCCGCGCAGATCGCGACGACCGCCCATCCGCAGGAAACGCTGCAGAACGGCAACGGCATCCTCGGCGCCTTCGGCGCCTTCCCGACCGGCCTGTTCGCCGAAGCCCGCACGCAGATCCTGGTGCCGAAGGACGAACTGCCGGCCTTGCCCGCGCTGCTGACCGCGATCGAAGTGCACTGCCAGAACCTGGCGACGCTCGACTACACAGCGCTCGACCTCCAGGTCGCCCCGTGCACCGCGACCGTGCTGTCGCCGACGTTCGCGACGAACTTCGCATCGCCGCCGACGCCGGTGCTGCAGGGCCCGCGGCAGATCGCCTGGTCCGGCACCGGCTTCACGATGATCCCGTTCACCGTGCCCTACGTACACGACGGCACCAGCGGCCTCGTGATCGACATCCAGAAGACACTGCTGCCGGCGACGAGCTATCCGTTCGCGACGATGTCGACCAGCTCGTCGCCGCCGCGCGCCGACCGCCCGAACATGATCTACACGCTCGGCCTCTCCGGCTCGGGTGCCGCCACCGCAGCGGTCGCCCCGTACGCCGCAGTGGCGCTGGTCGTGCGGCTGGTGTGGGCTGGCACCCCGACGGTGCGCCTGCGTTCGAATCTCGGCGTCTCCGGCAACCAGTTCAGCCTCGGCAGCGCGGTGACGATGACGCTGAACGGCCCGCCGGGTCACTTCTGGCTGCTCGCCGCCGCGCTGTCGTTCCTGCCGACCGCGGTGCCGCTGCCCGGCATCCTCGGCGACCTGCGGTTGAGTGGTCCGGTGGTGTTCGCCAGCGGGCTGCTCGACCCGAGTGGTGCGGGCGTGCTGCTGGTGAACATCCCGGCGAACCCTGGACTGGCCGGGGCGTACCTTGCGTACCAGGGTGCGGCGGTGGATCCGGTGAACGTCGCGATCACGCTGAGCAACGGCACGGATCACTTCATCAATCCGTGACGGCGGTCGAGGCGCAGTTCACCGTCGTGTCGTGCGAGTGCTTGGCGCTCCCCCACCAACGCTCCAGAATGCGCGGATGACCAGCACCGCGCTCGCCGACACCGCCCCCGCTGTTTCCGCCGCTCGTCCCGAAGTCCGCGAGGCTCGCGACCAGGTGCTGTCGATCTTGCGGGCGGCGCGCGGCAAGGTGCCGCTGGACCTGCTCGCCGACCACCTCTTCGCAGTCTACGCCGACGCGGGTTTCCCGATCCTGCGTGCCGCCGCCGAGGCCACGGCGCGGCGCCTCGTGATCGTCGGCGAAGAACGGTTGCGGCCGACGGCCCGTCCCCGCTCCGGTCCGTTCGGCGACTACCGCACCGCACGCACGGGCCGGACGCAGCGGCCCTACACGACGCGGCTCATGGCGCTCGCCCCGCTGCGCGCCAGCTGCGCCTGCCCGGACTTCCGCGGCAACTCGCTGGGCCTGTGCAAGCACGTGCTCGCGCTGCTGGCCGACCTCGCGAAACTGCCACGGACGTTCGCGCACACGCGCACGTTGCCCACACCGCCCGAGACGCTGGCACTGCGGTGGAACCCGATCAAGCCGCTGGTTGGTGACGGCGATTGGCTCGCGCGGGTCACGATGACGGGGGCGATGACGACGGCGCCGGCAGCCCTGCCGGGCGCCTGGCGTCTGCTGCGGCGCCACTTCACCGAGCGTTCCGACACCCTCGTGCTCAGGACGACGCACCGCGATGCACCGCAGCGCCGCCTGGCGCTGCTCGACGCGATGGCTGCCGCGATCGTCGGGGTCTGGCCGGACGCGGCCGATCCGGCCCTGCGCGCCTGCCTCGCCGACGAACGGGAACGCCTCGTCGCCACGATCGCGATGCTGCCGCACCAGCTCGATGCCAAAGCACTGCGCGGCTTCCAGCGCACGCTGTATCCGTACCAACGGGAGGGTGTCGCGCGCTTCCTGCGCACCGGCCGGCTGCTGCTCGCCGACGACATGGGCCTCGGCAAGACGACGCAGGCGATCGCCGCGTGCCACGCGTTGGTGGAGTTCGGACTGGTGCGCCGCGGCCTGCTGGTGGTGCCCGCCTCGCTGAAGCACCAGTGGCTGCGGGAATGGCAGGCGTGCACGGGGCTGCCGCTGCAGATGGTCGAGGGCACGCCCGAGGAGCGGAGGCGCTGCTACCGCACGCAACGCCGCGGCTTTCTGGTCACCAACTACGAACAGCTGCTGCGCGACGTCGACCTCGTGCAGAAGTGGGCGCCCGAGATCGTGCTGCTCGACGAAGCCCAGCGGATGAAGAACTGGGAGACGCGCACCGCCGCGACGGTGAAGCAGCTGGCGCCGCGCTTCCGGCTGGTGCTGACCGGCACGCCGTTCGAGAACCGCGTGCTCGAACTCGACTCGTTGCTCGAGTGGCTGGACCGCCGACCGCTGCAACCGCAGTGGCGGTTGCTGCCGTTCCACCAGCTGGCGGGCGGCGAAGGCCTGCAGCACCTCGACGTGCTGCGCGCACGGCTCGCGCCGGTGGTGCTGCGTCGGCGGCGCCAGGAAGTGCTCGACCAGCTGCCCGGCCGCACCGACACCAGCATCGACGTGGCGCTGACGCCGGCCCAGCGCGAGGCCCACGACGAGCTGCAGCAGCCGATCGCGCAGCTGCTGGCGACCGCGGAACGGCGGCCGCTGACGCAGCCCGAGTTCCTGCGACTGATGGCGATGTTCACCGAGCAGCGCATCCTGGCGAACGGCATCGCCCAGCACGACTTCGACGACGTCTGGCCGGGCGTGCGCGGCGCCCGGCCCGAACCCGCGCTGCTCGAGGGCCTGTCGATGCCGAAGCTCGGCGAACTGCGGCTGCTGCTGCAGCAGCTCGCGATCGACCAGGGCCGCAAGGTCGTGGTCTTCAGCCAATGGCAGAAGTCGCTGCAGCTCGCCGCGTGGGCGGCCGGCGAGCCGCTGGCCCGCGCCGGCGTGCGCTGCGCGTTCTTCACCGGTGCGCAGACGCTGCGGCAACGCAACGACAACATCGTCGCGTTCCACGACGACCCCGCGCTGCGCGTGCTGTTCGCAACCGACGCCGGCGGCATCGGCCTCAACCTGCAGAAGGCGGCGTCGTGCTGCGTGCACTTCGACCTGCCGTGGAACCCGGCGGTGTTCGAACAGCGCGTCGGCCGCATCTGGCGGCTCGGCCAGAGCCGCAAGATCGACGTCTACTCGCTGGTCAGCCAGGACTGCATCGAGAGCCGGATCGCCGGCGTGCTGGTGAACAAGCAGGCGACGTTCACCGCGGTGTTCGACGGCACCAGCGACGAAGTGCGCTTCGACCAGAAGGGTGGGTTCCTGGCGGCGGCGCGGCGGCTCGCTGCCGGGGCGGCGGCAGCGGGTGCGGGGGCGACGGGGACGACGGGCAAGACGGGAACGGTGGCGAAGGCCACGCGGGCGCAACGTCGCGCGGCAACTCTCGCCGCCGAGAGCGCGGAGAGCAGCGAAGCCGACAGGGTGCCCGAGAATCGGGTGACGCCGGCGACGATGCCGGACCCGAACGCGGCGCGCAGGTCGGAGACCGCTGCCGCGGCCCGCTCTGGCTCCGAACCGCTGCCCGAGCTGCCCCCGCCCGCCCTCGATGCCCGCACGGTGCGCGACC
>JBASWX010000341.1:0-17717 GCA_049276695.1 Planctomycetota bacterium
AGCCGCGGCCGCGTGCGGAGCTCGAACCGCTGGTGGTGGTCGCCGACTTCGCGGCGGCGGAACCGCTGGTGCGTTCCGGGCTCGACAGCAGCCGGCTGTGCGTGCTGCAGGGCCAGGACGAAGTCGCGGCCCGCGCCGCAGCCGACCGTGGACGCGAACGCGGCGACGGTCCGGTGCCGACCCGGCCCCACGCACCGCCGTGGCGCACGCTGGTCGTGGTGCCGACCTACAACGAGAAGGACAATCTCGAGCCGATCGTCGCCGCGATCTTTCGCTACCTCGACTGCGACGTGCTGGTCGTCGACGACGGCTCGCCCGACGGCACCGGCGCGATCGCCGACCGGCTCGCCGCCAAGGATGCCCGCGTGCAGGTGCTGCACCGACAGGGCAAGCAGGGCCTCGGCACCGCCTACCTCGCCGGCTTCCGCTTCGCGATCGAACGCGGCTACGAACGGGTCTGCGAGATGGACGCCGACTTCAGCCATGCGCCGTGGGACCTGCCGCGGTTGGTGTTCGCATCGCGCGACGCGGCACTGGTGATCGGCAGCCGCTACGTGCGCGGCGGCTGCACCGTCGGCTGGGACTGGAAGCGCCGCATGCTGTCGCGCGGCGCCAACCTCTACACCCGCATGGTGCTCAGCTCGGGCGTGCGCGACAACACCGCCGGCTTCCGCTGCTTCCACGTCGCCGCACTGGCGAAGCTCGACCTGTCGGCGATCAGCGCGCAGGGGTACGCATTCCAGATCGAGATGGCGTTCCGCATGGTGCGCGCCGGTTTCCGCGTCGCCGAGGTGCCGATCCACTTCGTCGACCGCCGCGTCGGCAAGTCGAAGATGGACGGCAGGATCGCGCGCGAGGCGCTGCTGCTGGTGCCGAAGCTGCGCGGTCGCGTGCCGAAGACCGCGCGCGCCGACTGACCGCGGTCGCGGGTCAGACCTTGCTGGCGGCCAGCCGGTCGTTCTCGATGTCCGACAGCATGCGCTCGGTGATGTCGCCGGTCGGATAGGTGCCCGTGAAGCACGCCTTGCAGAACTCGAGCTTGCCGTTGCCGGCCTTGCGCACCGCGTCCTCCATCTGCTCGATCGTCTGGTAGAGCACGAAGTCGGCGCCGAGCTCCTTGGCGATCTCCTCGTTGCTGCGGCCGCGCGCGACGAACTCGCGTTTGGTCGACATGTCGATGCCGTAGAGACACGGGAACTGCAGCGGCGGCGAGTACGACGCGAGGTAGATCTTCGCGGCCCCCATCTGCCGCGCGATCTTGACGATCTGCCGGCTGGTGTTGCCGCGCACGATCGAGTCGTCGAGGATGATCACGCGCTTGCCGGCGAACTCGGCGCGGATCGGGTTGAGCTTGGTGCGGATCGTCGCCTGGCGCTGCTTGTCGTTCGGCATGATGAACGTGCGCCCGACGTAGCGGTTCTTGACGAAACCTTCGCGGCACGGCACGCCGATCACCTCGGCCATCGTCTGGCCGGCGGTGCGCGCCGACTCCGGCACCGGGATCACCACGTCGGCCTGCAACTTGGTCGCCAGGAACGCCTTGCCGAGCCGGCGGCCGAGTTCCATGCGCGCTTCGTAGACCGAGACGCCGTCGAGGAAGGTGTCGGGCCGCGCGAAGTACACGTACTCGAAGATGCACGGCCGGTGCGGCTTCTTGCCGACCTGGCGCAGGTGCGGCACGCGATCCTTGCCGATCCACAGCAGCTCGCCGGCCTTCAGGTCGCGCACGATCTCGTAACCGGAGACGTCGAGCACGACCGACTCGCTGGCGACCGCGTACCAGGTGCCCTCGGGCGTGACCTTCTTGCCGAAGATGCACGGCTTGATCCCGAACGGATCGCGGAACGCATACAGGCCCTCACTGGTGATGCCGGCCACCGAGTAGGCGCCCTTCACCTTGTCGAACACCTCCTGCACCGCGCCGTGCACGTCGTCGACGGTGACCGGGTCGGAGCGGCGGCGCATCAGCGCGTCGGCGAACACGTAGAGCACGACCTCGAGGTCGCAGTTGCTGCCGAGGTGGATGTTGCGCTGGCCGAAGTAGCTGCCCTTCAGTTCGTGGAAGTTGGTGACGTTGCCGTTGTGCGCCATCGCGGTGCCGACCGGGTAGTCGAGCCAGAACGGCTGCACGTCGGTGTCCTCACCGAGGCCGACCGTCGGGTAGCGCACGTGGCCGACCGCGAGCGGGCCGCGCAGCCGGTGCAGGTGCTTGTCCTGGAACACCTCGCGGACCAGCCCGAGCCCCTTCTTGGCCTGGAACCGATCGCCGAAGGTGACCACGCCGGCGGCGTCCTGGCCGCGGTGTTGGATCGCCAGCAGGCCGGTCAGCACGTCGTGGATGGCGTCGGTGCCCGGAGGCCCGTAGATGGAGATGAAGCCGCACATGCAGGCGCGCGAGCTTACCATCCGCGCCCCCATGGCGAACCTGTGCAACCTCGACGGTCGCATCGTGCCCGAGGCCGAAGCGCGCATCCCCGTGCTCGACCGGGGCTTCCTGTTCGGCGATTCGATCTACGAGGTCGTGCGCACGGCAGGGGACGTGCCGTTCGGCTGGCCCGAGCACTGGTCGCGCCTCGTGTTGTCGGCGGCGGCGTTGCGGCTGCGGCTCGATCTCGACGAAGCGACGGTCGCGCGGCGCGTCGCGGCGACGCTGCAGGAGGCCGCGCGCAGCGACGCCAGCCACCGCGACAGCTACGTGCGCATCGTCGTCACGCGGGGCGCCGGTGACGCTCCCAACATCGATCTTGCGTACGCGAAGGGACCGCCGTGCTGGCTGATCATGGTGCGGCCACTGACCCCGATCGCCGGCAAGCCGTCGCGGCTCGCGGTCGTCGACCGCCTGCGCAACGACCGGCGCGCGCTCGACCCCGCGACCAAGAGCGGCAACTACCTCAACTCGGTGTTGGCGCTCGCCGAGGCCAAGGACCAGGGCGCCACCGACTGCGTGATGGCGAACGCGGCGGGCCACGTGACCGAGGCGTCGACGTCGAACCTGTTCGCACGCATCGGCGGCCGCTGGTGCACGCCGCCGCTGTCGGCCGGGATCCTGGCCGGGGTCACGCGCGGACTGTTGCTGTCGTTCCTGCCCGCACACGGCGTGCCGGTCGGCGAACGCGACTTCACGGTCGCCGAACTGCGCACCGCCGACGCGATCTTCCTGTCGAGCACGCTGCGCGACGTCGCACCGGTGACACACCTCGACGGCCGGCCGCTGCCGGCCAGCGAGGCGGTCGCGAACGGGCTGCTGGCGCAGTTCCAGCAATGGACCACGCAGCGGCTGCGCGACCACGATGCGCCGCGCTGGCGCCGGCTCACCGGCACCTGATCACCCGCGGCTCACGCCAGCGCGTCGCCGAGGATCGACTGGATGCGTTCGAGGGCGCCGCGATAGCGCGCCTTCGCCTGCTCGCTGCTCTTGACCGCCGCGACGATGCCGTCGAGGCCGGTGAACGCGATGCCGGCCGACTTCGCGGGACGACCAGGTCCGCGCCGGATCCCGACGCCGGCGGCCTTCGCCGCCTTGGCCTTCGCCATCTTGCCCTGGCCGCGCGGTGCCATCTTGACGATGCCGAGGATCGCCTGGGCCCGACCGAACATGATTGGATAGACCTTCAGCTTCTTCTTCGACGCCGCTTCGGCGATGTCCTTGTACGCGGCGTTGCGGTCGCTCTTCAGATTCTCGACGATGAACTCCATCGCCGGATTGCTCTTCTTCTCTGCCATACTCGTATGCCTGTAGTTGGGTTTGTCGTCGCCGACCAGACGTCGGCGAGGCGAGACCCGCATTGTGCGCGCACACACATTGCAGGCAAGCTGATACTTGCCGATGTGTGAGCGCCGCCGCGGCGTCTGTCGCGATCACTTCGGTTCTTTGCGCTTGACAGTCCAGGCTTCGCCGGGCGCCAGCACCACTGACACCGCGGGCAACAGCGCCTGCTGCAGCGCGAACAGGTCGCGCAACGCGACGCGCGGCAGGGTCGGGTGCGACTGGCCGACGAACGCATCGTCGACGATCGCCAGTGCCGGCGCGACCTTCGCGACGATGGCCTGCAGCTCGGCGTTGCGCGGCGACACGATCGCCAGGTCGACGCCACCGGCCGCCGCCTCGTCGGCGCGCAGGTTCGGACCGACCACCAGCAGGCACGGGCCGTCCGGGATCTCGATCCGGTAGCTGCAGCTGTACGGCACCGAGCCGTCGGCCTGGGCCTTGCCCAACGTGTGGATCCGCGCGCCGCTGGCGCTGACGTAGGACTTGCCGAGTTCGACCAGCGGCATCGCCGACATCGACACCGCGGGCAGGTGGAAGGCGATGTGCGTGAACACGTGGCGCGGCGGATCGGCGGTGTACATGCGCACCAGCAGCTGGTCGTTGCGCCGCGTCATGTCCATCGGCTGCGTCAGCACCTGGAAGCCGGCACCGCCCCACAACCATTGCGGCAGGTCGGCGCCAGCACCATCGATCAGGAAGCCGCTGGTACCGAAGCGGCACAGCCAGCCGCCCATCGGCAGCCGGAACACCCGCAGGCTGCCCGCCGCGACCGGGTCCTCCGCCGTCTTCGACACCGCCTCGAGCCGCTGCCGCCACAGCAGCGGCAGCCCGCGCGCGCCGATGCCGGCGACCTCGCGCTCCATGCGCCGGTGGATGCGCTGGTGGAACTCGAGGAAGTCGACGCGCGGCAGGCGCGCGGCGTGGCTGTCGAGTTCCTCGAGCAGCGTCGTGCGCTTGCTGCCGCCACATTCTTGCGGCGCGCCCTTGCCCTCGAACACCGCCGGCGGCAACTGCAGCAACCGGGCGGTCCAGTCCTGCCAGTACGCGGCACCCGGCAGGGCCTCGCCGACGACCGCCGGCTTGGGCGGGAACTCGGGCACCGCACCGCGCAACGCCCCGGCGTCGGCGACCAGCATCATGCTGGCGAACAGCCCCGGGTCGACCACCGGGCTGCAGCCGAACGTCAACCCGACGCGCGTCTGCGGCATCGGGTCGGTGGTCTCGTCGAAGTCGTTGATCACGACCTGCGCGTCGAGCACGAGGCCGGCCTTCGCGGCGTGGCCCGGCGCCAGGATCTCGTTCCACGGCAGCCGTGCCTCGTAGGTGGTGATGCCGTGTTCCTTGTCGTGGGTGACGACCATGCGGGCGACGGCGCCGTCGAGCACGCGCGCGGTGCCACGCAGGCGGTCCCACTGCACGACCTCGCGGCCCGCCTCGTCGGCGAGCCAGAACTCGCGATCCTCGCGCCGGCCAGGATCAGCACCCGAGGCGCGGGTGTTGCGTTCGGGGTCGAAGGTCAGGATCACCGAGTCGGCGGCCGGGATCTCGATCAGCCGCAGCGTGTTGGCGTCGAGTGCGCGGTGCCACTCGTCCTTGACCGCGCAGCCGATCCACAGCGCGTCGTCGTCCCACAGGAAGAAGGCCACCGCGCCGAGATCGTTCGGACCGTTCCAAGCCTTTTGCGCCGTTCCCGACAGCTGGCGGCGGTCGTCGAGCCGCACCGCCGGCAGCTCGGGCCAGTCCGACAGCGAGCCATCGACCGCGAGCTCGCGGGTGCCGCGGGGCAGCACCAGGATCTGCGGCAGCAGCATCGGCTCCGGCCGCGGGCCCTGTGCCGCCGGTGGCACGGCGGGATCCTGGGCGATGGCGAGTGCGTGCGCGACAACGACGACGAGGAGCTTCAGGTCCAGGGACACGGGGTGTTCGGCAGCGGGGCGTGGTTTCTGCCACCATCGCGGTGGCGTTGCGGCTGCTGCTAGCACCGCAGGCCGTGGCGGCAACCGAACCGGAGCGTTGCCTTGGTGTCCAGCACCCGCTTCACGGCCACACCATCCTGGTGCGCGGCCACGGCCCGAGTACACAGCACGGCACGCCGAGGAACGCCGAAGTCGGGACCGGACCGAACTGCCGGCTGTCGTGGCTGTCGAAGGCGCTGTCGCCGAGCAGGAACCAGTGGCCGTCCCCCACATAGCGCGGCCATGTAGCCGGCTGGCCCGGCAGCCCGACGATCGGATCCCGCCAGGCGAACACGTCGTGGAACGCTTCGAATCGCGTGAGCACGACGTGGTCGTCCATGCCGCCGGGCACCTGCACCCAGGCGAGCGTGCGCGGAGCACCGACCTGATCGCTGCGCCGGCCGACGCCGCCGTCGGCACGGCGCGGCGCGACGAACAGGCGGTCAGGATCGCCGCCGAGACCGAAGAACACGCGCTCGTCGAGCAGGCCGAACTCGAGCCGGGTGGGCCCGACCGTCGCCCCCAGTTCGGCACTGCCGGCGTCGACGCCGTCGCGCCACAACACGACGCGACCGGTCGCCGGCTGCCAGTGGAACGTCAGCGCCTCGAAGCGGGTCTCGATCGTCGCCAGCAGCTCGCCACGCACCTCGGCGATCGTCAGGTCGAGGCCGGCGTCGTTGACCATCATGTCGTTGCCGACCGCGCCACGCTCGCCGGTCGCGGCGATGAAGCCGGCGTCGACGGGTTTCGCGGTGCCTACTGCACCCGCCGGCAGGCAATGGCCAGCGCCGGCCCGTTGCCGCGCCTCGCGCGAGGCGGCGGTGAACATCCTGCGCGCCTCCGCGACCACGACGCCGCAACCGGGAACACGCCAGCGCGGCGTGCCGCCATCGCCTTCCGGTTGCGCCTGCCGCAGGTCGAGAAGAGCTCCGATCGCCTCCGGCGCCCGGGCCCACAGCGCGCGCTGGCCGCGGGCCGCGAACGGTTCCTTCGTCAACGGCGCCATGTGCTGCGCGTCAGCGCCGAGCCACAGGTCGCCCTGCAGGATGTCGATCCAGCGGCGGTCCGGATCGTCACCGCTGGCGGCGATGCGCTTCACGACCTGCTGGCCGGGGTCGGTCGGATGCCGCACGACGACCAGATCACCGACGCGCAGCGCCCGCGGATCGGCCCGCTTGTCGACGAACACGATGTCGCCGTGTTCGGGATGGCCGTGCAGCAGCGGTTCCATGCTGCCGGTCGGCACCAGGTACCGGTCCCCCACCTGGCGCCGCAGCGCCTGCACGGTCAGCACCGCGAGCAGCGCCACCGCGACCGCGTCGCGCAGCATCGCCAGCGAGAACGTCGGCCGCCGCATGCTCAGCGCTCCGGGAAGAAGCGCGCGTGCAGCAGGTTCACCGCGCGCGACAGGTCGGCGGCCGGCAGCACGAACGCGAAGGTGCCGCCGGACGCACCGTGGGCCGCGCAACGCAGCGGGATCGATGCCTCGGCCATGGTCGCGGCAACGGTGGCGAGGACGGGGCCGCACAGCACCGCGGGGTCGCCGACCAGTGCGACGAGCGCCTGCTCACGTTGTTCGGCGATGTCGCCATGACGGACGAGACGCGGCAGCAGTTCGCGCACGCGCTGCTGCTCGACCGGGAACGTGACGCCGCCGGCGGCAACCGCGACCGGTCCGGTGTCGCATTGCAGCGCGGCGAGGTCCGCGAACACGCGGGCGAGCAGTTCGTGCTGGTCCATCCACCGCGACGACTGCACCGTCACCAGCGACAGGCCGGTCCGGTGCGCGATCGCGCGCACGGGGGCGCGCGGACAAGCGCGGTCGATCGCCGTGCCCGGCGCCTCGGGTGCCTGCGTGCTGCGCACGCGCAGCGGGATGCCCTTCCGCATCGCGGGCACCATCGCCGCCGGGTGCACCACCTTGCTGCCGAACGCAGTCAGCTCGCACGCCTCGTCGAAGCTCATCGCCGCGATCGGCCGCGCCGCCGGCACCAGGCGCGGGTCGGCGGTGCGCACCCCGTCGACGTCCTTCCACAACTGGATCTCCGCCGCGGCGACCGCGGCGCCGACGAGCGCCGCCGAATAGTCGCTGCCGTTGCGACCCAACGTGGTGATGAAACCCTGTGCGTCGACGCCGAGGAAGCCGGTGAACACCGGCACGCCATCGACCGCGGCCAGCGCCGCGGCCAGGCCGCCATCGGCCAGCGCGTCCAGATCGGCCTGTGCGCGACCGAACGCGCTGTCGGTGCGCAGACCGGCCGCGAATGCATCGACCGGCGTCGCCGCCACCCCGCCCTGCCGCAGTGCCGCGGCGAGGGTGCGCACGCTGCAGCGCTCGCCGAAGCTCGCAAGCAGATCGCGTTCGCGCGCGCCGGCCGCGCCCACCAAGCGCAACCCGCGGGCGACGTCGCGCAGTTCGTCGAGCAGCGGGTCGAGCAGGTCCGCCGCCAACCCGAGTTCGCGCAACACCGCGCGGTGGCGTTCTTCGATCGCCCGCGTGTCGGTCGCACCCGCCGGGGCGCCGTCGGCCACCTGCAGCAGGGCATCGGTGACCCCGGCGTGCGCGGACGCCACCACGATCGGCCGGCGGTCGACGTGCTGCCGCACGATGCCGACCACCTGGCGTATCGACTTCGCGTCACCCACCGAGGTGCCGCCGAACTTCATCACGATCACGCCCCGATCATGCAGGCGCCGTTGCCCGTCAGGAAGCCGGCCTTCCGCATCTTCCCCGGGCCGGAGCACGGCATAATCGTCGCCCCATGACGCGCATCGCGGAGCTGATCCACGACTGGAACCAGGACGCCGGCACCTTCCGGCCGGCCCGGCCGCTGCAGTTCGACGACGAGACGCTGCGCGACGGGCTGCAGTCGCCGGCGGTCAGCGATCCGAGCCTCGAGCAGAAGATGGACCTGGTCGAGCGCATGGACCGGCTCGGCATCCACACCGCCAACCTCGGCCTGCCGGGTGCCGGCGGCCGGCCGCGCGAGGACATCCTGAAGCTGGCGCAGCACATCAGCAAGCAGCGGCTGCGCATCGGCGCCAACGTCGCCTGCCGCACCGTGGTCAGCGACATCGAACCGGTGGTCGAGATGACCCAGAAGGCCGGCATGCCGATCGAGGTGTGCGCGTTCATCGGCAGCAGCTACATCCGCCAGTACGCCGAGGACTGGACCCTCGACCGCATGCTGGCGAACACCCGCGAGGCGCTGACCTTCGCGCGATCGCACAACCTGCCGGTCATGTACGTGACCGAGGACACCACCCGCGCCCGGCCAGACACGATTCGCGCGCTGTACAGCACCGCGATCGAACTCGGCGCCCGCCGGCTGTGCGTGTGCGACACGGTCGGCCACGCGACCCCGCAGGGCACGCGCGCCGTGGTGCGCTTCGTCCGGGCGCTGGCCGACCAGCACGACCAGACCCTGGGCGTCGACTGGCACGGCCACCGCGACCGCGACCTCGGCATCGCCAACTGCCTCGCCGCGATCGAGGCCGGCGCCGACCGCGTGCACGGCACCGCGCTGGGCGTCGGCGAACGCGCCGGCAACGCGCCGATGGATCTGCTGCTGGTGAACTGCCGGCTGCTCGGCTGGATCCAGAACGACCTGTCGACGCTGCCGCAGTACGTCGCCGCCGCCGCCAAGGCGCTGGCGGTCGACATTCCCCACAACTACCCGGTGCTCGGCACCGACGCCTTCGAGACCGGCACCGGCGTGCACGCCGCCGCGGTGATCAAGGCGTTCAAGAAGGGCGACGTCGAGCTGGCCGACTCGGTGTACTCCGGGGTCCCCGCCGGCATGGTCGGCCTGCGGCAGCAGATCGCGGTCGGGCCGATGGCGGGCAAGTCGAACGCCGCCTTCGTGTTGGAACGTCTCGGAATCGAACCGACCGAGGAGCGGGTTCAACGCGTCCTTGCCGCCGGCAAGTCGAGCAAGCGCCTGCTGACCGACGCCGAGGTGCGGGCGGCCGCCGCCCCTTGAGCTGGCCCGAGCCGTCAAGTTCGCCCTACCGCGAGCCGATCCAGCCTCCGCAATCGGAGGCTGATGGACCAAGTTCTGGACATGAGTGTGATCGAGGAGCTGCTGTCGTTCGCGGACGATGGCGACCCCGAACTGTTGTTGGACCTGATCCAGATGTTCCTCGACGACGGCCCGTCCAAGGTCGCGGCGGTCACGGAAGGGGTGGCCAGCGGGGACCTCGAGAAGGCCGAACGCGCCGCCCACTCGCTGAAGGGTTCGTCGGGCAACCTCGGAGCGCGGCTGCTGCAGCACGCCTGCGAGGCGATGCAGATCGCCGCCCGCCAGCACGAGCTCGAGAACTCGCGCCGCATCGCTCCCGACCTCAGCCAGCGCTTCGCCGAGGCCGAAGTGGCCCTGCGCAAGGTCCTGGCCAGCTACAAGACCTGACCCGCCCCGCCGGCCTCAGGCCGACGCTTCGACCGCTTTCGGGGCGGCCTTCGGGTCCGGTCTGGCCGCCTTCTTGGCGGCGGCCTTCTTGGCCTTGCCCGGACGCCGGATTTCGACCACCGTCACTTCGGCGTGGGCGGCTTCCTCCGCGGCGTGCAGGTTGATCATCGCCAGCGGCGCCGACGGCGGCTCCCAGTTGGCCGCCTGGCCCCGGTAGATGCACCGGTGGCACTTGTGGAAGAACGTGCGCTGCCGGGCCATGCAGACGTCGACCCCGATCCGGTGCGTGATCAGCGGAGAGGCGGAGCCTTCGACCGATGGGCAGAGTCTCATGACCGGCTGAGGGGGTGGGGTGGGGGACCGCTCCAGAAGGGCGAAACAGTAGGCGGCCTGGGGGGCCGGTCAACGACGGCGATCGCCGAGCCAGCGGTCCCAGACCGTCCGGCAGGTGTCCAGTGCCCCTGGTGCGCAGTGGCTCGAGCGCGCCAGTTCGAAGCACACCGTCCCCGTGTAATCCGCTTGCTTCAGGGCAGTTAGCACACTTGGGAAGTCAACGTCACCGGTCCCCGGCACGAGGTGTTCGTGGACCCCGCGGCGCATGTCCTCGAGGTGCACCTGCCGCACGAACGGCCCGGCGGCGGCGATGACGGCGACCGGCTCGCCTTCCCACACGGCGTAAAGGTGACCGACGTCCAGGGTCAGCGCCGGCGCCTCGCTGCCGAGTTCAGCCCGCACCCCCTGCCAGTCGGCGAACGTCTCGACCGCCATCTCCGGCTCCGGCTCCAGCGCCGGCTCCAAGCCCTCGGCCCGAACGGCCGCGCAGGTCCGGCGGATCCCGTCCAGCAGGCGGTCGCGGCTGTCGGGCCCCTTCGCCCGGTCGATCCCAGCCCAGAACGACAGCACCTTGGCCCCGAGCCTCGCCCCCATCGCGGCGACGCGCCGGGAGAACTCGACCCGGCGCGCCCGCGCCCCGGGGTCCGCCGTCATCAGGGTCGGCTCGTGCTTCTGCTTCGGATCGAGCAGGAAGCGGGCCCCGGTCTCCATCACCGGCACCAGGCCGGCCGACTCCAGCAGCGCCGCCCAGGTATCCAGTTCGCGTTCGGGGGTGCGATCCGGATCGAGGTGGCAGGTGTCCGGGGTGATCGCGATCGCGGCGAAGCCGCGCGCCGCCAGCAGGTCGATCGCGTCGCCGAAGCGGTGGTTCTGCAGGCCGTTGGTGTTGTAGCCGAGCCGCATCAGCCGTCGCGCGTGCCGCCACCCATCCGGATCTGCTTCTCCAGCTTGCCGACTTCGTACATCAGCTTGCCGAGCGCCACGTAGTCCGCCGGCTGCGACCAGTTCTCCATCTCCGCCTCCATCTGCCAATCGGACGCGGCCCGGATGCCCTTCTTGAGTTCGTCGATCTTGTCCTTGGCCGCCGACTGCTTGTCGCGCGCCGCCTGGTTGTTGCCGGCGTTGCGCGCGGTCACGCCCTCGTTGCACAGGGTCTTGGCTTGATTCAGCAGGTCGCGCGCCTGGTGCAGCGCCTCGGCACTCAGTGCCGGCGCCGGCTTGGCCGGGGTCTTCCCGGCGCGCGCCGAGTCCGCAACCGCCGGAGCCGGGGCGGGAGCCGGCGCCGCCGAGACCTTGGGCGACGTGTTGGTGCCGGCGTTGGCGGTGCCCTTGTCGCCGCCACCACCCATCACCACGATCAGGATCACGACGACTGCGATCCGACGCCACCGAACAGCATCGCCGTGGAGTTCGAACCGGAGGAACTGGACGCCGACGAACGACCGCCGCTGCGGCCGCTGCGAAGAGGGGTGCGCGAAGCCATGGGGCGCAAGGTTCTAACCGCGCCGGCCGAGGCCAGGAAGCCCAGGGGGGCGCAGCAGGAGTAGCATCCCGCGCGGCGTGCCGACTTCGTCCCCGCTCCGGAACCGCCTCGCCGCGGCGGCGGCAACCACGCTGCTGGCCGGGCTCGCCGCCTTCGCGGTGTGGCGTGCACCGGGCGGAGCAGCTCCATGACGGTGGTCGCGTCGCCCGACGACCTCGCCGAGCGAACCTGGAATGGTCAGCAGGCCTACGCCATCGATCCGGTCGCCGGCCTGCGGCCGCGCCGCTCGGCCACCTTCAAGCTGCCGATGCTCGCGGTCGACCAGAGCGACGTGCGGCAGATCGAGAAGCACCGCGACGCCCACGGCTTGCTGCGCGAACAGGAACTGCCGGCGGCGCTCGATCGCCCCGCGGTGCTGGTGGTCGGCGACAGCCACATCGACGGTGTCGTCAGCACCGCCGACAACGTGACCAGCCTGCTCGAACAGCAGAGCCAGTCGTCACCGACGCCGTACTACTGCCTCAACGCCGGCTGCGGCTACTACAGCCTCTGGCAGCACGTGCTGCGCGCGCGCGACCTGCTGCCGCGCTTCCGGCCGCGCGTCGTGGTGATCGTGGTGTTCCTCGGCAACGACTTCCTCGATCTCGACAACCCGACCGTGCCGCACCTCGACGACGCGGCGCAGGAACGGCCGGCCCGCGAACGCAGCGAACCGGAGACGACCAGCGCGCGGCTCGCCGAGTTCGCACTGCCGGAGCCGTACGGCCAGCTGTTCTGGCAGGGGCTGAACCAGGCGCTGGTGCTGCACCGGGAGCCGACACGACTCGACCGTTGGATGGCCAAGGCCGCGCACGCCGTCGCCGCGATGGAACGCGCGGCGACGCAGCACGACGCCAAGGTGCTGTGGGCGCTGCTGCCGTCGTTCGACCTGGTGTTGCCGGATCAAGCTCAAGGGCTCGGCAAGCTGGCCGACGAAGTGGTTCGCAGCGGCGCGCAACGGCGCGTCCGCGACGCGTTTGCCAAGGTGCTCGAGCAGGCGAACGCCCGCGTGGTCGACGCCGAACCGGCGTTCCGCGCCGACGGCAAGTCCGACCTCTACGCGCTCGACTTCCACATCTACCGGCGCGGGCACCGCCGTCTCTTCGAAGCGCTGCGTTCGCCGATCGACGAACTGCTCGCACGTCGATGATCGGTGCTCAGCTCAGGTCCCGGTAGAACACCGTCGTGCTGCAGTAGCCGCCGTTCGGGAACAGCGCGTAGCGCGGGATCTCCCCGACCCGGACCCAGCCCAGGCGCTGGTACAGGCGCTCGGCGGTCGAACCGGTCACGGTGTCGAGCACGAGCAGCGTGCGACCGCAGTCGCGCGCAACGGCCTCGGCCGCGCGCATCAGGGCTGCTCCGAGGCCCCGGCTCCGGGCGCGGCGGTGCACCAGCATCTTGGCGACGTCGGCGCGGTGCGGCTGGTTCTCGGGCAGGGCCAGGATCAACTGCACGGTGCCGCAGATGCCAGCACCGTCCTCGGCGACCAGCAGTGCCCGTTCCCTGGCGGCGACGCCGGCCGCGACCATGCGCCAGAAACCGCGGGCGCGGTCGCGGGTCAGTGGCTGCATGAAGCTGACCGACGCACCGCCATCGACGCAGTCGAGCAGCACGTCGGTCAGGCCTTCGACCTGCGCTTCGTCGACCGCGAACAGGCGGCGGATCGGGAACGGCTCCTCGGGCATCGGCGGATCCTCGGCGATCAGGCTTCGCGGTGCAGCACCGCGAACCAGCCACCATCGCACGCTCCCGCGCGCGGCAGTGCAAGCCGGCTCTGCCCGCGCCGGCAGCGCGGCGTCGCCGGATCGGCCAGCACCGCGGCGACGACGTCGTCGTTCTCCTCGCGGTCGATCGAGCAGGTCGAGTAGACGATCGCGCCGCCCGGCCGGCACAACCCGATCGCCTGTCGCAGCAGCGTGCGCTGCACTGCCGCAAGTTCGCGGAACGTCGACGGCTGGAGCCGGCGCCGCACCTCGACCCGCCGCGCCAGCACTCCGGTGTTCGAACACGGCACGTCGGCGAGCACGGCGTCGGCAACCGGCAGCGCTGCCGGATCGGGCGCGATCGTCACGGTGTCGCCGAGCCGCAGCCGCGCGACGTTCTCGGCGATGCGTTGCCGCCGCGCCGGATCGATGTCGAACGCGATCACGCGCCCGCCCGGACGCACGCGCTCGGCGAGTGCCGTCGTCTTGGTACCAGGCGCCGCACAGAGATCGACGACGGTGTCGCCCGCCCCGCACGGCACCGCCTCGGCCGCCGCGAACGCGGTCGGGTCCTGCACCACGAAGGCCCCGGCGCGGAACGCTTCGCTGGCGAACGGCGAACTGCCGCCGCTCCATCGCAGCATGCGCGGGTGCTCGCCGGGTTCGGTCGCCACGCCCGCGACCGCCAGCTGCGCGCGCACCGCCGCCGGGTCGGTGCCGAGCGCGGTGCGCAACCAGACCGCCGGTGTCGCACTGGACGCAACGGCCGCCTGCGTCATGCCCTCGTCGCCGAGTTGTTCGCGCCAACGTTCGACCAGGAAGTCCGGCAGCGAATGTTCGATCGCGAGCCGCGCCGCCGGATCGGCGGGCAGCTCGTTCGCCAGCACCAGCGTGCGCTCCGGACCGAGTGCCAGTTCGCGCGGCGACGCCATCGCCGGTCGATCGACGATCGCCTTGCCGATCGCGCGCAGGATCGCGTTGGCGAAACCACGGTTGCCGCGCACCAGGCCGACCGTCTCGTTCACCGCGGCGTGCGGCGCCATGCCGGGCAGGAACAGTAGCTGGTACGCCCCGAGCCGCAGCGGCACGAGCAGCTGAAGATCCTCCGGCAGGCCGCGGTGCGCCAACCCCGCGAGCACGTGATCCAGCAACCGTTGCCGGCGCAGCACGCCGTGCGCGAGCTCGAACGCGAACGCCTGATCGCGCGGCGCCAGCGAGTGCGTCGTCAGCGCGTCGCGCAGTCGTTCGGCCCGGCCGCGTTCGAGCGCGACCAGCGCCCGCAGGGCCTCGCCGCGCGCGCTGGTCATCGGCTCAGCCGAAGCGGGCGTCCGGCGCGATGTGGTGCCCGCGCACGAACTCGCCCGCGGTCATGTTGCGGCCGTTGTCCGGCTTGATGCGGGTGATCCGGTAGATGTCCTTGCCGGTGCAGACGCGGATGCCTTCCTCGCCCGACGACTGCAGACCGCCCGGAATGCCCATGCCGTAGAGATCCTGCTCGACCGTGCCCTCGAGCACGATGAAGCGCTTGCTGCCCAGCCGCGTCTGCGCGCCGGGCTTCGGCGTCATCGCGCGCACCAGCAGGTCGATCTCCTTGGCCGGCAGCTTCCACTGGATCAGGCCGTGTTCCTTCTCGACCTTCGGCGCGTAGGTCGCCTTCTGGTGATCCTGCGGCGTGTACTTCGCCTTGCCCTTGTCGATCAACGCGATCGCTTCGAGCAGCGCCACGCCCGACAGCTCGGCGAGTCGCTCGCGCAACTGGCCGGCGTTCTCGCGCGGGTCGATCTTGGTGGCTTTGGTCAGCAGCACGTCGCCGGCGTCGAGCTGTTCGACGATCTTCATGATCGTGATGCCGGTCTCGGCCTGGCCATCGCGGATCGCGCGTTGGATCGGGGCGGCCCCGCGGTAGAGCGGCAGCAGCGAGGCGTGGGCGTTGATCAGGCCGTGCTTGGGCAGCGCGATCAGTTCGGGCTTCAGGATCACGCCGTAGCTGACGACGATGCCGAGGTCGGGCTTCAGCTTTTTCAACCGGTCGAGGAACTCGGCGCCGTGCACGTCGGCGGGCTGTTCGCAGGCGAGCCCGAGCTCCTGGGCGGCGAGCTTGACCTCGCTGTCGTAGATCTTGCGGCCGCGGCCGCGCGCCGCGTCGGGCTTGGTGACGACGATCTCGGGCGGGTGTCCGCCGTCCTTGAGCGCCTTCATCGCCGGGATCGCGAAGTCGCTGCTGCCGAAGAAGACGATGCGCAAGGGAACGGACCTGGGGTGCGGGAGCCAGTCCGGGCGCGAACTGGCGGGCCGAACGGTAGCGACGGCGGCCCCGACGGGCAAAGGCGCGCCACGAAAGGCGGCGCCGCGTTGGCGCTGGTGCTTCGGCCCGGCAACATCGGTGGCCGCGCATGCCGTTGCCCATCGATCCGCATCCCGGTCTCGTGCCGTTCGCACCGGCGGCGACCCGCAGCCTGCAGGTCTTCGGGGCGCCGGTGGAGCTGGTGCTGGTGCCGGAACGCAAGGCGCGGCCCGATCGTGTGAGCGGCGCGCGGCCGCCGTTCCGGCGCAGTCCGGCAGCACGCATCGTCGCCAGCGAAGCGATCTGGCGCGGCGACGGGCTGGTCGCGACGCCCAACCGCTATCCGTTCGCGGCGGCGCAGCGGCTGTTGTGGCCGGAAGAACGCACGCGCGAACTCGGCTTCGGGATGTGGCGGGCGATCGCGGCGTGGGTCGCGGCGAGCGGCGGCACCGGCCTCGTCAACGGCATCGGTGCGGCGGCGACGATCGCGCGCGCCCATGCGCACCTGACGCCGGAACGGCTGCCGTTCCTCCGCGCGCTGCCGGAGCGGCGGTGCGACGCGGATCTGATCGAGGTGCCGGCCGGCGCCGAGCTGTGGCACAAGGACGTGCCGTTGTGCCTGCTCAGCGTGCGCGGCGATGCCGACGCTCGCGCCGAGGCGTTGATGCGGCTGGCGGAGGCCCGGCTCACTGCCGCGTGGAACGTGGTCGTCGCCGGCGACACCGCCTGGGTGATGCCGAGGTCGATCGAAACGCCGGCGCCGTCGTTCCCGTATCCGCTGGGCGCGGCCGAACTGTGGGGCCGCTGGTGCTACATGGACGAGCAGCCGTTCGCGGCGGCGCGCGGAGAGGATCTCGAACGCGCGCTGGTCGCCGGCGGGGCGCCGCGGCTCGCTTGAGCCGCGGCGACGAACTGCGGCATCACTTCGGCGCGACGGCGCTGATCGGACGCGGCATCGGCAGCAGGCCGAGGTCGCGGACCTTCAGCTCGCGGGCCAGCGCCGCATCGCGGTCGTCGCGGTTGCGCGCCAGCGCTTCGGTCAGCTTCTTCGCCTTCTCGGACTGCGGACCATCGGTCGCCCGCACTTCGTTGAGCTGCTCCTGCAGCTGGCGGCGGCGGGCATCGATCACGTCGAACTGGTCGAGCAGCGCCAGCCACTCCTTGACCGCCTTCGCCGCGTCGCGCGCGTAGCGCAGCCCGAGCACTTCCTGCATGCCCTTCCAGAGCTGCATCTGGGTCTGTTGGCCAGTGAACGTCACCGGCGCGGCACCCGGATGGGCCAGCAGGTAGAAGTGCGGCCAGGTGCTGCCGAAGCCGTGGGCCTCGAACACGTTGAAGAACGGGTGGCTCGACTCGGCGACGTGCGCCGGCAGCCGCACGGTGCGGAACCACTTGGTCAGCAGCAGCGTGCGGTCGTTGTTGAGGGCGCGCGACAGCAGCGCCTCGTCGCCTTCCTTGCACAGGTTGCACTCGCGCAGCACCAGCAGCGGTCGGTTGTCGCCGGATTCCCACAGCAGATCGAGCGCCGCGGCGAGCGGCAGCGGTCCTTGGGCCGAAGTGCCGGTCTCGCTGCGCTTGGGCGGCACCGGGTGCACCCATTCGATCTTCAGCCGGTCCTTCGACGTGTTGCCGCGCTCCACCGTGAGCGGCAGACCGCCGGTGCGACCCGCGCCGCGCAGACCGCCGGCAGGACCACGCGGCGTGGTCGGGCCGTTGGTGTCGGGTGGCTCGGGGGCGGGCGC
>JBASWX010000342.1:0-7183 GCA_049276695.1 Planctomycetota bacterium
ATGGTGTCGGGCAGCGGCGGGCCGCCCGGCAGCTGGGTCGTCAGCGGGAAGCCCTGCGCCCACGGGTGGGTTCGCGCACGCTGACGCTTGCCGACCTGGTCACGCACATCGAGCAGCGCCACTGGCCGGGCTTCAGCAAGGCGCTCGAGATCGCGCCCGAGATCCAGCGCATCCTGACGTCCGACCTGGTGGCGCCGTGGGTCCGCCACTTCGCCGACATCGAAGCGCTGCGTCAGCTGGTCGGCGAGGACACGATCGACCAGGCGAAACTCGAGGCGGCGCAGAGTGCAGCGCTGAAGCGCAGCTTCGAGAGCTGGATGGCGACCTGGGTCAAGGACCGCCAGAACGGCGGCCGGCAGGTCGATCTGACCCAGGACCAGGTCACGACCCAGCTGACGCGCTTCCAGCAGCACAACGGGCTCGCGGCCGAGCTGCAGGGCTTCCTCGACTTCCTCGAGCCCGGCGAGTTCAACCGCGAGCAGCTGCGCAACTTCTACAACGACAACGCGCGCGCTTTCGGCGGGCAGGTCACGATCGCCCACATCCTGGTGCAGCACCGCGACGCCGGCACCGGCATCCTGCTGACCGACGAGGGCATCGGCCGCGCCAACCAGCGGCTCGCGGCGATCAAGGCGAGCCTCAGCCCCGACGGCTCGAACTTCGAGGAAGTGGCGCGCGCGCGGTCCGAGGACCTGCGCACCGCGCCGAACGGTGGTAAGCTGCAGGGCCTGCACCGCTACGACGACCGCATGCCCGGCGCGCTGTGCCGGGCGGCGTGGGCGCTGAAGGACGGCGAGGTCAGCGATGTGGTCGAGACGCAGTACGGCTTCCACCTGATCAAGCGCCTCGACTTCAACCAGCAGGTCTACATCCTGTTCACCGACGACGCGATGCCGACGATCAAGCAGGCGATGCAGCGCGCGCGGCAGGAAGAGCGGCTGTTCGCGGCGCGCGCCAAGGCGGGCGTGCGGCTGATGCTGTGAGCGGCCCGCTCACACCGTCCGCCACAGCAGCAGCCAGAACGGGTTGACCGCGGTCCACAGGATCGCGAAGCGCCGGAACGACGGCTTGCTGGTCTTGTGCCGGAACAGCGACATCGCGACCCATGCGCCGATCCAGCCGGTCGCGAAGACGAACCACAGCAGCGTGCGTTCGGCGACGCGGCGCCGTTCGCCGCGGCTGCGCCACTTGTCGAACGCGAACACCAGCAGCGTGACGACGTTGGCGACCAGCACCAGGCCCCAGGCCAGTTGCAGCATGCCGCGATGATCGCGCGGGCTGCTGGCTGCGGCAACGCATCGCTCGGCCCGCTACGCTCCCCGCCCCGCTCCCTCGCAGCCATGCAGGTAACCGCCCACGACGTCGCTGCCGCACACGCGGCGATCAAGGACCACATCCAGCACACCCCGACGGTCAGCTCGCCGCGGCTGTCCGAGATGCTGGGGCTGACGCTGTCGCTGAAGCTCGAGAACCTGCAGTTCACCGGTTCGTTCAAGGACCGCGGCAGCTGCCTCAAGCTGCAGCGGCTGGCGCAGCAGCCGGAACCGCCGGCCGGCGTCGCCGCGGCCTCGGCCGGCAACCACGCGCAAGGCGTCGCCTTCCACGCGCGGCGCCTCGGCATCAAGGCGACGATCGTGATGCCGCTGACGACCCCGTTCTCGAAGATCGAACGCACCGAAGGACTCGGCGCCGAGGTGATCCTGCGCGGCGAGTCGGTCGCCGAGTCGGCGGTGCACGCGCAGGCGCTGAGTACCGAGCGTGGCTACGCGTTCGTGCATCCCTACGAGGACCCGCTGATCGTCGCCGGCCAGGGCACGTGCGCGATCGAGATGCTCGCCGACCGGCCGAGCCTCGACACGATCGTCGTGCCGATCGGCGGTGGTGGCCTGTGTGCCGGCATCGCGCTGTGGGCGAAGCACGTGAAGCCGTCGATCCGCGTGTTCGGCGTGCAGTCGGCGCTGTGCCCGTCGATGCTGGCCAAGGTGAAGGGCCTGCCGGTGCCGGTGCTGCACACGCACACGCTCGCCGATGGCATCGCGGTGAAGACCCCGGGCGTGATCGCCTCCGAGATCATCGTGCGCCTGGTCGACGACATCCTGCTGGTCGACGAGACCGACGTCGAGAACGCGGTCCAGGTGCTGGCGGCGCAGCAGAAGGTCGTCGCCGAGGGCGCCGGGGCGGCCGGCGTCGCGGCGGTGATGCGGCACCCGGGCACGTTCGCGGGCCGCGACGTCGGCGTCGTGATCGGCGGCGGCAACATCGACCGCCGCATGCTGGCGACCGTGCTGCTGCGCGGGCTGAAGCGCGACGGCAAGGTCGCCAAGCTGCGCATCTCGATCCAGGACGTGCCCGGCGTGCTGGCGCGCGTTACGCAGATGATCGGCGCGTCCGGCGCCGACATCATCGAGATCGAACACCAGCGGCTGTTCACCGGCCTCGCGCCGCGGCAGGCCGAACTCGACGTGGTGATGGAGACGCGCGGCCGCGTTCATGTCGACCAGATCCTGGCGACGCTCGCGGGCGCCGGCTTCCCGGCGCAGGCGCTGTAGCCGCAGCCGGCAGCGGCGCTGCGCCTACTTGCCGGGCGCGTCGAGGAACGCGGCCTGCAGAGTCAGGCACAGCAGCGCGGTCGCGACGATGCGGCCCCCGTCTTCGCCCCACACGTCGACCGGGTCCCACGAGCCGGCGAAGTTGCCGTCCTTCCTCTGCAGCGGCAGCACCACCGTGCGCAGCGGCTTCTGCCACTGCGTCCACGGCTGGCCACCGTGCTTCTTCAGCGCGACCGTCCCGTGGTACCAGTAGTAGTAGTCGAGCGCCTGCGGGTCGCTGCTCGGCGGCTTGTCGGCGAGCAGCGCCGCCGCCTGGGCCATCACGCCGGAGCGTCCGGCCTTCTGCCCGAGCAACTGCCGGCAGTAGAGACCGGCTGCGGTCATCGCCGCGCCCCGCTCTGGCGGGAAGCGCATCTGATGGTCGCCCGGCTTGCGGGAACTCGGCTCGCTCGACTTGCTGTAGCCGTGCATGCCGCTCGGATCGGACAGCGCCGACACGTAGTCCTCGACGCGGCGCCATGGCTCGGCGCCGAGCTCGATGCCGACTTCCCCGCAGGCCTTGCACGCCGCCACGCACCACGTCGTCACCGACAGGTCGTTGTCGCCGTCGTGTGGCTGGTAGCGCCACGCGGCGCCCGGATTGCGGTGCTGCACCAGATAGCCCAGGCCGGCGGTCGCCTTGCCGGTCCACGGCTGGCCCGGCTCGGCCTTCGCGAATCGCGCCATCGCCAAGGTCCCGATCGCGTGCGAGTAGATGAAGTCGTGCGATGCGTTGGTGCCGAAGCGCCCCTCCGGGTTCTGCTGCGCGGCGAGCCACTGCAGGCCGCGCTGCACGACCTGCGCGTGCGGACCGTCGGTGCTGGTGTGGCCGCTGGCGCGGAAGGCGAGCAGCGCGAGGCCGGACGCGCCGACGTCGTGCACACCGTTGCCCGCGCCGTCGCAGACCTCGCTGGCCGCGTCGTCGTGCTTCATGAACTGATCGCAGTCCCACTTGCCGTCCTCGTCCTGGTGCTTCACCAGCCACACCAGCGCGGCATCGATGGCGGCCGCCCCGGCCGGGTCCTTGCCCGCGGCGGCGGGAGGCCGCGGCGGCGGCTTCTCGTCCTTCGGTGCGGTCGTGGGTGCAGCCGGCGTCGCGGGCTCTGCTGCCGGCGCGTCCGGCTCGAGGCACTTCGCGATCCGGTGCCGGCGCACGTCCTTCAGGTGCGTCAGCTTGCCGTACCACTCGCGCGCGTGCCGTCGCAGCGCCGGCCGATCCTCCGGCCGGCTGTCCTTCGACTCCGCGTACGCCCACCACGCCTCGGCGATCTCGAACGCGGTGTCGTCGGACACGGTCGCCTGCAGTTCCTTCTTTGCGATGGTGTTCGCGAACGTGCCGAGCACCAGCTGCTGCGTCTCGCCGTTCGCCAGCCACTGCAGCCCGTCGCGCCAGCGTTCGAGCCGCACGCACAGGAACCAGCCGTACTGCTCGGCCGCCCGCTTGTCGGCGGGATTGGCGGCGGCGGCTCCACGCAGCTTCGCCAGCTCCGCCGCGGTCGCGAGGTCGGCTTCGACCTGCTTGTGCTCGGCGAGCAGTTCCTTGTACAGCTGGGTGCTGCCGCGCGTGCGTTCGCACTGGACCATCGCCTCGGCCAGGGCCTGCCGCGCGATCGCGAGGTCGCGGTCGAAGTACTGCCGCGCCACCGTCAGCAAGAGGCGCGCGAGATCCTGGGCCGGCGCGAAGGCGCGCTTCACCGCGTCGCGCGCACCCACCAGCAGCGTCGCGGCGACGTCGATCTTGAACTGCGTCGCGGTCTCGGTCACTGCGCGCAGCAGCGCCGACGTGTCGCCGCACCGCGCGGCCAGGTCGCGGGCGGCGACCAGATGTTCGTAACGCGCACCGGGGCCGTTCTTCCTGGTCGCCAGGCCCTGCTCCATCGCCTTCTTCTGCAGCAGCTCGAGGTCCCGCTTGGTCTTCTTGTCGAGATCGCCGTGTTCCTGCTTCAGCGCGCTGCGCGCCTTCAGCCGTTCGGGATCGCTGTCCGGCGGCACCTCGACCTGCGGCACGATCTCGCCGCTGCCGGCGCGTTCGCCGGCGACCTTGGCCGCGGCGATCGCGTCGCGCAGCCGGGCGACCTCCTTCTGCGCCTGCAGGTGCACGTCCCGGGTGCCGGCACAGCGATCGCACTGCTGCTGCGCCTCGGTCAGCGCGAATTGCGCGGTCTTCGGGCTGGTTTGCGCGCACGCAAGGCCGGCCTCGACGAACAGCTTGACCAGGTCGATGGCCTTGCAGCCGATCTGGCCGTTCTTGGTCATCGCCAGCGCCGCTTCGTACTGCAGCACCGCGGCGTCGACGACGAAACGTTCCGCCGTGGCTGCGATCGAACCCGCCAGCAGCTTCGCGTCGCCGATGCGGATCGCTGCTTCGCGCGCCATCAGCAGCAGCACGTACTTCTGCGCCGGCGTGTTCTCCTGACCCTGCTGCGCTTCCTGCAGCAGCGTCTCGGCGAGCTGGCGCACGTCCTCGGTGACCTTCGCCGCCATGCGCTTGTCGAAGTCGAAGATGCCGTCGAGGTAGGTGCGCTGGCGGACCTGCTCGGATTCGGCGGGTGGAGCCACGCGCCCCGGCTTGTCTTGCGCCGCCTGCGGTGTGCATCGGCGGGAAGGTGCCGCTGCGGCAGCGGCGATGCTGGCGAACAGGGCCGTGACGAGCAGCACGTGATGCAGCATGTTGGCTGGTGACGAGGAAGGCGGCCGTCGTCCCGACGGCGCGACATCCTAGCCGGGCTGCTGCCCGACTTGCAGCCTGCGGCGTGCCGGCGTCAGTCGGCGCGCTTCGTGAACCGATCGTCGGCCGCCTTCATCAGTTCGCCCGTCTGGCTGGCGACGTACCGCTCCCGGTGGAAGGAGCCGTCGCGCTCGAAACGGAAGACCAGCCGCATCGGGTCGCCCGGCTTGTTCGTGCCGCCCGTTCCGGCCAGCACCCGTTCGAACGTCAGCGTCCTTGCCCCGGTGTCCCAGGTGCCGGCGAACGAGTGCTGCTCGCCGCTCGCCTCGTAGAGCTGCACGGCGAGGTAGGTGCTCGGCCCGGTGCGGGTGAGGCTCAGTTCGCCGACGAACGGCCTGCGCCCGGTTTCGATCCGGCAGTGCTCCCGCACGACCTCGCCGCCGAGTGCCCGCGACCACGTCGAGGTTCCGGTGCGAACCACGGCAGCGTCTCCTGGCTTCGCCCAGCCCTGGCCCTCGATCCTGTACTTGCCGAGCAGTTCGAAGATCGGGGCGCCGGAGTCCTCGCCGAGCAGACGCCGCAGGTTCTTGCCGTCGCGATCGACGACATGGAGCCAGAGGTCCCAACTGTCGGTCTGTCGAACGGCGAGCAGGATGCGATCCCCGCGCGGCGACGGCGTCGGATAGAAGAAACGCAGCGGAGAAGACCAGACGTGCCGGCGCTCGGACCCGTCCTTGCGGATCGACCACAGCTCCGAGTGCTGCTGGTCGTTCATGCTGAACAACAGCAGCTCGCCGGACAGCCACACGGGGTCGACCGGAAACGCATCCTGGGTGCCGTCGACGATCGCCGTGCCGTTCTGTCCGAGGGCATCACCGATCCAGAGCTGCTGTTGGCTGAGCCAGACCAGGTGCTTGCCGTCCGGCGCGAAGGCTGGACTGCCCGCGTACTCGTTCCCCGGCGTCCAGCCGACGGCGTCGCCACTCGCCAGCTCGACGACGACGACCTTGGAACGGGCGCCGGGGGTGGGTTTGCTCGAGTACGCGACGCGCCTCCCGTCCGGCGACCAGATCACGGGCGCCAGTTCCGGCCTCGGTGCCTTCTCGGGCAGGAACGGCCTGCGATCGGAGCCGTCCGGCGCGATCGAGTCGAACGTGCAGCCGTCCCCTTCCTGGCGCACGAACACGAGCCGCGAGTCGTCCGGGGACCACCGCAAGTAGTGCTGGCCGTCGGCTGCGGCGACGAGCTTGCGGGCCTTCGTGCCGTCGGCGTTCATGACCCACAGGGACCGCAGATTCCCTTCCGACACGCCGAAGGCGATGCGCGAGCCGTCGTGCGACCAGTCGGGTTCGGTGCCGTTCGCGGGCAGGGGTTCTTGAATGGTCGGGGACAGCAAGAAGCCGAGGGCGATGGTGATCATGGCTCGATCGCGAGCAGACGTCGCAACGCCGGTGCGCGCTAGCGACCAGGCGATTGTTCCGCGCTCGGTCATCGCGGCGGTGGGCTGGCAGCACTGGTTTTCGGGCCCGCGACCGTTCACGCTGGCGTCGTGGCGGCGCCCGCACCTGCGATTCCCGACGACGCCGGCGGCGCTCGGGCGACGCGACGCCATGCGGCTGTTCGCGCACGGTTGCGGCAGGAGATCAGCGAGCGGTTGTCGAAGGCGCTCGCCGAGCAGCTGCTGCCGCCGTTGGCCGAGGCAACCGGACCCGACCCGTTGGCCGACCGGACTCTGCCGGCGACGTTCGCCGCACTCGCCGATCTCTACCCGTCGTTGCTCGTGCACGACCTTCGCAAGCAGCACGGCGCGTGGTTCACGCCGATGGCGCTGGCCGAGCCGACCGCGGCGCGCGCGCTGACGCCGCTGCTGGACCGCGGCGGCGAACTGCGCATCGTCGATCCGGCGGTCGGCGGGGGCACGTTCATG
>JBASWX010000343.1:0-2134 GCA_049276695.1 Planctomycetota bacterium
GTCGCCGGCGGCACCAGGTGCCAACGGCTCGGCACGCAGTCCGCGGCCGGCACGCCCGCGGCCGCCAGCGCCGCCGTCAGCTCGCGGCCAAGTTCGCCGAAGCCCTGGTGATGCGGCGAGCTGACGCCGGCATCGGCCATGAAGTCGGCGATGTGCGCCAGCACCAGTTCGGTGTGCGGCGACACCACGAGGCTCGCCAGCTCGGCGCGCCGTTCCATCTCGGCCTCGATCGCGCTCGGCGAGAACGCGAACTCGAGCAAGAGGCCGAGCCCGCGCCACAGGTTCTGCTCCACCGGCAGGTAGTGGAACGAGTCGACCAGGTGCTGGCGTTCGTGATGGCGGATCGTGTCCAGCACCGCCAGATCCAGCTCGCTGTCCTGCACGGGCGACAGCAGCGACAGCCGCCAGGCGACGTCGAACGGATCCTCACCCGGGTCGGCCGGCAGCGCATCGGCGACCAGCGCCCCGCCATCCTCGGCGGCGACGCGGCGGCGGTCGGCGATGCCGTCCGCCCACTCGCGCACGGCGTCGAAGTCGATCAGGAAGTGGTTCAGCAGCGCGACCCCGGCGAGGTCGCCCCCCGCCACGCCGCCGAGCGAACGCACGTCGCGGTCGATGCCGATCACTTCGAGGCAGCGGCCGGGCAGCGCCAGCTCCGCCGACTCCGGCAGTTCGGCCAGCGACAGCCGCGTCAGCAGCAGGCCCTCGGCGACGCCGCCCGAACGGCGGCCCAGCACCAGGTGCTTGTTGTAGCGATCGAGGTGCCCGGCCAAGGCACCGGCGAACGGGTCCATCATCTCGCCGACCAACGGCGCCTGGAAACACTGCGGATGGCCGACCACGTCGCGCCCGAACACGCGCACCGACAGCTCGCGCAACCGGCCGAGCACGGTCGCGAGGTCGGCGGTGTCCTGTTCCTGGTAGCCGCGGTACAGCACGCGCCGCAGGCCGGACTCGAACGCAATCTCGGCGCGCACCTCGTCGCGCACCGCCCGCGCCGCCTCGACGACATCGGGACACGATCGCACCACCAACTCGGCGAGCAGTTCGGTCTCGGCGAGCAAGCCGACGTCGCGCAGCGCGCGCAGCAGTTCGACGGCCGGGGTGCCCGCGGCGAGCGGATCGCCCGAGTACCACGGTCCGCGCAGCAGCGTCAGCCAGCGGCCGCGCACGCGGTTCGGTTCGTGGTCGACCACCGCCAGCGGCACGTCGGCACGCAGCTGGTCCAGGAACGCCCTGACGTCGCCGAGCGCCAGCAGCGCGCGGCGGCGAAGCCGGCGCGGCAGCACGTCGCGCGGATCGGTCGCCGCGGCGTCGAGCAGGGTGCGCGCCGCGAGCAGTTGGCCGCTGCGCTGCAGCAGCAGCACCGCCGGCACCACGCCCTGGCCACTGGCGAAGTCGCGCAGGCGCACACCATCCTCGCGCAGCACGTCGAG
Organism: Planctomycetota bacterium; assembly: GCA_049276695.1. Lineage (GTDB taxonomy): Bacteria > Planctomycetota > UBA1135 > UBA1135 > UBA2386 > UBA2386. Next base: position 1,437 of record JBASWX010000343.1, read on the forward strand.
CAGCTGCGCCGCCTGGTCGTCGGAAGCACCGGCCTCGAGCCAGGCCAGCACCAACGCCTGCACGCCGGTGTCGAATGGCCGGCCGCGCAGCGCCTGCTGCAGCGAGGCCCACGCAGCCGCCCGGTTCTCGCGCGCCAGTGCAAGGCGGGCCAGCGCCAGTTCGGCGACGTCGCGCGCGCGGGTGTCGCCGCGCAGTTGGGTGTAGATCCGGGCCGCGGCGTCCAGGTCACCGGCGTCGCGCAGCGTGGCCGCCCATGCAGTGCCGACCACCGGGTGCGACCCGCTGGCCGCGAACAACTGCTCGTAGATCGCCGCCGAGCGTTCGCGATCGCTGGCCCGCAGCGTGTGCGCGAGCCCCAGCCACGGCCACGCTGACTGCGGCAGCAGCTCCGCGGCCCGTTCGAACGCAGCGAGCTTCGCCTTCACGTCGCGGACGACGCGGCCGTACAGGTACTGCGCGATGCCGTCGTCGGGCCGTTCCTTCACCGCCGCTTCGGCCTCGCTCAGCAACAGCCCACGGCGCCCACGTTCGCGCAGCAGGTCCTGGCGCAACCGCAACGCATCGACCGGCACCGGCGACGACCGCAGCACCGGTTCGAGTTCGCGCAGCGCCGCCTTCCCCTGGCCGCGGTCGGCGAGGTCACGGGCCCGCAGCGCCGCGGCGTCGACCGGATCCGCCGGCTGCGGCAGGCCGAGCA
>JBASWX010000344.1:0-18693 GCA_049276695.1 Planctomycetota bacterium
CCGTCCTGGCCCGGGCCGCGCCGGCCGCCGTTGCCGCGGTCGAACTGCTCGCGCAGCGCACCGAACTGATCGCGCAGGCCGGCGATCTGGCTCTCGATCTGCGCGCGCGTAGCGGCATCGACGTTGCCGCTGCGCAGCTGGCCCAGCAGGTTGGCGATGTCGGCGTTGCCCTGGCCGGGGACCGGCAGGCCGCGCAAGCGCGTGGCGCGGAACGCGAAGCGGGTCACCGCCTTGCCGTCGCTGTCCTGCACGCGCCCTTCGATGCGCAGGCCGTCCTGCATGGTGACGAACAACTGCTGGCCGGCGATTGGATCGATCCCGTCCTGGCGATGGTCGAGGTAGCCGTCGGCGTCGGTTTCGAGCCGCATCGGCACGCCTGGCAGGTGCTCGAGGAAGAAGCGTCCCTTGTCGTCGGTGGTGGTGCGGTGCTCGCGGCCGCCGAATCCCCCCTGGCCACCGAACCCGCCCGGGCCATTGCCGCCGCCGGGACCGCCGCGGCCGTTCGCGCGGTCGCGCCCGTCGCCGCGCAGCACGACGGTTGCCTTGGCGATCGGTTCGCTGCGCGCATTGCTGACGGTGCCGCTGAGTTCGTAGCCCGGACCGAGTCGGATGTCCTCGATGTCGACGGTCAGCTCCTCTTCGACCGCGAACGTGCCCGAACGCCCCTCGGTGTGGCGCTTCGCGGTCGCGGTCAGCGACCAGTCGCCAGCGGTGAGGTGGGGGCGCACGAAGTAGCCGTTCACGTCGGTCACGAACGCCGGCAGCAGCTTGTCGCGGTCGCGCAACTGCCGCAGCGGGTTGCCGTTCTCGGGCTGCAGCCGCAGTTCGGCGTTGGCGATGCCGTTGCCCTCGAGGTCGGTGACGCGGCCGCGCACCTCGCCACCGGCGAGCAGCACCAGGTCGCCGAGGTCGACCTCGGTGGCGACCGGTCCGATGTCCTTGTCGAACTGGCCCGGCGCGAAGCGCTGGTGGGCGACCTGCAACCAGACGCGCAGGTTGCGGAAGGCCTGGCCCTGGAACGCGAAGCGGCCTTCGGAATCGGTCTGCACCGGGTCGGGCACGCGCCGCTGGCGGTTGCCGGGCCCGCCGCCGCCACCACCACCGCCGCGCCCGCCGCGGCCATAGTCGAGCCACACGGTCGCTGCTGGCACCCCGGCCTTCCACTTGTCGACGATCCGGCCGCGCAGCACCAGGTCGATGCGTTCGTCGGGCGAGCCACCGCCATCCCCGCTCGCGACCGCGGTGCGTTCCAACGCTGCCGACCCTTCCTCGCCGACACTCTCGAGCGCGGCCGGATCGGCCGGCACCTCGACTTCGTCGCCGACCGCCCACCGCATCGTCGGTGTCTCCGGCTCCGCCAGCCACTGGGTGGCAACCAGGCCGCCGCCGGCGATCAGAACGAGGGCCCCGATGAGGAGCGTGAGCGTGTGTCTCTGCATGCAGGGTCGGCCGTGCGCACGGCGCGCGAAGGGCCGCTATTACGGCCCCCGTCGTCGTTCACCGACAGGGGCGCGCTGTAACGACTTCGCACTGCCCGTGGGCGCGCGGACGCTGCTGACTCACGGTCCGAGCAGCAGCGGCAAGGCGGCGGTGCTGCCGAGCACTCCCGTGGGCGACACGAATGCCACCTGCACGGTCGCCGCCAGCGTCGGCGCGAACCCCGGGCTGGTGACGGTCAACAGCGCGTTGCCGGTCGCGTCGAACGGCAGCAGGACCGTGATCGGGCCGGCGAGCAGCGCCTGGTTCCACCACAGCGGCTGTTCGAAGCCGGGCACGTTGACCGCACCGTAGGTCTGCGGGCTGCCGGCCGCGAAGGCCAGCACCCCGATGGCCCCAGGCGGCCCGCTGCTGACCATGAGGTCGAACGGACCGGCGCCGATCGGCGAACTGAGCGAAGCGGTCAACGCCGCCCGCTGGGCGCGCACGGATCGCACCTGCGTCGTGGTCACGAAGTCGGTCTCGTGCACCAGCAACCTGCCGTTCGCGGGCTGGAACGGTTCGAAGATGCCGTACCACGAGCCGGGCACGAACTGCAGCGCGGTTGGCGCCACGCCGGCCGTTCCGTAGTCGAGCACCGGCGGCGCCAGGAACGGCAGCCCGTTCGCGTCGCTGATCTCGCCGACGCGCACGTTGAACCAGTCGACGAACAGCAGGTCGCCGTCGTCGTCGAACGCCAGGTCGCCGACGGCGTCGAAGCCGGCCATCACGACCTGCGCGCTGGTGATCCCGAGCACCGTCGACGTGGCGATGGCGGCGTCGAACAACGGGCGCGGGAAGCGCAGCACCGACACCGAGCCCGGTACCGGCGGGAAGGCGAGTGGCGCGGTCGCATAGAACACGTCGCCATTGCCAGCGATCGCGACCGGCCCCGACGCACCCGGCACGCTGGCCACCACCTGCGTGGCGCCGGTCGGCAGGTCGAGCACGAGCAGTTCGTTGTTGGTGGACGCGAAGCCGCCGGTGCGCGCCGACAGCAACACCGTGGTCGTGGTCAGCAGCGTGGCGTCGTAGTTGAACGGCACTGGTGCCAGCGGCGCGGTCGGCGGCGGCCCCTGCAGCGGCAGGTGCCAGACCACGTCGTTGCTGCCGGCCGGGCCGATGCCGGTGACGCCGAACAGCACGGTGCTGCTGCTGGTCGCGAGCAGGAACGACCCGAACACCAGGCCGCTGACTGCGAGCAGCGTGCGAGGTGGCTGGCCTGGCGGCGTCAGCAGCACCGCGGCGCCGTCGAACGTGACGAGCCCGGCGGGCATCGACAGCGTCTGCGTCGTCGCGGCGGCCAACGGCTGCAGCGTCGAGGTCAGGCCAGCCGGGGCCTGGCTCGCCAGCGGCAGCGCGAGCAGCGCGGCGGCGGCGAGGAGAATGGGGAGCGGGGAATGGCGGCGCGGAACACCACACCGCCGGGACGAAGCCGGAACTGCGAGCATTGTCTTCTCCAGGCGTCGAGCGCGCCGGATCGAAGTTTCAGGACGGCCCGGTTGGGCCGGCCCGGCGCAGGTGTTCTGGCTTCCGCATCGACCTACTGATCCGCCTTCCCAGTGGCCCGACTCGGGTTCACCAGTGGCTGTTGGACGTTCGTACGCGGTGACAGCTGCGGGACAGCGCCGGATTCGCACCGGACTTCCCCGCGACAGGGCCGACTCACCCTACGCGTCGGGCCGTCGGGTGCAAGCGGCATGCGCCTTTCCGGCGCCGCGGGCCGCACCGTGGCAGTCTCGGGGCTTGCAGCGTCGCCGTGGGCAGCCGAAAACTGCGCACGCGGCTCCATCGCCTTCCTCCCTGGGCCGCCTGGTTGCGCCGCCCTGCGCTGGCAATCCGGAACGTCGACCATGCCCTCGCCCCTGCTGGACCAGGTTCGTGCGGATGCCGCGGCCCACGGCCTGAACCTGTTCGGGCTCGTCGATCGCCAGCGCTTCGACGCCGGCGAACGGGTCGAGCGGCGCGCCGGCCAGTTGGCGCGCGAATGCGGCACGATCCTGGTGCTGGGCTCCGGCGGGCGCGCGCTCGCGCAGGCGTTCGGGCGCTGGCGATCCGGGCAGCATCGCCCCGTTGCGGCCGTTGCCGCGTTCGCGCTCGCTGCGGTCGAACGCGTGGCGGCGACGCTGCGTGCGCGGCTCGGGCCTTGCGCGGTGGTCGAGTTCGGTGGCTCCTGCAAGCTGCACGCTGGCCGCCTCGGCGAAGCCGCGGGCTTCGGCATCGTGTCGCCGGTGTCCGGGCTGTTGCTGCACCCGGAGTTCGGTCCGTGGGTCCGCGTGCGCGGTGCGCTGTTGCTGCGGGGCCATCCCTTCGGCGAGGTCGCCGATGCATCGCTTGCCGAGACCTTTCATCCGTGCTGTGGTTGTCCGCGCCCCTGCTTGAGCGCCTGCCCGGCGAGCGTCAGCGATGGCCTCGGGCACCACGACCTGGTGCGCTGCGCGAGCCACCGCCACGGCGGTGGCTGCATCGACGAATGCTCGACGCGCCGCGCCTGTCCGGTGGGGGCGCAGCATCGCGACAGCGAGGCGGACTCACACCGCCACACCTACGAACTGGCGTCGATGCGCCGGTGGGCCGGCTTCGGCGTGTGGCGGTTCGTGCCGGCGCGATGGCGCGGCGGTCCGTTGCGCGAAGGGTGACCGTTCGGAGCGTGCGCTGGATCAGTGCGCCGAAGCTGCGCGCTTGGTGGTGTCGACCATCATCGCCGACGGCGCCAACGACAGGATGCGTTGCGTGAGTTCGTCGAGCAGGGCGGCACTCCCGACGTGCGGGCTCTTGGCCAGCACCGAGCCGTCCTTGTCCTTGACGGTCACGAAGTGACTGCCATCCGCGCCGCGGTGCGGCACCAGATGGGTCGGGTCGCGCAGCGACTCGCGCACGTGGGCGATCTCGTTCTGCGTCATGATCCGGCTCGTGCTGCCGAGACCCGTCAGCAGCGTGAGTCCGTCGCTCGTGCGCAGGTAGAAGGTGAACTTGTCGCGTTCCAGCACCAGTTCGAAACGGTTGGCCATGGCTCCTCCAGCCGCTAGACGAGGGGAGGAGCGCCGCTTGTTCCGTTGCGGCCCAGTGGATTGCGGCTTCGGGACACCGGCGGCCAACAGGATTGGTGACTTGGGTGGACCGGCCTCAGAACCACCGCTACGAGCAGTGGTCGCGCGAGGTGGCGCACCCCATCGGCGGTAGCGTGTCCACCCAAGTCATCAGTTCCGCGGCCGAACCACGCCGGCGCAGGACTCGACCGACTGGCAAGCGGCTCAGGACGGACTGCCGGTTTGCCCGGTGCCTGCCTGGGCCCCAGCCCGTTCGCGCCGCCGGCGGCGCCGTTGGTCCAGGTCCCGGCTGTGGGCCAGGGCCTCCTGCCCGGCGCGGCGCTGGCTCCACAGGATCAGGCCCAGGAACGCGCACACCGCCCCGCCGAGCCACATGCCGATCGAACGCATCGTGCGGTCGACGTGCAGTTCGTACACGTCGAGGTCGGCGGCTACGAACAAGGGCACGCGGAAGCGGTCGTTCTGCACCGACTCGTAGGCGAACCAGCGGTAGTAGTAGCCGCGGACCTCGAGCTGGGCGCGGTCCGGCAGCTCGCGGACACGCTTGGGGACCCAGATGGGAATGAGCTGGCCGCCGTACTCGCGCACCTGCACCCAGGCGACCGTCCAGAACTGGATGCCCGCCGGGTTGGTGGGCGAAGCACTCGTGGTGCGTCGGATCAGCGAGCCGAAGACCCGCAGCGGCGTGCCGCGTGGCAGCGCCCCGTCGATGAGGCGCTGGTGCACGTCGTGCGCGTTCATCGTGGTGGTGCGTCGCCACTCTTCGGCCGAACGCTTGCCGGCGGTGTCGCGGGCGAACGCGGCGAGGTGCCACAGCGCCGGCGTCTGGTCCTCTTCGAGGGTGTGCCAGGCCTTGTCGCCCGGCCAGTAGCTCTTGTCGTCGACCGACGCGAGCAGGGTCTCGTCGAGCTTCTCGACCGGCGGCCAGTCCTCGTAGTCGGGTTGGATCGATCGTCCGATCAACAGCGGTGCGCGTTCGATCGCCTGCGGATACGTGGTGTCGCGCAGCTTCAGCAGGTACCCCTCGACGCGCACCCACTTGCCGATTGCGATGCCAGCCTCCGGCGCCAGCGAGAACGCGGCGAAGACCCGCTCGCCATCGGCCAGCTTCACGGTGGCCTCGTAGATCGCATGGCCCTTGATCGGGTGGCCGTCGCGGGCGCCCGACAACTCCTCGAGTACGCCTTCGTACCACAGCCAGCGCTGGCGGAAGGCGGCGGGGTCGGCGCGCAGGTCGGCGACGGGGACCGGCCGTTCCGGCACGCCGAGCGCCACCGCGACGGTCGGTCCGACATCGATCGCCTTGGCCAGCAGGTGGCGCAGCGGTTCGACCTCGAGAACGAGACGCTGCTCGCGCGTGGCGTCGAGTGCCTTGGCGAGGATCTGCCGGTCGAGTTCCGGGACCAACGTGACCGAGGGGCGCGGTTCGTCGTCGGGAGTCTTCGCGGGCGGCGGGGACTCGATCACCACCATCACGTAGACCAGCATCGCAACCACGAGGCCCGCCAGCACCCAGCGCATGGCCGGCGGGATCGGCGGCAGGAGGCGGACGGGGGCGGTCATCGTGGCAGCCGGGGGAACGGCGGCGGGCGCTTCGCGGTTTGCTCGCCGCGGCGATTCTCTAGCCGGCGTCGGGCTTCTCGAACAGGCCGCCGAGGTGGAAGTTGGCGATGTCGGAGCGGTCGACGATCGTCGCGGCGCTGACTCCCAGGGTGATCGCGATCACTTCGGCGATCTCTTCGGAGGTCGCGCCTTCCCGCTTCGCCTTCTTCAGGTGGCCTTCGAGGCAGCCCTTGCAGCCCGACGTCAGCGCGGCGGCGATCGCGATGAACTCCTTGTGCTTGAGGTCGATCTTCGACTTGCCGTAGGTCGCCTTGTAGAAGCCCATGTAGAGATCCTTCAGGTGCGGCGTCAGCAGCGCGTAGCTGCGCATCGCGGAACTGGGCAGGCGGCCGTCGGCCAGCGTGTCGGCGGACTTCTTCGAATCGTCGCTCATGAGGGTGGTGGAAGGGCGACCGGTATACGGTTTGCCCGGCGGAACGGCTGCGGATTATTGCAGGGTCAGCTGCAGCCGCACCAGCGCGTCACGATCGGCTGACAACTCCAGTTCCTGGAATGCGGCGTCGAACGACAGCCACTGCAACTCGCCGATCATCGGGCCCGGCTTCAGTTGCAGCACCGGCTCGCTCGGCGTGCCGGCCTGCCATGCGAACGGCCATTCGACGACGCCGATGTCGCCGAACAGGTCCTTCTGCGGCGCCAGCAGCTCCATCAGGTGCACCGGCCGGCGCAGCCCGGTCTCGGCGTGTACTTCGCGCCGGATCGCGTCCTCGAGTTGCTCGCCCGGCGTCACCGGTCCGACCACCGGACCGAGCGGCCACTCCGCGCGCGGCTTGTGCCGCAGCAGCAGGTACTCGACGCGGCGGTCGAGGACCTGGAACACGAACACGCGCACCCGATGTTCGAGATGGAACATGACACCGGCGGCCCCCGCACCGATCGGCCCGGGGCCCGCTTCCTTCTAGTGCCCTTCATCGGTCGGTCGCCGTCGCCGGCCGCAAGATCCAGCGCCGATTCGCGACTACTTGCCGTTGCCGGGGTCGGCCTTCTTGTCGCCTTGGTCCCCGCCAGCATCCTTGCCACCGGCGCTGCCCGCCTTCTTGCCCGCGAACATCTCGCCGACCACCGCGAACGAATACGGCAGCGTCTGGTCCTGGAAGCCCGCACCCCACGAGTGGCCGCCGCCTTCGATCAGCCGCCAGGTGTGCGCGACCTTGTGCTGGTCGAGGGCCGCGTGCAGCAGCTTGTTGCCGGCGGCGAAGCCGTAGCGGTCCTCGGTGCCGGCGTCGAAGTAGATGCGCAGCGTGCCGAGCACCTTCGGGTCGGCGGCATTGGCGATGCACAGCGGATTGGCCTTCTGCCACGGCTCCTTCTGGATCGGATTGCCGAACACCTCGTCGAGCCCCATCCGGCTGGCCATGTCCTTCATGCGCTTGGGCAACTGCTCGGGATCCTCCTCGAACACCGCCGAGCTGTGCGCGCCGACGGCGCCGAACAGCTCCGGTTTGGTGAACGCGATGCGCAGCGCGGCCATGCCGCCCATGCTGACCCCCATGATCGCGCGCTGCTCGCGCTGCTCGCTGACGCGCCAGTTCTTGGTCAGGTGCGCCAGCAGGTCGACGGTGATCAGGTCCTCCCAACGCTGGTCCTTGCGGTTCACGTACATCGACGTGCGGCCGCCGTTCGCGGTCACGAACAGGCAGCCCGGCAGCTTGCCGTCGCCGACGCAGCGGTCGAGCACCTCGGCGCCGCCACGGGTGTGGAACCGCATGTGGTCCTCGAACATGCCGTGCAGCCAGATCGCCAGCGGCCACTTGCGGTCCTTGTTCGCGTCGGCGTCGTAGTCCTTGGGCAGGTAGATGCCGAAATCGGTCTCCTGGCCGATTGCTTCGCTCTTCAGCTTCTCGGTCTTGAACGTGAGGTTCTTCAACTCGACCGGCGGCGCCTCGCGGCGCTCGCGGCGCGGGCGGTCGCCACCGCCGGGCGGGTTCTGCGCCAACGCCGGGACGGCGAGCAGGAAGGCGGACGCGACGAGCAGCAGCGGTTGGTTGCGCATGAGGTTCACGGTGCGGGCGACGGCCGGTAGTGTTGCGCTGGCACCTACGGCCGCCCAGGGGGCGGGCGAAAAAGCGACGTGGACCCTGCTGCCGAACGCCTGGCCCCGCTGCTCGCGCAACTCGTCAACTACGAGCGCACGCGGCCGGACAAACAGCTGTGGGACCTCGCGACGATGCGGGCCTTCCTGGCACGCCCCGGTGCGCCGCCGCCGCCGCGGCCCGCGGTGCAGGTCGGCGGCAGCAAGGGCAAGGGCACGACCTGCGCGCTCCTCGCCCGCTTGTGCGAGGCCAGCGGTCGGCTGCCCGGGTGCTACACCTCGCCGCACGTCACCACGTTGCTCGAACGCATCCAGATCGGTGGTCGCGACCTCGACGTCGCCACGCTCGAGCGCCTGCTGCGCGAACTGCTCGCCGCACCAGGCACCGCGCGCGCGCCGACGTTCTTCGAAGCGATGACGCTCGCTGCCGCGGCGGCATTCCACGAACGCGCGGTCGACCTCGCGATCTGGGAAGTGGGCCTCGGCGGCCGCTTCGATGCCACCACCGCGCTGCCGGTCGACGCCAGCATCGTCACCACGATCGAACTCGAACACACCGACCTGCTCGGCGACACGGTCGCGGCGATCGCCGGCGAGAAGGCGCCGGTGATCCGTCCCGGCGGTGTCGGCTTCACCGGCACCACCGGCGACGCACTCGCGGTGATCCGCGCGCATGCGGCGGCGGTGGGGGCGGAGCTGTTCGTGCTCGGCGAGCACTTCGGGCTGCGCGATGTGCGCTGGTCGGCGACGGGTGCGTCCGGCACGCTGTGGCTGCCGGACGGTCGCGCACTGCCGTTCGTGCTGCCGGGAGCGGCCGCGTTCGAACTGCCGGCCATGGCACTCGCCGCGGCGGCGTTCACTCACGTGCTGCCCGCCGCACCGTTGGTGCTCGATCCCGCACCCCGCCCGGCCCTGCCGTGCCGGTTCGAAGTCTTCCGCGAACCCGACGGCGAGGTCCTCGTGCTCGACGGCGCGCACACCGAACAGTCCCTCGCCATGGTCGCCGCCGAACTGCGCCGCCGCTGGCCCGGCCGGCGGGCCGCCGTGCTGTTCGGCTCCGCCACCGGCAAGCGCTGGCGGCAGGGCTTGAGTGCGCTGCTGCCGATTGCCGATGCCTTCGTTGTCACCGAGCTCTGGGGCACCGCCAGCGAGGACCCCGCCGCGATCGCGGCGTTCCTCGCCGGCACCGGCGCGCGCAGCGAAGTGGCGGCGGACGTCGCGTCCGGCCTCGCGGCTCTACGCGCGCGGCCCGGCCCACGGCTCGTCGCCGGTTCGTTCTACCTCGCCGGCGCGGTGCGCCAGCTGCTCGACGCGCAGCGACACGCCACGCCATGAACGACCAACCTGCACCGCACGGCAACGTCGGCTCGCCCGTGTTCGTCGAGGACCTGTTCCTGACCGACGTCTTCCTGATCAAGGGCCGCTTGCCCAACAAGCAGAAGCGGCTCAGCAACCTGCTCGAGGACTTCACCCGCACGTTCCTGCCGGTGCACGACGCGACGCTGGTGTCGCTGCGCACGCGCGAAGTGATCCGCACCGCGACGGTGATGGTGAACGTGTCCGAAGTGATCCTCGCGCACGAACTGGTCGACATCGCCGGCGACGAGACGCTGCGCCGGCTCGCCAGCGGCGGCGGCAAGACGACGCGGATCCGCGCGTTCTACAACGGGGCTTCGCAGTTCGAGGTCGCCGGGCTGATCGAGCCGGGGGCGTACGAGTCGCATCCGCGCGGCGGGCGACAGTGGTTCGTGATGCAGAAGCCGGTCGTGCGCGGGCTCGACCTGCAGCACCCGGAACTGGCGCTGCTGAAGGGGCTCGAGTACGCGATCCTGAAGCGCGACCGCATGGCCTACGTCTACGACTTCGGCTGATCGACGGCGGCGCGGGCGCCGGCAAGCCATTGGCGTGCGAACGAGCGCGACGCGACCAGCCGTTCCTTCTCCACCTTGGGCAACCGCTTCACCCGACTCTCCAGGCTCTGCGCCGCCCCTCGATCGCCGATACGGACTGCGAACACCACGGCGAGCGGCCCGCGACCGCGCAACGCCTTCGCACCCGTGCCCTCGGCGTGGGCTCGGCAGCGCGCGGCGACATCGAGTGCGATGCCGGTGTAGAGCGCGCCGTCGCGGCACCGCAGCAGGTACAGCGACCACTGGCGCGCCCGGCTCGGCTTTCGTGCCATCACGGGATTGGGTCAGGGACGCGGCGGTTCGATGCGGCGGGCGTCGGCGAGCAACTTGCGCGCACGCACTGCGTGGTCGCCGCGTCCGCCGGCGCGGCGCGGCGCCGGCGCACCCTTCAGCCGCACCTTGACGCCAGCGCCGTCCTTGGGCGGTAGCGGTCCGTAGTCGGCGACGACGTCCGGCATCGCGTCGAGCAGTTTGCGCACGTGCTCGCGCAGCACACCGGTGCCGTGGCCGTGGATCACTGTGACCGTCAAGGAGCCGCGGCCCTGCGCCAGCCGCAGGAACTCGTGCAACGATGCCTCGGCCTGCTCACGGGTGCAGCCGTGCAGGTCGAGGCAGGCAGCGCGCAGCGCGTCGTCGAGCGGCATCGCCATGGCGTGGGTCGGGGCGCAACATAGCGCGTCGGTCGGCACGCAGCCCGAACGTCCCGACCGCTGTTGGCTATCGCGGCCGGCGTCGTAGTCTCGGCGCGCGAATGGTCGAGGTGCCGAACCGAGCTCCATGGACCGTGCCGCTGCACGACGGCCCGATCGCGCCGTGGGCCGATCGCACCTGGGCCGGTGCCGTCGCCGTCGCCGCTTCGGTGTGCTTCACGTTCCTCGCGCGCATCCAGCCGGATCCGCGCGGCCACGGCACCCACGAACAACTCGGCTGGGAGCCGTGCGGGTGGCCGATCACCTACGGCATCCCGTGCCCGACCTGCGGCTGCACGACCGCGGCGTGCCTGCTGGTGCACGGACGCATCGTCGCCGCGTTCGCGACCCAGCCGTTCGGCGCGGCGTTCGCCGCGTTCGGTCTCCTGGTCGGCGTGCACGCGGTGCTGTGCCTGCTGCGCGGCCGCTCGTTCGCCGACTTCCTGGTGCGGCTCCCGTTCTGGCGGATCGTGTCCGGCGGCGTGCTGCTGTTCCTCGCCGGGTGGGGCTGGACCTGGCTCACCTGGGAAGGGCGATGACCTGGCGGTTGATCCCGTTCGCCGAGCAGCGCGTGATGCCGTGGGCGAACGGCGGCGGCAGCACGCGCGAAGTCGCGATCGACCCGCCGGGCGCTTCGGTCGCTGCGGGGTTCCGCTGGCGCGTCAGCCGCGCGCAGGTTGCGAGCGACGGCCCGTTCTCGGTGCTGCCCGGTGTCGACCGTTCGCTGTGGCTCGTCTCGGGCGCTGGCATGCGCCTCGACGTCGGCGGACGCGAGGTCGTGCTCGACCAACCGCTGCAGCGCTGCGACTTCGCCGGCGAGACGCCGATCGCGGCGAAGCTGCTCGGCGGGCCGTGCGAAGACGTCAACGTGATGGCGGCGCGCGGCGTCGTGCGCGCGTCCGCGGCGGTCGTGACGCTGGTCGCGAAGGAACCGCTCGAAGTGGCCGCAGCAGGACAGTGGCTGGCCGTCGTGCTGGCGGGCCGGCTCGCGGTGCGGCGTGGCGCGGTCGTCGCGGGGCCCGGCGATGCGCTGCGCAACGATCAGCCGGCAGCCGCCCCGGTCGCAGTCGGACCATGCACGCTGCTGGTGTGCACGTTCACCGCGGTGGCGCCTGCTGCGTCGTGACCGGTGCATCGACGAGCGGAATCGGGGCGACTACGGCAGCGCGAGATGCCACGGCACTGCCCGGACGCCGGGAGCCAGCGCCGTCGAGTGTTCGACCTGGCACGCCACGATGCCCCGGGCCTCGGCGCCGGCCAGCTTCATCCATTGCCGCAGGGTGTCGCCGTGGCCTGGTAGCGGGGTCTCCGTCGACTTCACTTCGATCGGGTAGAGGCTCCCGTTCCAGTCGATCAGGAGATCGATCTCGATGCCGCCGTGTGCACTCCAGTGGTAGACGCGTGGCTCGACGCCGGTGGATCGGAAGGCCTTGATCCACTCTGCACACACTGCGGTCTCGGCAAGCGCGCCGGCGGCCGGGCCGCGCAGGATCGCCTCGCGGGTCCGCAGCCCCATCAGCGAAGCACACAGTCCGACATCGAGGAACACCAGTTTCGGGGCCTTCGTCAAGCGCTTGCCGAAGTTGGCGAACCACGGTTGCACCAACTGCACGACTTGGCTGGCCTCCAGCACCGAGATCCAGCGCCGCGCGGTGTTCGGGGCCACGCCCGTGTCGCGAGCCAAGTTGGCGACATTCAGCAGCTTGCCGGACTGGGCGGCGCTCAAGGTGAGGAATCGTTGGAACGTCGACAGGTCGCCGACCTGCAGCACATCGCGCACGTCCCGGGCGAGGTAGGTGTCGATGTAGCTCGCGAACCACAGCGCCGGATCGAGGTCCTGCCGCAGGCACGGGTCCGGGTAGCCGCCGCGCACGATCCACTCGCCCAGATCCTGCTTCACCCAGGTCGACTGCTCGCCGAACGCGCGCGACAACACGTCGTCGATCGCACGGGCCGGCGTGCCGTGCCGCTCGCCGACGCTGAACGGGTCGAGCCGCAAGACCGCGATGCGGCCGGCGAGTGATTCCGAGACCCCGGCCATCATCGGGAACGACTGCGAACCCGTCAGGACCCAGCGGCCCGGTTGGCGGTTCGCGTCGATGTCGGACTTCAGGAAGTGCAACAGCGATGGCGCGTACTGCACCTCGTCGAGGACGCAGGGCGCGGGGTGGTCCCGCAAGAAGCCGGCGGGATCGTCGAGGGCCCGAGCCCGAAGGTCGGGGTTGTCGAAGCTGACATGGCCGTGCGTGCTGCCGAGCAGTTCCCGCAGCAGTGTGGTCTTGCCGCATTGTCTTGGACCGGTCAGCACGACCGCCGGGAAGGTCGCGACGGCACGCCGGATCGTGGCTTCGAGGTTGCGACGCAGGGTCACGCTTGTAGATCAGCTTTCCAATAGCACTTTTTCAATTACAATCGCAATCCAATGCATCTAGGCCACTTGCACCAATGACAATTCCCGGAGTGCCCCCTCCGACGGCACCTCAGCGGCCGTGTCGCCACCTGCCGCCGCCGCGCACGGGGTTCTTGCCAGCCTTCGTGACCGGCCGCTCCGCTGCCAGCGCCGTCGCCAGCATCGTGCGGTAGGAGCGGTACCGGCTCTCGGCGAGCCCACCCCCGCCCAATGCCGCCTTCACCGCGCAGTTCTGTTCGCCGTCGTGCAGGCAGCTCCGGTACTCGCACGCCGGCAGCCGCTGCGCGATCTCCGGGAACAGGAACTGCAGCTCCTGGCTGCCGACGCAGAACAGGTGGAAGTTGCGCACGCCGGGCGTGTCGAGCACATGCCCGCCGCCGGGAAGCGGGATCAGTTCGGTGTGCGTCGTGGTGTGCCGGCCCTGGCGGATGTGGTTGAGGTCGCCGATGAGCAGCGTCACGCCGGGCACGATCGCGTTCAGCAGCGACGACTTGCCGGAACCCGACAGGCCGACGACGACGCTGCGGTTCTGGTGCAGCAGCGCGCTCAGTTCGTGCAGCGTGTCCGCGGTCGAGCGGCCCGGCACCGTGCAGGTCGCCAGCACGCGCACGCCGGCGTGTTCGTAGACCTTCGCCCACTTCGCCGCGAGGTCGGGATCGAGGTCGACCTTGGCGAGCACCAGCGTCGCGGGAATGCGTTCGCGTTGCGCGGCGGCGAGGATGCCGTCGACCAGTTCGGGCTGGAACGGCGGCGACGCGACGCTGGCCACCGCGAGCACCTGGGTGAGGTTGGCGGCGAGCACCTGCGCCTGGTCCTCGCCCTCGCTGGCGGCGCGGCGGTGCAGCTGCGAGCTGCGCGGCAGCACTTCGTCGATCGCCTTGCCGGTCGGATCGAGCACGACGCGGTCGCCGACCGCGAGCGGGCGCTTCTCGTGCGAGCGGGCCTCGAACAGCTTGCCGGCCAGCGGCAGCTGGCGCCGTTCGCCGTCGACCTCGACGTGGCAGACCTTGGCGTCGATGCGTAGAACGAGGCCGCGCAGCGATGGCGATTGCATCAAGGTCCGCAGTGGTGGGCAGGCTGGCGCCGAGTCCGACCGGGGCACTGCATCTCGGCAACGCCCGCACGTTCCTGCTGGCGTGGCTGTCGGTTCGTTCGCAGGGCGGCACTCTACTGCTGCGCGTCGAGGACATCGATGGCCCGCGGGTGAAGGCCGGGGCGGCGCAGCAGGCGATCGACGATTTGCGGTGGCTCGGGCTCGATTGGGACGGCGAGGTCGTGGTGCAGAGCCAGCGGTTGGAACGGTACCGCGAGGCCGCGGACCGGCTGGTCGCGATGGGTGCCGCGTATCCGTGCGTCTGCACGCGCAGCGAGATCGAGACCGCGGCGTCGGCGCCGCACGAAGCGGGCGACGATGGGCCGGTGTATCCGGGCACCTGTCGCGGGCGTTTCGTCGATGCCGCGGCGGCGAAGGTGGCGACGGGGCGCGACGCGGCGCTGCGGTTCCGGGTCGACGTCGCCGCGGTGCCGTTCACCGATGGCTTCGCTGGCCAGCAGCCGGGACGCGTTGCCGGCGACTTCGTCGTGCAGAAGCGTGACGGCGGGCCCGCCTACCAGTTGGCGGTCGTCGTCGACGACGCGGCGATGGGAGTCACCGAAGTCGTGCGCGCCGACGATCTGCTGCCGAGCACGCCGCGGCAGTTGCTGCTGTATCGGGCGCTCGGGCTGACCGTGCCGAAGTTCGTGCACGTGCCGCTGGTGGTCGGTGGCGACGGGCTGCGTCTGGCCAAGCGGCACGGCGACACGTCGCTGCGGTACTTGCGCGAACGTGGCGTGCGGCCCGAGCGGCTGGTCGGCTACCTGGCGTTCCTGGGTGGGCTGCGCGCCAAGCGCGGTGAATGCCGGCCGCTCGACCTGGTAGCCGGCTTCGCGTGGCCCAAGTTGCCGCGAATGCCGGTGCGTGGTGACGACCACCGCCTCTGCTGACCGAGGCGGCGCCGCCTTCGGTCACTGCGCAGTGAAGCCGCCGTCGATCGCCAGCGTTTGCCCGGTCACGAACGACGCTTGCGGCGAGCACAACCAGACGACCGCGTCGGCGATCTCGGCTGGCTTGCCGATGCGGCCGATCGGGTGCAGCGACTCGAGCATCGTGCGGGGCACGACTTCGGTGAAGCGGTCGAGCATCGGGGTATCGATCGCGGCGGGGGCCACTGCGTTGACGCGGATGCCCTGCTTGCCGTACTCGATCGCCGCGCTCCTGGTCAGGCCGACGACGGCGTGCTTTGCGGCGGTGTACGGCGAGGCGCCCGCGAACCCGATCAGCCCGGCGACCGAGCTGGTGTTCACGATCGCGCCGCCGCCAGTCCTGAGCATGGCCGCGATCTCGTGCTTCATCGCCAGGAACACGCCCTTGACGTTGACGGCCATCACGTGATCGTAGTCGGCCTCGCCCTGGTCGGCGGTCGGCGCGATGCGCTCGCTCTCGACGCCGGCGTTGTTGAAGGCGATGTCGAGCCTGCCCCAGGTGCGCAGCGTCGCGTCGACGGAGTTCTTCACGTCGGCGTCCTGCTTGACGTCGGCCCTGACGAAGATGGCGGTGCCGCCGGCCTGCCGGACGAGTTGCAGCGTCTCCTCGCCCTCCTTCTCGCGGCGGCCGGAAACGACGACCTTGGCGCCGGCGCGCGCGAAGGCGATGGCGGTGGCGCGGCCGATGCCGGTGGTGCCGCCGGTGACGAGGGCGATCTTGTTCTCGAGCGTGTTCATGGGTTCTTGTCCTGATCTATTGTGGAACGAACGGTCTAGAATTGGTCGTGCAAGGAAGCGTCAGGGGTGCAGCGCGGCGAGGCCGTGGTCGACGATGGTGCGGATCTGCCGGCGGCTCGCGCGCTGCTTGCCCAGCACGTTGATGGCGACGACCAGGGCGAGCACGAACGTCGCCAGCCCCTCGCTGTCGACCTTCTCGGCCAGTTCGCCGGCGGCCTTGGCGCGTTCGAGCGTCGCCGCGAGTACGGCGACCATGCGGTCGTGGTGGCGGCGCAGGTCGTCGCCGATCGCGTCGTCGCTCGGCGCCAGTTCGATGTTGGCATTGATGCAGAAGCAGCCGTGCCGGCCGTCGCGCCCGGCCGCGTGGTCGGCGACCTCCTTGACGAACTCGCGGATCGCTGCCAGCGGCGATGGCGCCTTCGCGAGGTGCTCGGTCAGCTCGCCGAGGGTCTCCTGCTGATAGCGCCGCAGTGCCGCGACGTAGAGTGAGCGCTTGTCGCCGAATGCCGCGTAGAGGCTCGCCTTCTGGATGCCCATCGCGGCGACCAGATCCTGCATCGAGGTCGCTTCGTAGCCCTTTCGCCAGAACACCTCGAGGGCGTCGTGGAGCGCACGGTCGGCATCGAACTCGCGGGGGCGGGCCATCGGGGCGAACGATTATAGAACGAGCAGTCCAGAATGCAAGCGACGCGGCCTGGATCCCTGCGGTGGGTCACTTGCCCGGTGTCCGGGCGTCGCCCGCAGCCATCGCCGGCTCGGCGGCGAACAGCGGGCGCATCGCGAACACCACCGCGGTCGCGGTGACCGCGAGCGCAACCACGACCACGGCCAGCACCCGCCGCCGCTGGCGGAAACGCGCCGCCGCCGCTGCCGCGACCTGATCGACCGCTGCCTGGCACTGCGACGTCAGCGTGCGCCAGTGTTCGCACAGGCGCACGATGCGGCCGGCGGGTTCCTGGTTCGCCGCGCCGGGAGCATTCGGCGCGGTGGATGGCGTCAGCGACGCGATCAGCTGCTCCAGCGTCGCGCGCGCCAGCCGCAACCGTTCGTGCACGTCGGTGGTGCCGTCGAGCTGGTGCTCGGCGAGGCCGGCGCGTTCGAGGGCGATCTGCGTCTCGACGTCGCGCAGGTCGCGGTGGTAGAGCACGCCGCGTTCCTGCGGCACGTGCATGGTCAGGAACACCAGGCAGTCGCGCCGTTCCTCGAGCACCTTGAGCCGCGTCGCGAACGTGCTCGCCGGGTCGTCCTGCAGCGTGCCGTGCAGCGTCGCGAGATCGACGTTGCGGCGCACGGTCGACTCGACCTCCTCCTTGCGCTGGCGCGCTTTCGCCAGCCGCTCCTGCAAGCGCGTGGCTTCGGCGCGCTCCTGCTCGTCGCCCGGCTGCAGCCCGGCGACCGCGCGCTCCATCTCGAACAGGCCAGTGGTCCAGTGGCCGCGGGCGAGCGCCTGCTCGGCGCTCTCGGCGAGGCGGTCGCGGGTCGCGCGCGCCTGTTCGAACGCGAGGCGCAGCGCTTCGATGCCGTCGAGCAGCTGGCTGCGCGGGCGGTCCTGGCGGTCGACGAACGCTTCGAGGATCCGGAACGTGTCGAGACGGCCGAGCGCGAGTTGCAGGGGGCGGACCGGCACCGGGATCGTCTGCAGCCGCGCACGCGCGTCGGCGAGCTGCTGCCAGGCCTGGTCGGTGACGTGGGCGAGCGCCTGGGTGAGGGCGTCGAGGGCCGGCGCGATGCGGGACAGGCCCGGGAACTCCTCGACCAGGTTGACCAGCGTCAACTGCAGGCTGCGCAGGCCGACGTTGCCGTTGCCGGCGTCGGGGCGCCGGCTGCTGGCGCGGGCGGCGGCGACCAGTTCGGTCAGCGGGCGCAGCGCCGTGGCGTCCCACGCCGCCACGACGCGTTCGACGTTGGCCTCGGCGCGCGCGACGCGATCGAGGTAGAAAGCGAGCCGGTGCAGCTGGTCGCGGTGGCGGGCGACGGTCGGCGAAGCGCCGCCGTGCCGGCCGGCCAGGCGTTCGAGCGCGGCGTCGGCGGCGCGCAGGTCGAGGTCGTTGATCGCGGCGGCGATCGGCGCGCCGTGTTCGGCGAGTTCGCCGCGCGCCGCTGCGATCTGGTGGCGCAGACGCTGCAGGAACGCCAGCGGGTCGCGCGGCAACAGGCCAGGCGTCTGGGTGTCGTCGCTGGCGATCGGCACGCCGCCCGGCAAGACGAATGCGTAGCGCCACAGCGACTCGGTCGCCGCGAGCCAGGTCGATGCCACCGCGAACGCTTCGCTGCGGGCCAACGCCGCGACGTGCCGCGCGGCGGTGGCGAGCAGCATGCTGGTGGCGCGCAGCAGATCGCCGCGCCAACGCAGCACGCCGGCGTGGGCGGGAAAGCGCCGCAGCAGGCGCGTCGTCGTACGCAGCGCGGCTTCGATCGCGGCGGGCTCGGTCGGCACGGACACCGGCAGCTCGGTGAGGCCCCGCAGGCGCGCGAACAGCCGGGCGCGCTGCGCCCACGGCGCCGGCAGGTCGGCAACTCCCGCCGTCGCTGCCGCCGGGAACTGCCCGCGAGCCCATTGCGCGGCCCGCAGCGCGTCCGGGTCGTCGCGCTGTCCGGCGGCGAGCAGGCTGAGTTCCCGCGCAACGCTGCCGGCATCCGGCCGCCTGGCTGGCTCGGTCGCGGTGCAGGCGGTGATCAGCGCCTGCAGGCGCGATGCCAGCGGCACCGCGTCCGGCAGGCCACCCTCGACGAGCCACAGCAG
>JBASWX010000345.1:0-11904 GCA_049276695.1 Planctomycetota bacterium
CAACGTCGAGCCACCGGGAGAATCTCGATCGTTGGCACTACATTTCACGCGCCAGCGACGCACAGTTCGCGAATCACCTGGGAGCGTCCGACCGCGCCGAACCAGCAACTGTCGAAAAAGAGTCAGATGCGGTCTGCCGACGAGGAACGGCTACGCGGGATCGCCGGCGGGCTCGACCGCGACGACCGCTGGTAGACTGCTGTCCCTCCGCCCCATGCTGCCGTCGCGCGCCCGGACCGGCGCGGCGACAACGCCCCGAGGAACCCACATGCCCACTCGCCTGTCGATCCTGCTGGCTGCTTCTCTCGCCACCGTTCCCGCTCTCGCCCAGACGACCGGTGTCGTCGGCAGCAACGACTACACCGTCAACGCGCTCGGCTCGGGTGGCACCTCGTGCGTGAACCTCTGCTTCCCGGGCGGCAATGTCGTGCTGACCCTGTCGCTCGCGGCGCCGCTTGGCGCCATCGCGATCGCGTTCTTCAACTTCTGTCCGTGCTTGCCGTGCCAGCTGCCGGCGCCAGCCAACGCCTGCGTGCCGCCGATCCCGTTGACCGCCTGCGGCCTCAGCAACCAGTCGTTCGACATGGACCTCAGTCCGCCGTGCGGCCTGCCCGTCAGCGTCACGATGTTCGCGACCGCCGCCGGGGTCTACCAGGCGTCGCTGGTCATCCCGCCGCTTCCGGGCCCGCCGTGCAGCGGCCTCTGGCAACTCTCGACGCAGGCGATCGCCTTCAGCAGTTGCGGGCTCGGCACCTTCACCGTGCCCGGACCCTACGTGATCTCGCAGGCCTTCACGCTCAACTTCTGACGCGCGCGGCGTCACTTCGCGGCGGGCCGGGCGAGTGGGCCGCGCGTCACCGCCCCCTGCCCAGGCTTGCCTGCTCGGCGGGCGGCCGTGCTTCGTCCATCGGCCACTTGCCGTAGTGCTCCAACGAGCCACGATGGAACGCCATCCGGCCTGTCGCGTGCACCTCCTCGGCAACACCCTCCCGTGCCTGCTCGTCGGCGTCACCGGCGTCGCGCAGGGCGTGCACCAGCAGGAGCCGATCCGCTACGCGACCGCGATCGACGACAATGCGATCACGCGCCTCGATGCTCGCCTCGCGGCCGGGCAGCTCGAACTGCCGCCGCAGGGCGCGTCCGGGCGCCTGCTGCCACTGCTGCAGGAGCTCGGCGTTCCGGTGAGCAGCCAGACGCTGGTGTTCAGCAAGACCAGCCTGCAGCGCCACCGCATCGGGCCGCGCCACCCGCGCGCGCTCTACTTCGGCCCCGACGTCTACGTCGGTTGGGCGCCGGGTGCGGCCGCGATCGAGGTGACCGTCGGTGATCCGCGGCTCGGCTTCGTGTTCTACAAGTTGCCGCAGGACGTGGCACTGCCCGCCCGCTTCGAGCGCGACGACTCGTGCCTGAGCTGCCACGCGTCTTCGCGCACCGACGACGAGCCGGGTCTGCTGGTGCGTTCGGTGTTTCCCGATGCGCAAGGCGACCCGGTCGCCAGCGCCGGCGAGACCCAGGTCGTGACCTCGACGCCGCTGGCCGAACGCTGGGGCGGCTGGCTCGTCACCGGTACCTTCACCGGTGCGCACCGCGGCAACGGCGTCGCCGCGCGCGACGACCAGGGGCGCTGGCGCGTCCAGGGCCGGCAGGCCGCCGACCTGCGCGCATTCGCCGGCGAGTTCGCGGTCGACGACTACCCGGCGCCGACCAGCGACATCGGCGCACTGCTGGCGTTGGAACAGCAGGCGACGATCCACAACCTGCTGGTGCGCGCGGCGCTGCGAACGCGGGTGGCGGTCGCGCGGGACGAGCAGATGAACGACCTGCTGCACGAAACCGGCATGCGGCCGCCGACCACGCGGCTGCTCGATGCGCTGGCGCGCGAGATCGCGTCTGCGCTGCTGCTCGCCGGTGAGCCGGAATGGTCGGAGCATCACATCGTGCCGCTGGCGGCGTTCGCGGCGTCGTTCCTCGTGCCGTGGCCGCGCGATCCGGCGGGGGTCGCGCTCGGCCAGTTGGAGCTGCGCCAGCACACCTTCGCGTTGCCGTTGTCGCCGATGGTGCACGCGCCCGCGTTCGCGGCGCTGCCGCCGCCGCTGCGGGAGCGGGTGCTGGCTCGCCTGCGCGTGGTGTTCGATCGCGGTCGCTTGCCTGGAGGTGTGCGCATGACGATCGCGCAGCGCACGACCGTGCACGATCACCTGACCGCGACGCTGTCCGGGTACGCCTCACGCTGACGGCGGGCCTCACCACGCTGGATCGGGGCGATCGCCTTCGCCTTCGACGTGCTCACCTGCTGCGTGCAGTGCTGGCTGTTCTCGGGCGATTGCGACGACGAGAGCCCGCCGCGGTGGGGCCACGTCCTCGGCGCCCTGGCGCCGTGGCGCCGTCCACCCCGGTTGACCGCCTGCCCGCACCAGGTACCGTCCACTGGGCGTTGCGGCGCGCGCGCTGGTCCCCGTCCGCTCGTCTCGTCCACCCGTTCCCTACTCGCAGGAACACTGCCATGAAGTCGCTCCGCTTCGCGTTGCTCTCGCTCTGCCCGCTCGCCGGCGTCGCCAGTGCCCAGTTCATCTCGCCAGTGATGACCACGACGAACATGGGCACGTGGTCGACCTACAACATCCTGAACCTCACCAACGGCGTCGGCCTGCCCGCAGTCAGCCTGGATGCGCTGCACTCCGCGACCTGGCAGGACATGTGGATCAGCAACCAGATCACCACCGGCTGGCTGCAATTCGACTTCGGCAGCGTGCAGCCGCTGAACGCGATCGCGGTGTGGAACTACAACTCGTCGATCAGCCTGCAGCGCGGCGTCGCGTCGATGAACGTGTCGCTGTCGACCGACGGCATCAACTTCACGCCGTTCTCGACCGAGGCGTTGGCGCCGGGCACCAACGCGCCGCTCGCCGCGCACCTGATCCAGATCGGTGGCCTGGCCGCGCAGCACGTGCGGTTCGACATCCTGGCGAACCACGGCAACAACTACACCGGTTTGTCGGAGGTGCAGTTCGTCGCCGGCAGCGGCGGCGTGCTCGGATCGAACACGGTGCTGGGCCAGGGCTGCATCCGCTCGCTGGCGTCGTTCTACGAACTGTTCGCGACGGCGGCGGCCTTCGACCTCGCCAACAGCTCGCTGACGATGATCCCGAGTGTCACCGGCTACATCGTGCTGTCCGGCACGAGCAGCTACCTGCCGCCGTCGGCAGGTGCCACGGCGCTGGCGCTGACCGACAACAGCCAGCTGGCGGTCACGCTGTCGGCGCCGTTCGCGTACCCGGGCGGCTCGACGACGAGCCTGATGGTCTGTTCGAACGGCTTCGTGTCGGTCGCGACCGGCAACGGCACCGGCACGACGCCGTCGGCGACGACGATGCTGGCCGCCTCGCAGACCGGCTGGTGGGCGTGGCACAACTACAACCCGGCGGCCGTCGGCAGCGGTCAGGTCAAGTTCGAGCAGGTCGGCGCGATCGCCTTCGTGACCTGGGACGGTGTCTACGACAGCGGCGGCACGTCGCCGGCGAACGCGAACACGCTGCAGTTCCAGTTCGACACTGGCAGCGGCGCGGTGCACCTGGTGTTCCAGGGCATGAGCGGGCTCGGCAACGGCCATCTGGTCGGCTACTCGCCGGGCGGCGCTTCGGTCAACCCGGGCAACACCGACCTGTCGGCGGCGCTGCCCGGCACGATCGTGCTCGGCGGCAGCGACATCCTGCCGCTGACCCTGGCCGGCGGTACGCGGCCGGTGATCGGCAACCCGTGGACGCTGAACGTCACCAACGTGCCGGCGACCGGCACGCTCGGCGTCGAGATCTTCGGCGTCGCCGACCCGAACATCCCCGACCTCGGTTTCCTCGGTGCGCCCGGCTGCCCTTCGCGCGCTTCGCTCGACGTGCTGAACGTGTGGCTCGTTGCCGGGGCTTCGCACTCCTACACCTGGGTGCTGCCCAACGTGCCGGCGATCGTCGGCGTGCACGTCTACACGCAGGCGGCGGTGCTGCAGCCCGGCGTCAACCAGCTGCTCGGTGGCGTGATCACGGCGAACGGCATCGACGGCGCGGTCGGCAACCTGTGAGGCCTGGCCTCCGCGCGCGCTGCTCTTCGTCGCGCGGGTAGTTGGTAGCCGTCGTCGCCGGGGCGACTACGCCCTTCGGCCGCCACCCGGTCCGGCCGCGCGCGCCGAAGCTGTGCGCATGAGGACCGTGCTCGAACCGTTCCGGATCAAGGCCATCGAGCCATTCCGCATCACCACCGCGCCCGAACGCGCACGCATCCTCGCCGCCGCACACCACAACCTGTTCCTGGTGCGCGCCGAGGACGTGATGATCGACCTGCTGACCGACTCGGGCACCGGCGCGATGTCGGCGCAGCAATGGGCGGCGATCATGACCGGCGACGAGAGCTACGCCGGCTGCCGCTCGTTCTACGAACTCGAGGCGGTGGTCCGTGAACTGACCGGCTACCGCCACGTGTTCCCGGTGCACCAGGGCCGCGCCGCCGAGCGCATCCTGTTCGGCTGCATGGTGGTGCCGGGCCAGGCGGTGCCGAACAACGCGCACTTCGACACCACGCGCGCGAACGTCGAGTACCTGGGTGCTGCCGCGGTCGACTTCGTCGCGCCGAACGCGCACGACCTGCGCGCCGAGTCGCTGTGGAAGGGCGACCTCGACGTCTCGCGACTCGAGGCGTGGCTTGGCGCGCAGCCCAAGGGCAGCGTGCCGCTCGGCCTGTTGACGATCACCAACAACCGCGTCGGCGGCCAGCCGGTGTCGATGGCGAACCTGCGCGCGGTCAGCGCGCTGTATCGCCGCTTCGGCATCCCGTTCTTCCTCGACGCCGCACGCTTCGCCGAGAACGCGTGGTGGATCCACCGCCTCGATCCCGCGTGGTCCGACGTGCCGTTGCCGCAGGTCGCACGCGCGATGTTCGACCTCGCCGACGGCTGCCTGATCTCGGCGAAGAAGGACGGCCTCGTCAACATCGGCGGCCTGTTGTGCTGCAACGACGACGCGATCGCCGCCAAGGTGCGCAACCTGCTGATCCTCGGCGAGGGCTTCCCGACCTACGGCGGGCTGGCCGGTCGCGACCTCGCGGCGCTGGCCCAGGGGCTGCGCGAAGTGCTCGACCCCGACTACCTGCACTACCGCGAAGCCGCGGCGCTCTACCTCGGCGCGCACCTCGACCAGCTCGGCGTGCCGGTGGTGCGGCCGTTCGGCCTGCACGCGATCTACGTCGACGCGCGCGCGATGCTGCCGCACGTGCCGCCGCACGAACTGCCGGGCCAGGCGCTGGTCTGCGAGCTGTACCTGCAGGGCGGCGTGCGTGCGGTCGAGATCGGCACGCTGATGTTCGGCCACACCGACCGCGCGACCGGCAAGCCGGTGGTCGCCGACAGCGACCTGCTGCGCCTGTGCCTGCCGCGCCGCGTCTACACGCAGAGCCACGTCGACTGGGTCGTCGAAGCGTTCGGCGAACTGATGGCGCGCCGCGACCGCATCGGCGGGCTCGCGATCGTCGAACAGGCGCCGTTCCTGCGCGCCTTCACCGCGAAGCTGCGGCCGTTGCCGGCCCGGCAGCCGGCCGGCGTGTGAGGCGACGCAGCGGACGGCGACTCAGCGGACGCGCGTCGTGAAGCGCCACTGCCGAGCGAACGGCTTGCCCGCGTACTGGCAGGTCACGTCGACCTGGATCTCGCCGCCGCCCGGCAGCGGCGCGCGCGTCATCACCAGGATCGAGCACAGGTTGTCCGGGTGGTTGCGATGGCTCGGGTTCTCCGGCGACGTGACCAGGATCGGCAGCTCCGCACCGCGGCACGTCACCTTCGCCACCACCGCGGTCACCGCCGCGGTCGGGAAGGTCACGCTGATCGGGTAACCCCAACCCGCGGCGACGGCATTGGTGAAGTCCACGTCGCCGAGCGGACTCGGGAACTCGCCGGTCTCCCAGGCCGGCGGCACGTCGATCGCTCCGGCGAGCGGCCAGTGCCAGATCGCGCCGGCCCGCGCCGACATCCCGGAACCCGTGTCGAGCACCGCGACGCCGTACAGGTGGCCCATGCCCACGTGCTCGAGTCCGGGCGACAGCATGCCCAGCCGGTGGAAGAACGTGTGTACCCAGATGCGCAGCCCGCGCTCCATCGACTGCGCCCACGCGACCTCCGACAGCTGGCCGGCCTTCGCGCCCTTGCTCGAGGCGGCGGGCTTCTTCGGGTCCTGCACGTGCACCAGTTCCTGGTTGGTCGCGCAGTACAGCGCGTGCTCTTCGCAGGCCCGCGACAGCTCGGGCCGCAGCGCCAACACCGGGTGCCCGAGCTGCTGCCGCCAGCCGTTCAGCAAGCGCAGCGACTGCGCGTAGTCCTCGTCGCGCCTGCTTGAGAGATCGGGCGCGCGATCGCCGACGACGACCGTGAAGCCGCCGCCGTCGAGCGCAGCCAGAACTGCTTCAGGTCGATCACCAGCGGGTCGGCCATGGTCTTGAACGTGACGCGGCCCGCGGGATCGGCCCAGTACTTCTCCTTCGGCGGCTTGGCGACGTAGCCGTCGTTCGCCTCGCCGAGGATGCCGTCGTGGTCGAGGTCGACGAAGGTGATCTCGTGGCCGCCGACGGTCGCCAGCGCCCCGCAGTGGTTGCAGATCCACAGCGCGTCGCGGGCCTCCCAGATCTCGAACCGCGCCGACTTGTTGCGCCGCTCGGGGAACGTCAGCTTCGCGTTGATCAGCCCCGGCACGATCAGCCGCGTGATGCCGACCTTCGGCTCGCTCTCGATCGTGTACTCGAACGCGCGCTTGCCCGGCGTCAGCTTGACGCGGAACGGCAGCAGCGGGTTGAGCGCCAGGTCTTCGCCTTCGAGCTTGCGGCTGTTCTCCTTCAGCTTCGGCAGGATGATCGGGTGCACCAGGCCAGGTTCGGCGTCGTGGATGCCGACCAGCGACTTCGCCTGCGCCGCCGCCGTCGCCAGGAGGCACGCCGACGCGACCACGGTGAGGGCGCACCGCGCGTCGAGCCCCGGGCCTTCGTTCCGCACGGACATGGCGCCGGATGCTCGAACGGCTGCGCATTGCTGTCAAGACGGTGCGCAGCGCGGCAGCGCGGTCGCGCTACCATGCGCGCCCCGGAGGAACCCATGCACCGTCTCGCTCTCGCCGCCATTGCGGCCCTCGTCGCGGGCGTCACCGTCGCCCAGCAGAAGCCGCCGACCGCCGCCGAACTCGACGCGCTGGTCGCGAAGTTCCTCGCCGCCGACGGCAAGACGCGCGAGGGCCACCTGGAACGCCGCGAGATCCTGCAGCGGCTCGCCACCGTGCCGCCACTCGATGCCGCCGCGACCACTGCGTGGCAGGGCAAGATCCAGAAGCTCTGGAGCAAGGGCAAGAAGCTCGAGAAGGCCGGCGACAACTGGTACTGGCCCGAGGACAAGAAGAAGAAGACGCCGGCGCGCGGCCGCTACATCGTCGGCGGCGAGACCAAGAAGCCGAAGGGACTGGCGATCAACATGCACGGCGGCGGCGTCGGCGCCGGCGACGCCGGCTCCGCGGCGGGCGCCTACGAACCGGCGCTGACCAAGTACGGCCTGCTGATGATCGCGCCCGAGGTGCTGGAGAAGACCGAACACGGCTGGACCGATTCGGGCACCGAAGAGTTCGTGCTCGACCTGCTCGATGCCGCGCTGCGCACCTGGAAGCTCGACTCCGACAAGGTGCTGTTCGTCGGCCACTCGATGGGCGGCTACGGCAGCTGGCTGCTCGGCGGCCACCACGCCGACCGCGTCGTCGCGATCGCGCCGAGCGCCGGCGCGCCGACGCCGATCCGCACGTCTCCCGACGGGCCGGTCGTCGACATCATCGAGGGCGTGATCCCGTCGCTGCGCAACGTGTTCGTGACGATCTACCAGAGCCTGGACGACGTGCAGGTGCCGCCGGCACCCAACCAGGCGGCGGCGCGGCTGCTCGGCGAGGCGGCGAAGCGGTGGGGCGGCTTCGCACACGACTACCTGGAGGTCAACGGTCGCGGCCACGCCGGTCCGCCCGGCGGCTACGAGGTGCAGCTCGACAAGATCGGCACGCGCGCGCGCCAGGTGGTGCCCGAACGCGTGGTGTGGCAGCCGGTGCTGCCGTGGAAGCGGCAGTTCTACTGGCTGCAGTGGGACACGCCCGTCGCCAACGCGGTCGTCGTCGCCGACCTCGACAAGAAGGCCAACACGGTCGCGATCACTTGCGACAAGCCGACGACCGGCTTGCACGTGCTGCTGGATGCGCGCGTGCTCGATCTGGCGCGCGAAGTCGTCGTCACCGTGAACGGCGCCGAGACCTTCCGCGGCAAGGCGGTGCCGACGCTGGCGACGCTGCTGTCGACCAGCGGCCACCCGGACAGCAAGCTGCAGTTCGTCGCGCGCGTGCCGGCGTTCGCCGCCAAGGATGGTTGACCGGGGTCTGCCTCGCTGGCGCGGTGCGAAGCTCGGCCCGGTGTCGGGCCGGGCCCGCACCGACTAGCCTCGGGGTATGGTGTGTCCTGAACGCCAACCCTCACCTGAGGTGAGGCGATGCTGTGTCGAACTTGCGGGTGCGAGTCCCGTCGCGGTAAGCACCGAAGCGCCGCGTAGCAGGCTCCAGTCGCCGCGAGAGATCGCGTCGGCCGAGCGGAGCGTCAAGAGCCCGCGTCGGGGCGTAGGCCTCGGACGAGGGGAGCAACGTCGCAGGCCCAATCCGAAAGGGTGAACCTTGCAGCCTCGTGAGAGTAGAGACCCGAAAGGTGGGAAGGCCGAGCCGATCATTTCGCGGCGAAGGCAACAGACTGCGTCGGAGCTCGGAGCGGCGCAGGACTTCCCCGGGGTAGAGAGGAGGGCATGCGACGACAGCTCGACACGGAACAGGAGAGGCCCTCGCCAGCAGCCGTCGTCAGGCGAAGGCGGCGCCCATAAGCCGAGTGCGAAAGGGAGCCGTGCTGGCAGGGAGTCCGAGGGGGTCGTAGTACCGACGATGCCGGCGGCCACAACGCCGGTGGAGGGAAGGAGCCCTGCTTTGGTCGCGCGTGTGGCTGGAGGTAAGTGCGAGGGCATGGCCGCAAGGCCCAACAACCCCGTAGACAAAGTACGAGAACTCCAACGCACGCTTTTTCGTGCCGCCAAGCGAGACCCTGGGCGGCGTTTCCACGCGCTGTTCGATCGGATCTGGAGGAGTGACGTCCTGCAGGAGGCGTGGGAACGAGTGCGGAGCAACGATGGCGCTGCTGGTGTCGACGGCGTGTCGCTGGCGATGATCGAGCAGCGGGGCGTCGCGCAGTTCCTCTTGGGAGTGCGCGACGAGATCCGACGAGGCGAGTACCGTCCGCAGCCGGTGCGGCGCGTGTACATCGAGAAGTCGGACGGCAGGCTGCGACCGTTGGGCATCCCGACGGTCAAGGACCGGGTGGTCCAGATGGCGACGAAGCTGGTGATCGAGCCGATCTTCGAGGCCGACTTCATCGAGTGCAGCTACGGCTTCCGCCCCAAGCGGAGCGCCACGCAGGCACTCGAGAAGCTGCGCATCGAAGGTGGGCGAGGCCGCTATTTCGTCGTCGACGGCGACATCCAGAGCTTCTTCGACACGATCGACAAGAGCGGGTTGATGGAACTGGTGGGCCGGCGGATCTGCGACCGCCGCGTGCTGAAGCTGATCCGGAAGTGGCTGGATGCAGGCGTGCTGGACGAGGACAACGTCGTGCGCGATCCGGACTCTGGGACACCCCAGGGCGGAGTGATCTCGCCGTTGCTCGCCAACATCGTCCTGCACGAACTCG
Source organism: Planctomycetota bacterium (assembly GCA_049276695.1). Lineage (GTDB taxonomy): Bacteria > Planctomycetota > UBA1135 > UBA1135 > UBA2386 > UBA2386. Next base: position 9,772 of record JBASWX010000345.1, read on the forward strand.
ACCGCGAGTGGCAGCGCGACTGCCAGCACCTCGGCATCCTCGTGCGATACGCGGATGACTTCGTCGTGCTGTGTCATCGTGAGTCGCAAGCGAACGAGGCGATGCAACGGCTGCGTGAGGTTTTCGCGCGGCTGAAGCTGACGCTGCATCCGGAGAAGACGAAGCTCGTGCAGCTCGGACTCGGCAAGGACGGCTTCGACTTCCTCGGTTGTCACCTGCGGATCGTGAAGTCCCGCTTCAAGGGGCGCACGTATCTGTTCCGGTGGCCGTCGGCGAAGGCGATGCGCAGTGTCCGCGCCAAGATCCGGGAGCTGACGGACCGCCGCCGCCGTGCCGGTCTGAAGGACGTCGACGAGGTGATCGCTGACCTCAACCCCGTGCTGAAGGGCTGGGGGAACTACTTCAAGACTGGCAACGCGAGCAAGCAGTTCAACCAGATCGACTACTACGTCTGGCGGCGCATCATCCGCATGCTCGGCAAGCAGCGTGGCTTTCACGGCCATCGGCTTGCCTGGCGGGTGTCGCACCAACGGGCGGCGTGGCCGTTGGAGAAACTGCGCGCCCGCGGCCTGCACAAACTGCTCGGCACGATCCAATACCCGGGGAACAAGACGGCATGAACAAGACCATCGGTCAGCCGTGTGCGGGAAAACCGCACGCACGGTTGGAACGGGGGGCTTGGTTGCTCCGGCTTTGCTTCCTCAACAAGGTCAAGTAACCAAGCTCTACCAATGTCGCCACACCCGCCGTTCCATCCCGAGACGACGTCGATCTCCGAAGGCTTCGATCCGACCTTGTCGGTGATGGCGGTGCGGCCGCCGATCTTCCCGGTGTCGACGTTCGCGTTCCCGACCGCCGAGAAGGCGGCGCACTGGTTCGAGCTGGCGCTCGGCAAGGCCAGTGCGGTGGCGGGCGAGGAAGTCGGGCTGATCTACGCGCGACTGAACCACCCGAATGCGCAGATGTTCGAGGAGGCGCTGCGCGCGGCCGACCAGGGGGCGGTCGCGGCGGCCGCGTTCACCAGCGGCATGGCGGCGATCACGACGACGCTGCTGACGCTGGCTCGGCCCGGCCAGGTGGTCTTGTACCAGCGCCCGGTCTACGGCGGCACCGACCACGTGTTCCGCCACCTGCTGCCGGAGTGGAACGTCGAGGCGGTGCGCGTGTCGGACGGTGGTTGGGAGCAGGCGCTGGCGCAGCACCGCGATCGCGCCGCGGTCGTCTACCTGGAGACGCCGGCCAATCCGACGCTGCACCTGATCGATCTGCGCGCGGTCGCCGCGAGCGTGCGCGCCATCGCACCGGCGGCGCGCATCGTGGTCGACAACACCTTCCTCGGGCCGGTGTTCCAGTCGCCGCTGCTGCTCGGCGCCGACGTCTGCATCTACTCGGCGACCAAGTACCTGGGCGGCCACAGCGACCTCGTCGCCGGGGCGGTGACCAGCACCGACGCCGAGCTGGTGGGGTGCCTCAAGACCACGCGCGCGTTCCTCGGCACCATCTGCGACCCGTTCACCGCGTGGCTGCTGCAGCGCAGCATGGCGACCTTGTGGCTGCGCATGGTCAAGCAGAGCAAGAACGCGACCAAGCTGGTCGCGGTGTTGAAGGCGCACCCGGCGGTCGCGGTGGTGCACCATCCGTCGCTGTGCACCGGCGACCAGGCGCGCATCTTCCAGCAGCAGTGCAAGGCGCCCGGCTCGATGGTGGCGCTCGAGTTGCACGGCGGCCGCGCCGCGGCGTTCCGCTTCCTGAACGCGCTGCGGCTGATCCGGCTGGCGGTGTCGCTCGGTGGCGTCGAATCGCTGGCCTGCCACCCGCGCACGACGACGGCGTCGGAGATGTCGGACGACGACCTGCGCGACAGCGGCATCAGCGAGGGGCTGGTGCGGCTCAGCATCGGCGTCGAGTACTGGCGCGACCTCGCCGCCGACCTGACGGCTGCGCTCGACGCGGCGAAGGCGGGTTGACACCGCGCCGGCCCGCTCCACGATCCAGGCATGAGCACCGCATCCCCGCGTCCGTCCCGTCGCGCCTTCCTCGCCGGCAGCGGCAGCTTCGCGGCCGCGTCGCTGTTCGCGGCCCCGGCGTTCGGCCGGGCCCACGTCGCCGGCGGCGACCGCATCCGGGTCGCGC
>JBASWX010000346.1:0-15901 GCA_049276695.1 Planctomycetota bacterium
GCGCGGCGAACGGCGGCGGCGAGCGCAACCGCGACTTCGTTGACCCTGCCGGGCACGAGTTCGAACTCGGCGAAGCCGCACAGCGGCGCGCCACCAGCCCGGGTGACGCAGACCGCATGCTTGCCCGGCGGCAGGTCCTTCCACTCGATCGGCTCGCGCGTGATGCGCAGGTCTGCCACGTGCTGGCCGTCGCGGAACAGCGCGGCCACACCCTGCTCCGCCTCGCCGCCGCTGATGCGCACATGCACCGCGCCGGTGGCCGGCAGCACGAGGTCCCCGACGTCGGTGGTGACACCCGCGCGCATCGGGTGCAGGCCGAAGTCGCCAATCGCGATGCGGTTGCCCGGTCGCTGCACCGACAGCCGCACGCTGCGTGGCGACCACGGTCCCATCTCGAACCGGCCGTCGTCGCCGATGTCGTGCTGCGAGCCCGGCGTGCCGTCGACGGGCGACACCATCACCAGACAATCGGTCGCCGGCCTGCCGTCGGTGTGCAGCACGCGACCGCGCAACCGGGCAGTCGGCACCTCCTCGGCGACAACCCGCAGCTCGATCTCGCTGCCGGCCGGCACCGCCGCGCGCTGCGGCCTTGCCAGACCGCCGCCACGCAAGCGCACCTCGGCGGTGACGGCGTAGGCCCGACCGGGTTCGAGCGGTGCCAGCACGAACCGGCCTGCCGGATCGGCGTGGGTTGTCGCGCCCTTGCCGAGCGCCGACGAGAACGCGGTCACGTAGCAACCGTCGGCCGGCCGGCCTTCGTGGTCGAACACGACTCCGGTGATCGCGGCGCGCGGCGGCATGCGCACGTTCCAGCGCGCGATCGTGCCCGCGACGACTTCGACCTTCCCGGTGACCGTGCCCCATTGCTCGTGGAAGGCGACCAGTTCCAGTTCGCCCACGGGCAGGTGCTGGAGCGAGTAGGCGCCGCGCGAGTCGGTGGTCGTCAGCGATGCCTCCAGCGACGACCACTTGCCGCGGTGGATCAGCGCCTCCGCGAGCGGCTGGCCGGTCCCGTCGAGTACCACCCCGGTGACGACGCCCCCATCGACGAGCGCGACATCGAGCCACGACGTGTTGCCGGCCACGACGTCCACGTCGCCGCGCCAGGGACCATGGCCCGGCGCGCGCACCTGCACCCTCGAGCAACCGGTCGGCAACGGTTCGAGCGTCGCCAGGCCCGACGCGTCGGTCGATGCGCGCTGCGCCGGCGTGCTCGCTTCGTTCTCGCCGCCGGTCAGGACCGGCACCTCGGGACCGACGAGCACCAACGCGTTCGCGACGGGCGCTTGGTGGCGGTCGCGGACCGTGACGGTCAGCGCGCCGCCCGCGGCCTGCAGGCGCAGCACGACGGCGACCGGTCCCCGCTGCGACTGCGAGCGACCGCGCAACGGGTAGAGCGTGAGCGACGGTCCGTGCCCCTTCTTGAACGCGGCGAGGCACTGGATGCCCTTCATGCGCGTCACGAAGCGGCCTTGTTCGTCGGTGCGAAGCGTGCGCTGCCCGTACTGCCCGTGGCCTGGCCGATCGCCGGTGCGCACCGGCGCGTAGACGATCTCGGACGAGACCCACACGTCCGCATCTGCAACCGGCCTGCCGAGGTGGTCGACGACCTGACCGTTCACCGCGCTGCCTTCGAGGCGCAGCGTCACCGTACTCCGCGCGCCTGCCTTCACCTCGACGGGCTGCCGCACACCGGTGCTCGACTGCACCGTGACTGCCCCTGGCGGCAGGGCAGCGAAGCAGGCGCAGCCGTCGCCGCCGGTGACGAGAGTGCGCGCTCCCAGCTCACCGAGCGCCTCGCCCACGTGCACGACGGTGATCGCCTGGCCCTGCGCCGGGGTGTCGTCGCTCTGCCATCGCACGATCGCGTCGAGCGAGCCGGTCGGCGCCGCCAACACGGGCGTGTCGACTCGTTCCTGTCGCGGCGCCACCGGGCTCGCGGCCGAGCTGCCCGCGCCACCACTGGTCCCGCCCGGGAGCTGCGACGCGATCGGCTGCGGCGCTTGCAGCAGCGCGTCCGGCGGCACGTCGGAGTCCCTTGGCGGCACTGCGGCGAGCCAGTATCCCAGGGCGACGAGAACGGCGACGCCGCCGACGACCACCAGCTTCTTGTGCACGGCTCCTGCTCCCATGACGGCCAGCGCCAGCCCACCCGACACGGCCAGCCCGGTCGTCGGCACGACCTCGGCACCGCGCCGCACCACGAACGCACGCATGGCGCGCAGCGTCGGCGCCGCGAGCGTCACGACCACGAGGCCGGCGACGAACCCGCGCGGCAGATGCCGGCGCAGCGCCTCGAGGCCGCGGACGATCTGCGTGCGCACGGTGCCCGCCGGGCGACCGAGTGCGGCCGCGATCTCGTTCGCGTCGAGGCCGTGGTCGAGATGCAGGTCCAGCACCGGTCGGTAGACCTCGGGCACCGCATCCTTCGCGCGGGCGAACGCGGCGCGGAACTCCGCGGCTTCGGCCAGCACCCGCGGATCCTCGGCCGCCGTTCGCGGCAAGGCCGCGAGCTCACGGTGGTCGCGCCGGCGCTGGTTGCGGGCGAGGTTGGCGACGATGCCGCACAGCCACGGCAGCACGCGCCGTTCGGCCGCGAACTGCTCGCGCTTCTCGATCGCGATCAGGAACGCAGTCTGCACCAGGTCGCGCGCCTGGTCGCGGCTGCCGGTCAGGTGCGCGGCGATGCGCACCAGTTCCGGTGCGGTCGCGTCGAACACCTCGCCCAACGCATGCACGTCGCCGTGGGCGACGTAGCGGGCGAACTGACGATCGTGGCGGGGCCAGCCGAACATGCTGCGTGTCCTTGTCCGGAATGCGGCGCGTGCGACATTGCGTCGCGAAGATGCAGGCGTCGGACGGGATACCCGACCGCGCGCGGCCCGTCGATTCCCGCAGGCGGAGGGCGCACCGGGAGCGCAGGCACAACGGCACCGGCGGCTTCCGGCGGTGCGGCCGGCGTGGAGCGACGGGTGCGGAGGGTGACCGGAATGCGACTGCGGGCCGCGGCACTCTGGCTGCTGCCCCTGCTCGGGGGCGTCGCCTGCGTACCGGCGCCCGGAACGCCACCGGTCGCACCGCGCCCGGATGCGGGGTCCACGGTCGGGACGCGTTCCCCCGCCTCGGCGCACGACCGCATCGTGCGGCTGCATCTCCGTGGCCTCACCGGCGCCGACTACACGCTGCACGTCGCCCACGAGTGCGGTCGCGACCACCACGAACGCGGCCGGACGGACGGCGATCACACGCTGCGGCTGCCGCCCGGCCCCTGCGTCGCGACGCTGCGTCGGGTGCGCGAGGGCCGCCAGGAACGGTTCGAACACGCGTTCACGGTCACCGACGGCGCCGAGCAGGACACGACCTGGGACGTCGCCGGCACTCCGGGGCGGGCCCTCGGCAGGTGAAGGTGGCATCTGCAACCTGGCTTGGCATGGTCGCTTCCGTGTAGTTGTTCAGATTGAAGATCCGATTTACGATCTGAGCACTGTGGCTGACGGACGTTCCCGCACCATCCTTCCCATCGTCCGGTCCCGCGCCGGCCGCCACCCGGTGCTCACGGTCACTGGGCCCCGGCAGTCCGGCAAGACCACGCTCTGTCGACAGGCATTCCCGGACCACCCGTACGTCAACCTCGAGAACCCGGCGACGCTCGAGCAGGCGCTGGCGGATCCTTCCGGCTTCGTCGACCGCCATCGCGACGGCGCGGTGTTCGACGAAGTGCAGCGCGCACCTGCCCTCATGTCGGCGATCCAGGTCGTGGTGGACAACACGCGCGGCAACGGCAGGTTCATCCTGTCGGGCTCGCACAACTTCCAACTGCAGGCGTCGATCGCGCAGTCGCTCGCCGGCCGCACGTCAGTGCTCGACCTGTTGCCGCTCGCCATCGACGAGCTGCGCGCGTTCCCGAACGCACCGAAGACGCTCGTCGAGACCCTGTTCGCCGGTTCGTACCCGCGCATCTTCGATCGCGAGATCCCGCCGGCCGAGTTCCACGCCGACTACGTGCGCACCTACGTCGAGCGCGACGTGCGGCAGCTGCTGAACATCCAGGACCTCGGCGCCTTCCAGACGTTCCTGCGCCTGTGCGCCGGCCGCAGCGGCGGACTGCTCAACCTCGCCGCGCTCGGCGCCGACGCCGGCATCACGCATCCGACCGCGAAGGCCTGGATCAATGTGCTCGAGGCCAGCTACCTGGTGCGACGCGTGCAACCGTGGTTCCAGAACCTCGGCAAACGGCTCGTCAAGACGCCGAAGCTGCACTGGCTCGACTCCGGGCTGCTGTGCTGGCTGCTCGGCATCCGCACGCCGGACCAGATCGAAGTGCACCCGCTGCGCGGCGCCATCTTCGAGACCTGGGTCGTCGCCGAAGTGCTGAAGGCGCGCGCCAACGCCGGCCTCTCCGATCCGGTGTGGTTCTACCGCGATCAGTCGGGCACCGAGGTCGACCTGCTGGTCGAGGGCACGCACGCCACGATCCTGGTCGAAGCCAAGAGCGGCAGCCGGGTCGCACCCGACGGTGTACAGCCGCTGCAGCGCGTCGCCGACGCGCTGCGCGAATACGTGCCGGGCAAGCCGGTGCGCACGGTCGTCGTGTACGGTGGCGCCGAGCGCGCGACGCTGCTCGGCACCGAACTGCTGCCGTGGTCGCGCATCGACGAGTTCGACTGGGCGTAGTCGGATGCCGCCAACGCCGCGGTCCGGCGGCTACACTGCCGCGCCCTCGCTCGCATGCGTCCCTGCCCCGGCCTCCTGCCCCTGCTGCTGACTGCGACGCTCGCGGCGCAGTCCGACCGACCGGTGTCGCTGCCGGTGAACGTCACCGCGACGATCGACGCGGCGCCGCTGGTCGCTACCGGCACGACGCAGCTGCGGTTGAAGTTCGTCTGTGAGGAGACGCTGGACCGCGCGTGGTCGCTGCGCGTCGAACTGCGGCGCGGCAGCCGCCTGATCCTGCGCCGCGACCACGCGCCACCGGTGCCGACGAAGCAGTGGCCGAAAGGCAAGGCGGTCGAGTACTCGTTGCCCATCGCCTTCCGCACGCCGCCGGCGAACGTGGTCGCCGGCGACACGATCGAAGTGGCACTCGGCTTCCGCGACCCGGCCGGCGACACGATCTCGCCGCCGCTCGCGCGCAGTGCTGGCGCCGACGGGCTGGTGACGTTGACGACGTTCGTGTTCCCGGACCTGAGCGGCACGCCCGACGCCGCCGCGGTCGACGCCGCGATCGCCGCGGCCCAGGCGCTCGCGGCGAAGCAGCCGCACGAAGCGTGGGACCAGCTCGAGTTCACGTTCCGCCGCCTCGACGACTACCCGCTGAAGGCGAAGCTGCGCAACGCACTGACCGCGATCGGCAGGATGCCGCCGGCCGCGCTGACGTTCGAGGAGAACGACATCGTGCAAGGCCGCATCGGCGCCGAGCGCGCGCGGTATCTGCGCCAGGTCGCCGGGCGCATGCACGACCGCGGCAAGCTGCTCGGCGCCCTGCTGCTGCTCGACGAGGTCGGCGGCCGACTGGCAGAAGATGCCGACCGCGCGGTACTCGGCGCGCTCGGCGAAGCGCAGCGCGTGACCCAGGACCGCGACGGCATCGCCGCGAAGGTGTTCGCGCTGACCAAGGAGCAGCAGGACGAAGTCGAAGCGCTCGCCAGCAAGCTGCCGGGCAAGGAACGGCTCGCCGCCGGGCTCGCGCTGGTGAAGGACCGCAGCAAGCGGCCGGTCGGCCGCGAACTGATCCGCACCCTCGAGTTCACGCCCGAACTGCGCGAACCGGCGCAAGCGGCGCGCGCGCAGGTCGAGAAGGACTGGCTCGCCGACGTTCCGTCCGACGAACGCGCCGAGGCCGAGGCGGCGATGAACCATCCGTGCTGGGCACGCACGGCGCCGCGCGTGTCGCACCGCTTCGTGCTGATCGGGCCCAAGCAACTCGTCGACTCGATCCCCGACGACAGCCTGCTGCGCTTCGACCTCGCCTACCTCTACCTGACCGACCTGTTCGGCCGCGTACCCAACCCCGACGGCGACCGCGTCACCGTCTACTGGAAGGAGCTGTGGGAGTTCGGCGGCGGCGTCGGCGGCGGCAAGATCATCGACATCGGCAATGCGAAGGCCGACGCGAAGGACACGCGCACCGACACCGGGCTGCTCTACCACGAGCTGACGCACTGCATCGACGACACCGCGCCGGTCTACGGCGGCATGCGCGAAGGTCTCGCCGACTTCGGCGCCGCGTTCTGCCAGATGGAACTCGGCCAGGTCGGGCCCGGCCGCGCCGCGATCGGGCTCGCACTGCGCGCGTTCCTCGGCGACTACCTCGAACGCGACCTCGAGTACTGGCGCATCCCGAACTACGGGCCGAGCGCCGGCTTCTTCCTGCACTTCCTCACGACGTACGGCAAGGACGGCGACGGCTACCGCTGGCAACTCTACCGCAAGTTCTTCCGCGACTACCGCGGCTGCAAGGTCGACGACGCGCGCACGCCGACCTTGGCGCGCGCGTTCGCGTTCCACCTCGTGCAGGCCTTCGGCGACGCCGCGTTCGCCGACCTGATCCGTTTCCGCTGGCCACTCGTCCCGAACGACCTCGCCGCGATCCGGCTCGAACAGGACGCCGCGCGCCGCAACGCCGGCACCGGCGCACTCGACGACTTCGACGGCTCGCCGGTGCCGCGCGACGTGCTGGCGAAGAAGCTCGTCAAGGAGCGCGCCGACCTCGCCGCGTGGTCCCAGGAACTCGGCATCGTGCGCGACTGGTGGGTGATCGGCCCATTCCGGCAGGAAGGCACTGACGCCGACGCGTTCCGCTTCCCGCCCGAACTCGAGATCGATCTCGCCGCCCGCTACCCGAGCATCAACCACAACCCGACCTGGCGGCAGCCCGGGCCCAAACCGGTCCTCGTCGACGACACCGGCTGGCTGCGCTTCGACTTCACCTACATGGACTGGACGGCGCTCTACGCGCTGACCCGCGTGCACGCAGTCCGCGAGCTCGACGCGTTCTTGCACCTGCGCGGCGACGACGAGCTGACGGTGTTCGTCAACGACGAGCTGGTCGGCAAGTACGACGGCGGCGGCGGCGGGCTCGGACCGTGGCGGCCAGCGCGCACCGTCATGCTGCCCGACGCGATCCGGTTCCCGATCAAGCTGCGCGCCGGCGACAACAAGATCCTGGTCAAGATCTACAACCACACCGGCCCCGCCGGCGTCACGCTGGCGATCGCGCAACGCAACGGCGCACCGTTGACCGGCTGGCTGCCCGTCACCGAGCCCGCTCCGAAGCAACTCGCCGCGATCGACTTCCCCGATGGCCGCAAGTGGCCCTCGCGTTTCCGCGCGAAGTTCGACACCGCCGGCGCCCATCGCAAGCTCGACGCCGAAGTCGGTCAGTGGCGCACCCGCAACGGCGTGCTCGAAGGCTTCGCGACCGCGCGCGAAGTCGAGTGGCGCAAGTACACGGTGCGCCCCGGCTTCCCCAAGGACTCGCCGAGCAACCTCGCGTGGCTGCCCGAGAAGGCGACCGAGCACCTCGACGCCTTCCTGCTCGAACTCGACTTCCCGCTCGCAGCAGCCGCGCCGAAGCTGTGCGTGATCCTGCAGGGCGACGGCATGCGCGATGCCCTCTGCGGCTGGACGCTGATCCTCGATCCCGACGGCAACGACAAGGTGCGCGCGTACCTCGAACGCTACGACCAGCGCATCTACGACTCGGGCACGAAGCCGTGGAAGCTCGACGGCAAGAAGGGCAACACGCTCGAGCTGCAGTGGTTCGGCAAGCGGCTGTCGGTGAAGGCCGGCGGCGAGGTGCTGTTCGACCAGGCGCCGCTCCTGCCGATCCCCGGCAAGCACCGGATCGGCATCGCGACCTGGGGCGAGAACCTGAAGCTCGAAGCGATCGAACTGCGCGGGCCGGTCCGCACGAAGTAGGCCCAGGCACGATCCGGTAACGTCGTGACGATGAGGTCCGCCCCTGGGCCGCACCGTCAGCTGGTCGGGCTGTGCACCTGGCTGTGCCTTGGGACCTTCGCGCCCGCGCAAGACGATCTGGCCACCGTGCACGGCCGAGCGATCGATCGCGACGGCAAGCCGATGGCCGGATGCGCGGTCGGCTCGTTCGATCTCAATGGGCACTTCGACACCCGCGACTTGATCGCGGCGCCGCACACCACCACCGACGCCAACGGTGGCTATCGCCTCGGCGCGAGGCGGAACCACTACCAGGTCGTGGTGGTCGCAGCGAAGGGCCACCAGGTCTGCGTGCAGCGGCTGCAGAGCGAGGACACCGCCGTGAGACACATGCCCGACGCCTTGATGCTGCCGGGCACGACGTTGCGCGGCCGCGTGCGCGACGCAAACGGCAATCCCATCCGCGCCGCGTTGGTGCGTGTCGAAGACCCGTTGAATGCGCGCCGGTTCGTGAACGTGTGGTTCGAATCGCAAGCGCGCGGCGATGACCAGGGCATCTTCGAGGTGCCCGGCGTGCCACGCACTGGGCTGCGGGTCACCGTCAGTGCTCCAGGCTTCCCGGCGACCGAGCAGTTTGCCGCTCACGACTCGCCGCTCGACCTCTCGCTGACCGAGACCGGCCTCGTGCATGGCACGGTCGTCGACGCTGCGGGCAAGCCGGTGCCCGGCGCGAGGGTGTACGCCGTCACGGTCGAGCGACCGGCGGACACCGAACCCACCTGCAGCGATGCACAAGGTCGCTTCGTGCTCACCGTGCCTCGGTCCGCGCGGTTCCGGATCGCAGCCTCGGAGGACGGACCGCCGCATCGTCAGTTCTCCAGCGGGTTGTTGCGCGGACCGGCAGACGACGTCGTCGTGGCGATCGTTGCCGCCGGCGATCGCGTGCGGCGGATCACGGTGCGCTGCGTCGACGCGGCGACCAAGGTCTCGATCGACGAGTTCCAGGCCTCCTGGATCTCCTTGGACCGCAGCGCGGCATCGGCGCTGCTGCACCACCCGCAGGGTCGTGCGCGCTACCGTGGTGAGGCCCTGATCGATGTGGTTCCGGACGCCAACCGGAAGACCCTCGGGACGATCGTCGTCGACGCGCCGGGTCACGGTTTCGCGGTCGTGCCGGTCACGGATTCGGCGGTGCCGATGGTCGTAGAGCTGCCCGCGGAGTGCTTTCTCTCCGGCACCGTGATCGATGCCGAGACCGGCAAGCCGGCGGCCGGAGCTGCGGTCAGAGCACTACCGGAGGGCGGCGTCTTCGGCAGTGGCCCGGATCCCTGGAAGAGCGGAGCGATCACCGACGCCAATGGCCGCTATCGCCTCCGGGGGTTGGCCGCCGGCGGTTACGACGTCCAGGTGTACGGCCGCGGGCGGCCGGCGTCGCGCAGCAAGCCAGCCAGGGTCGCGAGCGATCAGGAAGGCTCACTCGATCTCGAGGTTCCGGAACCACGCTTCCTCGAAGTGGAGTTCGTCGGCGACGTTCCCGAACCATGCCTCGGAACGATCTCCATGGCGGGGTGGTTTCGCTCGAGCCTGACCAGGGGAACGATGGTCTCGGCCTACGCGCCGCCGCCACCGAACGTGTCCTTGACCGGTCCACGTTCCCAGAAGCTCGGGCCGGTCGGCGATGGTCAGTTCAGCGCCCACCTGCGACTGCCCGCTCGGGATCGGGTTGGCAGCGGCCTCACGCTCGATCTGGGCGAACTCGGCGGGAACACGAAGTTGCAGTTGCCGGACCTCCGGCAGTTCATGCACACCGGCCGCGTTGTGTTGCCCGCAGGCGTGCCGGCGCAACGAATCGCCGTGGTGGCCCACCGCGATGGCGGCGACGGCATGGACCGCCTGTCCCCGATCGGCCACGAACCGTCCGCCACCTGCATCGGTTCGGACGGCGGCTTTGCGCTGGACCTGCCGCCAGGTCGCTACGCACTGCAACTCGTCGACCTGGAAACCAACCTCGTGTTCCACACCGAGGAACAGGATCGCGAGCTCGGTGCCGACACCGCGGGAACTCCGATGACGATCAAGCCGGAGATCCGCTGGCTCGATCTGAGCTTCGAACCAACGGCACCTGGCGGCGAAGTCGTGTTCAACGGCGTATCGCTCGAGGTCGAACGGCCGCGGCGCGGCATGCTGCAGGGAGTCTTCGGCAGTCGCTCGGGCACGAACACTCGCACGACGGGCCACTGGCAGAGGCCACCTGGCATCAGCCGGGTCCGCTGGCTGGTCGGCGACGGCGAGTTGACGCTCACCGCGAACCAGACGTTCGCGATCCTGGCGCCAACGAGCAGCGGATGGCGGGCCACGCCGGTCGACAGCGCCACCATCGCGGCGAGCGGTCCGGTGACCCACGTCACGCTGCGCATCCCGCCGCCACCCGACGACGCGACCATCCTCGGCGGCCAGGGCAAGTGACCGGTTGCCGCCCGCCCGCTGCTCAGCCGGGTTCCACTATGCTCGGGCGATGCGCACCGCTGCCCTGTGCCTGTTCGCCACGACCGCGCTCCTGCCTGTCGCGCTGCCCGCCCAGTTCGTGTTCGAGGCGCAAGCGCTCCAGCACTTCCCGGCCGATGGCCTGCAGGCGCTGAAGACCTCGTTCGCCGACTTCGACGGCGATGGCGATCCCGATGTCGTCACCACCGGCACGCCAGGCTCGACCACGCTGCAGCGCTTCTATCGCAACGACGGTCACGGCGTGTTCACGCCTGATCCGGCGTGGCCCGACGTCGTCAACGGCACCAACCACCTCGTCGCCGACTTCGACAGCGACGGCGATCCCGACGTGCTGCTGGACGGCGCCATCGTGCGCAACCTGGGCGGCGGCGTGCTGCAGCTGACCACCGTGGCAGCGACCGGCTGGCCGGTGGCATGCGAGGACTTCGACGGCGATGGCGTCCGCGACCTGTTCGTGCAGCGCAACAACGGCATCGGCATGGGGGTCGCGCTGTTCCGGCAGGTCGGTGGCACCTTCGTGCAGGTCCCGGTGCCGACCACGGACGTGCTGCTGCGCGCTGGTGCCGCCAGGGACTTCGACGGCGATGGCGACATCGACCTGCTGCTCGCGGCGGCCCCGTACGTGCTGCCGTTCACCGCGAACTGGTCCGGCAACGACCGGCTCTGGGTCAACAACGGTCTCGGCCAGTTCGTCGAGCAGTTGCTGCCCGGGACGACGAACGCCGACACGACGACGATGGCCGTCGCCGACTTCGATGGCGATGGCGACCACGACTGCGCGCTGCTCGCCCCCAGCATCTTTCCGCCCGGCGGGTGGGAACTGCGGCTCAACGACGGATTGGGCAACCTGCTGATCACGACCGGCCACCTGCCGGCGAGCATGCCGCTGACGTCGTTCCGTGCCGTCGATCTCGATGGCGACGGCGACCGCGACCTCGTCGGGCTGACGAACTGGCTCGAGAACGACGGCACTGCCCACTTCACGGCACGCGCCTGGCTGCTGGCGGCGCCGTCGATGCCGGTCCTCGACCACGGCGACGTCGATGCCGATGGCGATCTCGACCTGATCGTCGCCGCCGGCTCGCCGCAGCGGTTGCTGCTGAACCTCGGGCCGGGCCGATTGTTCGATGCCTCGCGGACACCGTGGCGACGCGCCACCGTCGCGTCCGGTGACGTCGACGGCGACGGCGACCTCGACCTGCTGACCGGCACACCGGACGGCTTCCTCGGCATCAACGACGGCACGGGCTGGTTCACCGAAGTGCCGTTCCCGTGGGGCGTGAGCCAGGTGATGCCGTCGACGGTGCAGATCGTCGACGTCGATGGCGACACCGACCGCGATGTGCTGTGCGTGCTCTCGCTGACGACCGGCGGCCCGCAACTGCGGCTGTTCCGCAACAACGGCAGCGGCACCTTCGTCGACGGCGGCACGACCGGCATGCCCGGGCCGCTGCCGAGCAACACCATCGGGTCGGCGATGCTCGACGCGGATGGCGATGGCGACCGCGATGTCGTGCTCATCGTGCGGCAAGGGGGCGTGTTCCTCTACCGGAACAATGGCGCGGGCGCGTTCAGTGCTTCGCCCGGCGCGTTCCCCGCGTACATGGGCTGGCTGCGCACGGTCGCAGTCGGCGATCTCGACGGTGACGGCGACATCGATGTGCTGACCGGTGACGAGTCGTACGGCGCGGCGGCGAGCGAGATCCACTACTTCGCCAACAACGGCGCCGGCGTCTTCACCGACGTGTCGGCAACGCGGCTGCAGGCGCCAGTGGCGTTGACCCGCAGTCTCACGATCGCCGACATCGACAACGACGGCGATCTCGACGCCTTCGCCGGGTGCTGGGGAACGGCCAGCTATCCGAACAGCGTGAACCTGCTGCTGCAGAACAATGGCGGCGGAATGCTGAGCCACGTGCCGGCGGCGCTGCCGGCCGTGCTGCCGACGGGCAGCGTCGCGCTCGGCGACCTCGACGACGACGGCGACGTCGACGCAGTGGTCGGGACCTACCAGAGCGGCGTGCGCTTCTGGCGCAACCAGGGCGCAACCTTCGTCGACGTGGGCGGCATGTTCCCGCTGCCGAGCACCGTCGCCTACGGGCTGTCCCGCCTCGTCGACATCGACGACGACCTCGACCTCGATCTGGTGATCGGCGATGGCATGCTCGCGAACGTGCACTGGAATGCCCGCAACCTGCTGCCGTGCCGGATCGGCCAGCCGTTGCCGTACGCGGTGCGCACCCTCACCAGTGCGACGACGGCGCAGCCCTTCTTCGGGCTGCAGTTCGCGCGGGTGCCGTTGCCACCGTTCGGAACGCTGGCGATGCCGATCGGCGCGCCGCTGTTGCTGCCGCCCCTGGCGCTGACTGGTGGCGCCGGGCAGGTGACGTATCCGATCCCGGCAGTGCCCGGACTCGTCGGCCTCGAGCTCGTGCTGCAGTCGCTGTTCCTGGGTCCCACCACGGTGCACTTGTCGCCGGCCGTGCGGTTGCCGGTGTTGGACTGACGCTCACCGCCCGAGCGCGTCCAGCTCCGCGAGCACCTGCTTGTCGTCGGGTCGCAGCGCCGCTGCCTTCTGGAGAGCCGTGCGCGCTTCGTCCTTCCTGCCGAGCCGCGCCAGCACGCGGCCGAAATTGAACCAGGCGTTGAAATACTCCGGGTCGAGCGCCACGGCCCGCCGGTAGTGCGTCGCCGCGGGTTCGAGTTCGTCGACGTGGAAGCACGCGGTCGCGAAGTTGTTGTGCACCACCGCCGAGTTCGGCAGCGCCACCAGCGCCCGCTCGAAGTGGCGACGCGCCACCGCACCGTTGCCCTGGCGGCCCATCAGCACGCCGAGTTGCAGGTGCGCCAGCCCCTTGCCCGGTTCCACCCTCAGCGCTTCCTCGTAGCAGCGCTTCGCGTCGTCGAGCCGTCCCTGCGACTCCGCGCACAGGCCCTGTTCGACCGGGATGTCGGCGGAGCCCGGTGAAATCGTTCGCGCCTTCGCCAGCACCGGCAACGCCGCCGCGACGTCGCCGCGGCTACGGAGCAGGCGCGCCTGCTGCAGCAGCACGTTCCAGGCGTCTGGCACCTTCTCGAGCTGGCGCGCGACCGATGCCTCCTCGAGCCGCGCCCGGTCGCCTGGCGCCACCGCGACTTCGAGCGTCAGCGTTCCCATCTCGTCGGCCGAAGCCTGGCCGAAGCGAACGGCCCGCAGCGGCCGCAGCGCGTTCGGGTTGTGCTCGCTGTTGTCGTAGCCGTACTCGATCGCGATCCGGGCGCCGGCCGGCAGTTCGATCGGCCGGTGGAAGCGGTAGTCGTCCTGCCAGTCGAAGTCCCACGCGTCGGTGCCGAACAGCACGCGCTGCTCGCCGCCCGGCAAGGTCGCGGTGCCCCGCATCGTCCGGCAGACGTAGTGCGCGTGCGGATAGATCGCGTGCAGCGTGACCGGCACCGGCAGCTCGAGGTGGTCGCGCAGCGTGAAGTCGCGCTGCCCCGGCGCGATGTCGATCGCTTCGCTGAACAGCAACAGGGGCACGAACGTCGTCGTCGTCGGCCAGTCGGTGAAGAAGAGGCCGATCTCCGGCTGCACGGTCTCCGCCTTGCCGGTCGGCACCAGGTGCAGCTGCAGCACGAAGTCGTCGCCGGGCCGCAGCCGCCACGCTTGCCCGTTCGGCGACACGCGCACCGTCTTGCCCGGCGTCCAGCCGAGGAAGTGCCCATCGGGCGGTCCCGCACCACCGAGCGTCATGCCCGCGAACCCAGGCTCCGCGTCGGCGGCATCCAGCCGGCGCGACTCGTGCGTGCCGTCGACGCCAAGCACCGCGTGGTGCACGGCGCGGTTGCCCGGCCGGATCTCGATCGCCTCGACGTAGCGCAGCCGGTCGACCTCGACCGGGACCACGAGGTTGCGCACGACATCGGCGCCGGCCGCTGGCACCGCCACCGCGACCGGCACACGCACGACCAGGGAAGGTTCACGCAGCTGCCAGCCGCTGGCGAACTGCGGCGCCGCGGGTTCCTCCTTCTGATCACCGCGGGGTCCGCCGGCTGCGACCCAGCGTTGGATCACCGCGATCTCGGAATCGGCGAGGCGGCGATCGTCGGCGAAGCGCCCGTGCGTCATCAACCACGGCGGCATCGTCCGGCTCGCGGTCGCCTCGGCGACCTTGGCGCGGCGCGGCCACGCGTCGTCGAAGCCGAGCAATGGGAATGGCGCCGGTTGGCCGGGCCGATGGCAACTGGCGCAAGCGCGGTACACGATCGGCGCCACGTCGCGCGCCCAGGTCGGCACAGCGCCGGGGTCCTGCGCGGGCACCACCGTCGCGAACGCGGCCAGCGGCCAGAAGCGCGGGAACGTCGACACGGCGGCAGCTTGGCGAACGCGTGCAGCGCGTGCAACCGCCCCGGACCGGACCGCCGGACCACCCGTTCGACCCGACGGAGTGTCCCGACGCCGGCACCCGCGACACGCCGCGGTCATTCCGGCGGCGCGAACCCGCGTTCGATCAGGAAACGCGCGAGCTCGCGGCCGGCCAGCCGATGACCGGCCGGCGACAGGTGCGTGCCGTCGGTGAACAATCCCGCCTCGCGCTGCGCCAACAGCGGCCCGTGCAGGTCGAGGAACGGCACGTCGCAGCGCGTACAGATCGCGGCCAGCGCCCGCTGCGGCTTGATGACGAACGCGGCGTCCTTGGCGAGTGCTGCGGCATCGAGCTGGTCCTCGTGCGGTACCGCGACGACGACGAACGCACCGCCGCCCGCCCGTACGCAGTCGGCCATCGCACGCACGTTGGCCTCCTGTTCGGGCCAGCTCGCGTCGTCCCACGCGGTGCGCGACGTGCCTTGCCACGCCCGCTGCGTGGCGGCAGCGCGACCGAGCAGTGCGCGGCGGACCAGGTAGACGAGGTAGCTCGACCGCGTCAGCCACGGCCAGGCGCCATCGCCGTCGGGGAACAGGTGGTTGCGCGCTTCCGCCGTCAGCAGCCGCCGTCCCGAGCTCGTCAGCCGGTGCAGGAAGCGCCAGTTGTCGTTGACGCAGTACTGCAGCACGACGAGGTCCGACTGCAGCGGCGCGAGGTCGCGTTCGAGGAAGCGCCGTTCCTGCCACGTCGTGTAGCCGTGCACGCACGCGTTGACGAACTCGAGCGGGCGCCGCGAACGTTGCGTCAGCGCCGCGCGCACGTCGGCGAAGAAGCCGTCGAGCGGGAAGCCGACCGAGTCGCCGACCAACAGTGCGCGCCAGGTGCCGGCTGGCTTCGGCATCGCCAGCTCGCCGTGGCGGATGCCGAGCGCGTTGACGCCGGGCCAGTCCGGGCTCAAGCGGAAGCCGAGTTCGTCGTCGGCGACCATGCCTTGACGCGAACCCGCGGCCCGCCCTTCGACGCCGCGCCAACCGACGATCGACTCCACCGCCTCGCGGCAGCTGCCCTCGACGAACCATCGCGCGCCGAACTCGGCCGCCGCGAGCGTGACGGCGGTCGTCGCCGCCGCGAGCGCCAGGCGCGGCCAACGCCGG
>JBASWX010000347.1:0-3359 GCA_049276695.1 Planctomycetota bacterium
GTGCCGAGCGGCGCCTGGGTTCGCCTGCGCGAGACGGTGCGCATCGGCTGGCAGCACGCGACGACCGGCGCACTCGCACTGGCCGCTGACCTCGTTGCCGGACGGCGACCCGCACCCGCGCCGGACGCGCCCACGGCGACCGGCCCGGTGGTGCTGGTGCTGCCGGTGCTGCCCGACCTGTCGCACACGTTCGTGTACCGCGAAGTGCTGGCGCTGCTGCGCGCGCGACCCGACTGGCGCGTGCTGGTGCTGCGCCGCAACGACCGGGCCCCGGTGCACCCGGAGGCACGGGCGCTGCTGGCACGCGCGACGTTCCTGCCGCGCGAAGGCGTGAGCCGGGCCGCGTGGCGCGTGCTGCGCTGGTTGGCGACGCCTGCCGGGCGCGACCTGTTCACGCTGTATCGCGCCGAACCCGGCGGTTCGGCGCGCCACCTGCTCGGCAAACCGGTGCTGCGCGAGGCGCACCACCCGGGCAACGCGTTCCTGCTCGCCGACACGCTGCGCACGCTGCAGCCGCGCCACCTGCACGTGTACGGTTCGACCTGGCCGGCCAACGTCGTGATGGGCGCCTCGCGGTTGCTCGGCGTGCCGTTCTCGATCTCGTCGTACGTCGACTTCGAGTTCGCGTACTCGCACAAGATGCTGGCGACGAAGTTCCGCGACGCCCGGTTCTTCCGCGTCGTGACCGCGTACTGCCGCGCGCGGCTGTTGGCGCTGCTGCCGGCGGCGGCGGCCGCGCCCGAACGCGTGCCCGTCGTCTACCTGGGCCTCGACCTCGCCGCCTGGCGGGACCCCCGCACGGCGCGCGGCGAATGCGTGCTGCTGAGCGCCGCCCGCCTGGTCCCCAAGAAAGGCCTGCACGTCGTGCCGGCCGCGCTGGCCGCGCTGCGGGCGCGCGGGCTCGAGTGCCGCTGGCGGGTCGCCGGCGACGGCCCGGAGTTGGCACGCCTGCGCACGCTGTGCGCCGAGCACGGCGTCACCGGCCAGGCCGACTTCCTCGGCCCGCTCGACAACGCCGCGGTGAAGCGCGAACTGCTCGCCGCGAGCCTCGCAGTGCTGCCGTGCGAGATCGCCGCCGACGGCGAACGCGATGGCATCCCGATCTTCCTGTGCGAAGCGATGGCGCTCGGGGTGCCGATCGTGACGACGGCGGTGTCGGGCATCCCCGAGCTGGTGCGCGACGGCGACACCGGGTTCCTGGCCGCACCCGGCGATCCGGCGGCGTTGGCAGCAGCGCTGGGCCGCGCGTTGGCCGACCCGGACGCAGCGCGCGCGGTCGGCGAACGCGGCCGTGCCGAAGTACACGCCAGCCTCGATGTCGATGCGAAGGCCAGCCAGCTGATCGCCGAGATCGAACGATGAGCACGCTGACCGGCACCCTGGCGGTCCTGCTGCTGCCGTTGGTGTGGCTCGGCGCGATCGCGTTCGCAGTGACGACGCTGCTGCTCGACCTGCTGTGCGCACCGTTCGTGGCTTTGCTGCGGCGCCGGCCCGCCGACCGGCCGACCGCGACGCGCAATGCGTCGATCGTGGTCCTGAACTGGAACGGGTTGCACTTCCTGCGCGAGCTGATGCCGTCGCTGCAGATCGCGGTGGCCCGCTGCCCCGGCGATCACGAGGTGATCGTCGTCGACAACGGCAGCGACGACGGCTCGGTCGAGTGGCTGGCCCGGGACTGCGCGTGGGCGAAGCTGGTGCGGTTGCCGCGCAACGTGTTCTTCATCCGCGGCAACGCCGCGGGCGCCCGGGTCGCGACCCGCGACCTGCTCGTCTACCTCAACAACGACATGCGCGTCGAGCCCGACTGGCTGGTCGGACTGCTGCGCCCGTTCGCCGACGCGACCGCCGGCGATCTGTTCGCGACCACTTCGCGCATCGAGATGCACGAGCCCCGGACCGAGACCGGGCTGACGCGCTGCTTCCTGCGCCACGGCGAGATCCGCTTCGTACAGCAGCCCGGCCAGCCCGGGCCGCCGGTGCCGGCGCTGTGGGCCGGCGGCGGCAGCAGCGCGTTCGACCGCAGCAAGCACGATGCGCTCGGCGGCTTCGAGGACCTGTACTTCCCGATGTACGGTGAAGACGCGAGCCTGTCGTGGCAGGGCTGGCGGCGCGGCTGGCGGGTGCTCTACGTGCACGACAGCGTCGTGCACCACGCCCACCGCGGCTCGGCGACCCGCCGCTTCGGACGGCAGGCGCTGGAACGGCTGGCCTGGCGCAACCGCGAACTGTTCCTCGTGCGCAACGTCACCGCGCCGTGGCTCGTCTTGCTGCACGCGCTGTGCATGCCATGGAACCTGCGCAAGCACGCGAAGCTGCTGCGACTGTCGCTCGCCGATGGCGTGCGCGCCTGGCTCGCCGCAGTGCCGCGGCTGCCGCGCGCCCTGTGGCTGCGCCAGACGGCGCGTCGCCACTACCGCCGCAGCGATCGTGCGCTGTTGCGCGCGGTCAACGACCCGCGGTGACCGACTGCACGGCCGCGCGCAGCGCCGCGAACGCGACCGGGTGCCGGTACTGCTCCACCGCCAGCGCCCGGCCCGCGCGCACCAGCTCCGCAGCACCGCCGCCGAGCACCTCGCGCAATTCCTGCGCGCCTTGCAGCGGCGTCTCGAAGCGACGCCAGTGCCGGCCTTCCACGCCGGCCAGCGCCTCGGCGGCGATCGCCGTCGCCAGTACCGGCCGGCCGAGCGCCCACGCCTCGATGATCTTGCCACGGGTTCCGCCGCCGGTGCGGATCGGCAGGTAGACCGCGTGCGCGACCGCGTAGTGCGGTTTCACGTCGTCCACGGTGCCGATCACCTCGACGCCCTCGCACCCGCGGAAGACCGCGAGCCGACCGGCGTCGTCGCGGCCGACCAGGCGAGCGACCAGCCCCGGGAACGCCGCACGCAACACGGGCAGGTGCTGCGTGACCAGTTCCTCGACCGCCTCGAA
The DNA here is from genome assembly GCA_049276695.1 of Planctomycetota bacterium. Lineage (GTDB taxonomy): Bacteria > Planctomycetota > UBA1135 > UBA1135 > UBA2386 > UBA2386. Next base: position 2,932 of record JBASWX010000347.1, read on the forward strand.
GTTGGGCGGGTAGTCGATGGTGCCCACGAACAGCACGCGGATCGGGACCGACGACGCCGGCGCCGGCGGCAGCAGCGGCAACCGGTCGAGGTCGACGGTGACCGGCACGGTGACGGCGCGCACGCCGGGGGCCAGCGCCAGCGCCGCAGTCCGGTCCAGATCGGAGACGGTGATCGCCAGCGCCGCAGCGCCCAGCATGCGCGCCTCCGCTCCGGTGATCGTGCGTGCCTCGAAGTACCGGGTCAGGCGCTCGGTGAGCGGGCGCCGCGTCGCCCCGGGCCGCGCGAACACGCCGCCTTCCAGGTTGTGCAGGTGCAGTACCAACGGCGCGGTGCACGGCGGCAGCACCGGGAGCACGAACGAGCTGTCGGCGACGATCGCCGCCGGCCGCAGCTTCGCGGCGAGCGCGGCGACGTCCGCCGCGGCGC
>JBASWX010000348.1:0-2975 GCA_049276695.1 Planctomycetota bacterium
CCGCCGCGGCGCTCGCGATCGGGTTGAGCGTGCACGGCGGCGAACGGGTGGCGCTGGTGTCGTGCACGACGGGTCCCGGGTGGTTGGCGACGCGGCTGGGCCTGGCGAGCGATCGCGGCTGGTGCGAGGCGCTGCGCTCTGGCGGCACGATCGCGCCGAGCCCGGTGGCGACGACGGTGCCCGGCCTCGACTTCTTTCCGATGACGGCGGAGGACGGTGCGCCGGCCACGGTGCCGCATGCGATGGCGGGGCCAGGCTTCGCCGCGCTGCTCGACCGGCTCGGCGCCGACTACCGCTTCGTCGTCGTCGAGCTGCCGACGCTCGACCAGCAACCAGAAGGCCGCTCGGTGCTCGGCGTGGTCGACGGGGTGCAACTGGTCGTGCGCGCGGCAGCGAGCCGTCGCAGCGAGGTCGGCGACGCGATGACGGCGGTCAAGGCGTCGGGCGCGCGGCTGGTCGGCGCGGTGCTGCAGCCGGTCCCCGACGCGGCGGTCCCCGACGCGACGACGGGCGTGCCGGCCTGACGCCAGCTCACTGCAGCCGGTCGTCGGTGGCCTTGCGCGCGAACCACAGGTTGTGGCGCACGAAGTCACGCAGGAAGTGCGGCGGCCGGGTGTCCGGACGACCGCGCAGCAGGTCGAGCAGGTGGGCCATCGCGCGGCCGCACGCGAACGCCAGGTCGGCGGCGAGCTTGTACAGCCGGCCGTGGTGCTTGCCGTAGTAGCGGTTGCGCGACTGGAACCAGTACGCCGGCGTGCGCGGCGGCCGGCGGTCGCGCACGGTGACGCCGGTGCTCTGCCCGACGAGGTGCACGACGCGGCTCTGCGGCACGTACCACGAGCGGATGCCGAGCCGGTGCGCGCGCCGCGCGAAGTCGAGTTCCTCGAAGTAGAGGAAGTAGCCGTCGTCGAACGGTCCGGTGCGTTCGAACACCGGACGCCGGATCAGCACGCAGGCGCCCGACAGCCAGTCGATCTGGTGCGGCGTGTCGACCAGCGGCGGGCAGGTGACGCACCGGTGCAGCAGCCGCGCGACGATGCCGAGCTGCAGGCCGTGGTCGAGTTCGCTGGCGATGCTCGGGAAGCGGAAGCGTGAGTGCTGGCCGGTGCCGTCGGCATCCTCGAGCCGGGCTCCCGCCATGCCGATGTCGGGGTGCGCAGCCAGGAAATCGACGAGCAGGCCGACGGCGCCGGGGCGCACCCAGGTGTCGGGGTTCAGCAGCAGGAACGCGTCGGGCGGCGCCGGCCCGGCGAGGGCCGGCTGCACGCCGGCGTTGACGCCGTAGGCGAAGCCGCCGTTCCTCGGCATCGCGACGAGGTCGACCCAGTCCGTCCAGTGGTGTCGGTCGATCGCCGCGCGCAGCGTCGCGAGCGAATCGTCGCCGCCCGGATTGTCGACGACGGTGACGCGCAGTTCGTGCCCGCCCGAACGTTCGCCGGCCAGCGAGGCGAGGCACTGCTCGACCAGTTTCGCGGTGCGGAAGTTGACGATGACAACGAGGACTCGCAAGGGCTGCCGCCGGTGTCGTCCTGCGTATCGGTGGTTGCCGGCGCGCGCAAGAACGAGCCGGCCGCGCCCGACCATGCAATCGGCGCCCGCTTGCGCTACCGTCGTCCACCCGCCCTCGCGAAGACGCTGCTGCCCGGCCATCGTCGGGCCGGCGCGGCCGGAATCGCTGGTGCCGGGATCACGCCGCACGGCACTTCCATCGATCGAGACAGGTTGCAGTGGACCACGACGTCGCAGTGATCGGCATGGCGGCCCGCTTGCCCGGGGCGTTGACGGTCGCCGACTACTGGCGCAACCTGCTGGCGGGCGTGGAGTCGGTGCAGCAGTTCAGCGACGCGCAGCTGCTGGCGGCCGGGGTGCAACCGCGGCTGTTGAAGAACCCGCGCTACGTGAAGGCCGGCGTCGTGCTGCCCGGCCTCGATCGCTTCGACGCCGAGTTCTTCGGGCTGTCGCCGAAGGAAGCCGCGATCATGGATCCGCAGCACCGGCAGTTTCTCGAGTGCGCGTGGGAAGCGCTCGAGGACGCCGCGCACCCGCCGTCGCGGTTCCAGGGGCCGATCGGCGTGTTCGCGGGCTGCGGCATGGGCAGCTACTTCACCTGGAACGTGCTGCGCAACCGGCGGCTGCTGGAGGAGGTGGGGCTGTTCCTGCTCCGTCACACCGGCAACGACAAGGACTTCCTGGCGACGCGCGTCTCGTACTGCCTCGACCTCGCGGGGCCGAGCGTCAACGTGCAGACCGCGTGCTCGACCTCGCTGGTGGCGATCCACCTCGCCTGCCAGAGCCTGCTCGCCGGCGAGTCCGACATGGCGCTGGCCGGCGGCGTCACGATCGAACTGCCGCACCACCGCGGCTACCTGTACAGCGATGGCGAGATCCTGTCGCCCGACGGCCACTGCCGCGCCTTCGACCACCGTTCGCGCGGCACGATCTTCGGCAGCGGTGCGGGCGTCGTGGTGCTGCGGCGGCTGGCCGACGCGCTGCGCGACCGCGACCACGTGTGGGCGGTGATCAAGGGTTCGGCGGTCAACAACGACGGGGCGCGCAAGGTCGGCTACCTGGCGCCGAGCGTCGACGGCCAGGCGGCGGTGATCGCCGAGGCGATGACGCTGGCTGGCGTCGCTCCGGACGACGTCGAGTACGTCGAGTGCCACGGCACCGGCACTGCGATCGGCGACCCGATCGAAGTGTCGGCGCTCGGCCAGGCATTCGCGGGTGCTGGCAAGAAGCAGTACTGCGGCCTCGGCTCGGTGAAGACCAACATCGGCCACCTCGACACCGCCGCCGGCGTCGCCAGCTTCATCAAGGCGTGCCTCGCGCTGCACCACGGCGTGATCCCACCGACGATCAACTACGAGGCGCCCAACCCGCACATCGACTTCGCCAACAGTCCGTTCTTCGTGAACGACCGGCGCCGCGACTGGCCGCGCGGCGGCCGGCCGCGCCACGCCGGCGTCACCTCGCTC
>JBASWX010000349.1:0-6520 GCA_049276695.1 Planctomycetota bacterium
CCCCGGCGTCGCGGCCGCGGGCGATGGCCTGACGGTGCTGCCCGGCGAGGCACCGGCGCTGCCGCCGGCCGAACTGGTCGACGCGGCGCTGCCCGAACGGCTGCGCGAACTGTTGCAGCAGGCGATCGCGGAGCGGGCGTTCCCCGGTGCGGTGTGTCTGGTCGCCCGGCACGGCGTCGTCGTCGCCGAGGTCGCGGCGGGCAGGCTGACCTACGACGCCGGGGCCGCGCCCGTCACGACCGCGACGCGCTACGACCTCGCGTCGCTGACCAAGGTGTGCGCGACGACGCCGGCGGTGCTGGCGGTGGAAGGACTGTCGCTCGACGATCCGGTCGCGAAGTGGTTGCCGGCGTTCACCGGGCCCGGCAAGGACCAGGTCACGATCCGCCACCTGCTGGCGCACCAGGGCGGGCTGCCGGCCTACGAACGCTACTACCGGACGCTGTCCGGCAAGGACGCGATCGTGGGTGCCGCCACGCGCGAAGGCCTGATGAGCGAACCGGGCAGCGGCGTCACCTACAGCGACCTCGGCTTCGTGCTGCTGATGGCGGTCGTCGAGAAGTGCACCGGCGAGCCGTTCGAACGCTTCGTGCAGCGCGCGGTGTTCGATCGCTTCGGCATGGCCGGCGCCGGCTTCGTCGCGACCAGCGGCGAGCCGCTCGCCGGGTCGGCGCCGACCGAACGCGACGACCAGCGCGGCGGCGTGGTGGCCGGCTTCGTACACGACGAGAACGCGTTCGCGATGGGTGGGATCTCGGGGCACGCCGGCATGTTCGCGACCGCGAACGACGTCGCCCGCTACGGCGTGGCACTGCTGGCCGGTGGCCGCGGCGTGCTGCCGCGTGGCGTTGTCGCACAGGCGACGCGTCCTTCGGGTATCGGCAGTGACACGACCCGCGGGCTCGGCTTCCAGCTGCTGACCGGCGTGAACTGGGCCGGCAGCAACGTGCCGCCGGGCACCTTCGGGCACACCGGCTTCACCGGCACTTCGCTGTGGTGCTGCCCGCGCCACGACCTGTGCGTGGTGCTGCTGAGCAACCGCGTGCACCCGACGCGCGTCAACAACAAGATCCTCGCGGTGCGGCGCGCGGTGCACGACCTCGTGCTCGGTTCGCTGCGCTAGGCTGAGCCATCGTCGATGAAGACCCCGATGCTGCTGCGTCCGTTCCTGTTCGTCGTGCTGTCCGCGTTCGCGGTCGCACAGTCCGCATCACCTCCCGCGAAGCCGGTCCCACTGCCGCGGCTGCACGTGATCGGTGCGTCGGTCAGCGGCGGCTTCTGCGACGGCCCGATGACCGGGACCACCGTGATCGGCGAGACCGTGACCCTGCAGCACGTGCTGAAGGCCTGGTGCGACGAGCACGCGCGCGCCACCACGCACAACACCACCGAGATGACGCGCATGTTCCTCGACCCCGAAGTCATCGGCGGCAAACAGATCGCGGCGGCGAAGCGGGCGAAGCCCGACGCGGTGATCGCGCTCGACTTCCTGTTCTGGTACGCGTGCGGACCGATCGGCGGCGACGAGGCGGTGGTGCGCAAGGAGCGGCTCGCGGTCGGACTGGCATCGCTGGCGAGCCTGGAACGGGCGGTGCTGGTGGGCGACCTGCCGGACATGCGCGGGGCCGAGCGGCGCGTGCTCGATCCGGCCTGGATTCCGCCGCCGCCGCTGTTGGCCGAGCTGAACCAGCAGATCGCGACGTTTGCCGTTGCGCATCCGCAGATCCGCGTCGTGCCGTTGGCCGAACTGGTGCGCACGATGAAGGTCGGCGAGGTCGTGCTGCCGCTCGCCAATGGTCCGGTGAAGCCTGCACCGGGCGCGCTGCAGCAGGGCGACAAACTGCACGCGAACCGGTTGGGCATGGCCGTGCTCGGCCTGCACCTCCAACCGGCGCTGCAGAGCTTGTTCGCGAAGGACCACGTGCTGCACGAGCAGCGCTGGACGATCGAACAGTTCGTCACTGCGTGCGGCGCGGACGGTGACCTCGAGGCGGTGAAGGCCGCGGCGAAGGAGCCGGCGAAAGCCGGCGTGGGCAGGTGAACCCGCCCGCCGCCGCCGCACCGCCATTCGGCCTCGCGGCGCGCGCTGCGCTGCTGCAGGCGGCATGCACGGTGTGGTTGCCGGTGCTGACGCCGGTCGTCACCGGCATGCTGCGCGGCTCGACTCACGCGCAGCAGATGTACCTGCTGTCGTTCCCGCTGGTCCCGGGGATCCTCGTGCCGGTGCTGCTGAACCTCGACGACGCGTGGTTCTTCATCGCCGGCGGCGTGGTGACGCTCGCGCTGTTCGCGGTCGTCGTGCTGGCGCTGCGCGAGTTGCCGCGCAAGTTCGGGTTCGCAGTGCAGGCCGTCGTGGTACTCGCCGTCGCCGCCGAGGCGATCGGCTACACGAACGCGCTGCGCGCGTGACCGCCGGTCGGCGGCGTCGTGCGGTGAAGGCCGGCTGCGGCGTCGGCAACGGCTGCCGCGCGATGCTACGATGTCGCCGGCGCCACGGCGCCGAAGTCAGGACGGACCATGAACCCGACGATCGCTGCGCTGTCGTGCCGGCCGGGCAAGGTCGGCTTCCGCGTTGCCGCGCGTGTTTGCGCGATGGTGCTGCTCACGCACCTGTCGTTCGCCGCCTCGACCGCCGCACAGTGCGTCAACCAATGGCAGGCAGGCGACGGCGTGCGCGGCGTGGACGGCCGGGTGGACGCGGCGGCCGTGTGGGATCCCGACGGCTCCGGGCCGCTGCCCGGGCGGCTGGTGATCGGCGGGGACTTCCAGGTGGTCGGCATGACAGCGGCCGCTGGCATCGCCTGGCAGGATCCGGCCACCGGCACCTGGTCGGGCTTCGGTGCCGGCATCGGGGCCGTGACGGCGCTGGCTGTACTGCCTGGCGGGGAACTGATCGCCGCGAGCAACACCGTCGCGCGCTGGAACGGCAGCTCGTGGGTCTCGTTCGGCTTGACGAACGCCGCCGTGAACGCACTCGCGGTGCTGCCCAACGGCGATCTCGTTGCCGGCGGACGGTTCGTGGTGATCGGCGGCGTCTTCGCCAACAACGTTGCGCGCTGGAACGGCGCGACCTGGGTGCCGCTCGGCAGCGGGACCTCGGACTTCGTGAACGCCCTGGAGGTGCTCGGCAATGGCGACCTGCTCGTCGGCGGCTACTTCCAGCAGGCCGGTGGCACGCCGGCGCAGAATGTCGCGCGCTGGAACGGCGGCACCTGGGCGGCGCTCGCCGGTGGCGTCAATGGCCAGGTCTTCGCACTGGCTGAGCTCGACAACGGCGAGGTCGTCGTCGGCGGCCGCTTCACGCTGGCCGGCGGCCTGCCGTGTTCTGCCCTCGCGCGCTGGAACGGCACGGCCTGGTCCAGCATCGGTGGCGGGCTCGGCGCCTGGTCGTACCCGACGGCGAACAGCCTGCTGTCGTTGCCGAACGCCAGCTTCGTGGTCGGCGGCAGGTTCGAGACCGCGGGCGGGATGAATGTGAACGGTGTGGCCCGCTGGAGCGGTAGCGGCTGGTCGTCTTTCGCCGGCGGCATGGCCACGCCGAACGACAACGACGCCCGGACGCTGACTCTCATGCCGGGCGGCGACCTCGTGGTGGGCGGCGCGTTCCAACAGATCGGCAGCGAGGCGGCGGTGAACGTCGCCCGCTGGAACGGCGCGTGGAGCGCATTGGCCAGCGGCTTCAACTACCAGGTACTCAGCGTGCTGGCCCTGCCGGATGGCGACCTCGTCGTCGGCGGCTCGTTCCGCGCCACCGGCAGCGGGCCCGCGGACTTCGTCGCCCGCGGCAACGGCAGCACCTGGCAGGCGATGGGCAACCCCGGCGCGCCGATCAGCGACCTGGTCTTGCTGCCCGGGGGCGACATCGCTGGCCTGAGCACCGGCGTCGTGCGCTGGAATGGGACGGCCTGGCAGCAACTCGGCTCCGGCGTCAGCGGCTACGCACTGACGGCGTTGCCCAACGGCGACCTCGTCGTCGGCGGCGAGTTCTTCACGGCCGCGGGCAACTGCGTGTCGCGGTGGAACGGCACCAACTGGGTGCCGATGGGCACCGGCATGACGAACATCGGCGCCGACTACGTGGCGGCGTTGGCGACGTTGCCTGACGGCGACGTGGTGGCCGGCGGGTCCTTCCAATCCGCCGGTGGCGTCAGCGCTGCCAACATCGCGCGCTGGAACGGCAGCGCGTGGTCGGCGATCGGCACCGGCTTGCCGTACGCAGTGAACGCGATCGTGGTCATGCCGAACGGCGACCTGGTGGTCGCCAGCGGCCTGCCGAGTGGTTCCGCGCGCTGGAACGGCGTCAGCTGGTCGCCGCTCGCGTCGATCGCACCGCTGGGCAGCAGCATGCGGGCGTTGACGGTGCTGCCGACCGGCGACCTCGTGGTTGCCGGCTCGTTCACCTCGATCGGCGGCGTCGCGGCCAATCGCATCGCGCGTTGGAACGGCACCACCTGGTCGCCACTCGGCGCTGGCGTCGACGACATGGCTTGGGCACTGGCGGCCCTGCCGAGTGGTGGCGTCGCCGTCGCCGGTGCGTTCGTGTTCGCAGGTGGCCAGGTCTCGATGGGTGTTGCCCGTCATGGCACGTCCTGCCCGGCGGGCGCGATCGTCACCGGCGCGGGCTGCGCCGGTGCCGGCGGCCCGCACGTCCTCGTCGCCGACACGCTGCCGTTGTTGGGCAGCACGCTGCGCACCACGGGCAGCCAGTTGCCGGGCAACGCCCTGGTGGTCGTTGCCACCGGCTTCTCCCCGCAGGTCCCGGCCACGCCGTTGGCGGCACTGTTGCCGGCCGGGCAGCCAGGCTGCAACCTGCACGTCGTCGTGCTGACCTCGGACGTGTTGCTGACCGGCAGCGGCACGGCGACGGCGACGTTGGCCCTGCCGAACCTGCCGACGTTCGCCGGGCAGAGCCTCTACCAGCAGATGCTCCCGGTGGTGATCCATCCGAGCCTCGGGCTGCAGGCGATCACCGCAACCAATGCGCTGCAGCTGGTGCTCGGCGTGTACTGACGAGGCGGGCTCCGGGCACGTGGCCGATCTTCGTGGCCGGCAGGCTGGTCACGCCCGCCTTGTTCGCCGTCGTCGCGCTGGTGCTGCACGAGCTGGCGGTCGCGATCGTCGCGCCGGCACGCGCTACGCGAACGCACTGCCCGCCTGACCGCACTCAGCGGCGGTCGAGGAACGGGCGCCAGGTCGCGAGTTCGGCGAGACGATCGAGGTGGGTGCCGAACAACTCGCGCTGCCAGGCGGTCAGCGGCGGCGAGTTCGCGACGCTCCTGCCGAGGGCAAGCGCCCTGTCGCGGTCGCCGAGGGCCAGGAATTGCAGGGCGCTCAAGACCAGCGGTCGAGCGTCGTCGCGGCGCTCCGCGGTGAGGGCGGACTGCAGCGACTCACGAATGTGCTCCTGGGCTGCGGCGAGGCCCGCGCTCGACGATTCACCGAGCGAGTCGAGTGCACCGACGACGTGGCGCTCGAGCAGGAACCGCGCGGCGGCGCGACCGTCGCCCCGCTGCTGCACCACCTGCGCCAGGTCGAGGAAGTGTCGCTCCAGCCGTTTGCGCAATCGCGGGTGGGGGCGATCGGCGACGACGACGATGGCGCCGTCGACATCGCCGAGTTGAGCGAGTGCGGTGCTGGCGAGCACGCGCAGTTCGGGGTGGCCGGAGTCGAGGACGAGGCCAAATGCCGCGACCTTGTGGGCTTCGGCGAACTTGCCGCCTTGTGCGAGCGCCTCGCCGAGATTCAGGTAGAGCTGTGGATGGTTGGGCCGCAACTCGATCGCCCGCGCTGCCAGGCGCGCCGCTTCGGGCAGCCGGCCGGCCGCGATCTGCACCCGCGTCTGCAGTTCGAGCCAGCGTGGTTCGAACGGCATCCACCACGCCGCCGCCGCGAGGGCGTCTGCGGGCGGCGTGTCGTCACGGGCGACCGCGGCCTGGTAGCGCGCGGCATGGTGGTTGCCGATGAGCAACGGCGCTCCGAGCGCGAGCAGCGCGAGACCCCACGCGATCACGCGCAGGCGCGTCCATGGCCCGGTCGGTCGCGGTGGTCCCGGCGAGCCCGCGAGCCACAGCGCGGCGACGACCGCGGGCGCGTTCCACAGCGGTGCCCGCACCACCATCAGCAGCAGCAGGACAGCGAGCGGCAGCAGGCGGGCGTGGTCGGGCTGGCCGCGCCACAGCGCGACCAGCAGCGCGCCGAAGAGCAGCAGGGCGAGCGCACCACCGTCGACCAGCAGTTCGAGCCAGTCGTTGTGCGCGGTGCGGACCTCGGTCGGGAACTGGCGTTGCTGGCTCGACAGCTCGATCTCGTGCTGGCTGCGCACGCGCGGGTAGAGCACCGCGAACTGGCCAGGGGCGCGGCCGAGCACCGGTGCTTCGCCGATGAGTTTCAGTGCGCCGAGCGCGATCTCGCGCCGCACTTCCAGCGTCGAGGTCGCCCGTTGGTGTTCGGCGCGTTCGGCGGCGGCATCCGCCGGCGCGGGCCTTGCCATTGCGAGTGCGACGAGCGCGCCGAGCAGGGC
>JBASWX010000350.1:0-3204 GCA_049276695.1 Planctomycetota bacterium
TCCTGCCCCCGGCGATCGAGCGCGCGATCGACTGGTCGACGCTGCGTCGGGTCGACGGCCAGTACGTGGACAAGGCCCTGGAGGAGCGCCGTTCGGACATGCTGTTCGAGGCGCAGCTCGCGGGCGAGCTGGTCCTGATCCAGGTGCTGACCGAACTGAAGTCGAGCGACGAGGCGGGCACGCCCCTGCAGGTCGCCGGCTACTCGGTGCGGTTGCTCGAACGGTGGCGTGCAGAACACCCTGGCCAGCCGTTGCCGCCGGTGCTGCCGTTCGTGCTGTATCACGGGCCGCGGCCCTGGCGGTCGCCGCGCAGCGTCGGCGAGTCGTTCGCCTGGCGGGCGTTCCCCGACGAACTGGCCGCGTTCCTGCGGCCGCTGCAGTTCGAGCAGCGCTTCCTGCTGCTGGACCTCGGGGCGATGGATGAGGCGGCGCTCGACGCGCTTCGGCTGTCGGCGATGGCGGCGTTGACCCTGCGCTTCCTGCAGTTCCTGCGTTGGGCGACTCCCGACCAGGTGGCCGTCGACTTGTTGCGTTGGGCGCACTTCGTGCATGCCGTGCATGAACACCCCCGCGGCAAGGATGTGCTCCAGGCGCTATTCTCGTGGTGGCTGGGCAGGGCCCCAGCCAACCCCGAGAACTTCCGTGTGGTCATGACCAAGTTCCAACAAGAGGACCCGGCGATGCGAAGCCTGCTCGACATGGTGCTCGATCTCGGCGAGGAGCGCGGCGTCCAGAAGGGGATGCAGCAAGGGATGCTGAACGGGCGACGGACGCTGGTCGCCGAGCAGTTGGCAGCGCGCTTCGGCGAACTGCCGGCGGCGATCGGGGAACGGCTGCAGTCAGCCGACGCGGAGTCCCTGCAGCGGTGGGGGCGGCGGCTGCTGACCGCGCCGACGCTGGCGGCGGTATTCGAAGGCAACTGAGCGCGCGGTTTTCGGCGACACCCTCCGCGCCGCGTCGCCGGGTTTCGTAGCATCCGCCGCTCCACCGCGCCGAGACTTCGCATGCGTACGCCGACATCCGTGTTCCCGTTCGTCGCCACCGTTCTCCTGTCGCTGCCCGCGTTCGCGCAAGGCACCGAGCGCCTGACCTACGAGGACACCAGGAAGCAGCTGCAGTGGCAGGGTCCCATCCCAAGCGTGAGCTGGGTGGACAACGGGAAACAGGTCGAGATCGAACGCAAGACCTGGTTCGATCCGGCCACCGGCGCGACCAAGGACAAGCCGGAAGCGACTGCGGCGCCGGCGCGCGCTGCGCGCAAAGTGGTGGTGGTGCGCGATGGCGACCTGTGGCTCACCGAGGGCAGCGGGCAACGGCAGGGTCGGCGCGGTCGGCCGGCCGGTGGCCAGGAAAGCGATGCGGTGGCCGAGGGCGTGCGGCTGACCGAGGACGGGGCGGGGCCTGGCAAGAAGGAAGAGGCGCACCTGAGCCCGGACGGCAGCGCGGCGTCGTTCGTGCGCGGCAACAACCTGTTCGTCGTCGACGTCGCCGAGAAGGCGTGCTGGCAGGTGACCAGCGACGGCGGCCCCGAGCTGTTCCACGGCATGCTCGACTGGGTCTACCAGGAGGAACTGTACGGCCGCGGCGACTTCCAGGCGCACTGGTGGAGTCCCGACGGCAAGGCGTGCGCGTTCCTGTCGCTCGACGAGGCGCCGGTGCGCGAGTTCACGATCGTCGACCACGTGCCGCCGGGCTTCCTCGACCAGGAGCGCTCGGTGGTGGCCGAGGTCAGCAACTACCCGAAGGCGGGCGACCCGAACCCGTTCGCGAAGCTGTCGGTTGCGCACCGTGCCGACCAGAAGGTCGTCGCTGTCGACCTGTCAGCGTTCCCGAAGGACGCGCTGGTGGTGCGGGTCGAGTGGACGCCGGACGGCAAGGCGCTGCTGGCGACGATCCAGGACCGCATCCAGACGTGGGCCGAGCTGTGCGCGGTCGATCCGGCGAGCGGAGCGGTGACGAAGTGGATCCGCGAGGAGTCGCCGACGTGGGTGAACCGGCCCGAGTCGCCGCGTTGGCTCGATGATGGCTCGTTCCTGTGGCTGTCCGAGCGCACCGGCTACCAGCACGTGTACCACTACGAGCCGGGCGGCAAGCTGCGCGGCGCGGTCACCAGCGGCGAGTGGCAGGTGCGCGGCATCGAACGCGTCGACGGGGCGAAGAAGCTGCTGTGGTTCGAGGGCACCAAGGACGGCGCCACGGGCCGGCACCTGTACCGGGTCGGCTTCGACGGCCAGCAACTGGTCTGCCTGACGCCGGGCGTCGGCACGCACCAGTTCAGCCTGTCGGCCGATGGCGCATTCGTGATCGACACCTGGTCGGCGATGGACCAGCCGCCGGTCGTCCGGGTGCTGCACGGCGACACCGGTGCGGTCGTCAAGGAAGTCGGCAAGGCTGGCAAGGGCGAGGCGGCCGCGAAGTACGCATTCAGCGACAAGCAGCGGGTCACGATCGCGGCGCGCGATGGCTACCCGCTCGATGCCAGCGTGCAGCTGCCGCCCGACTGGCAGCTGGATCGCCGGTACCCGGTGTTCCTGCCGACCTACTCGGGGCCCGATGCGCCGACCGTGCGCGACGCCTGGAGCCACGCGACATACTCGCAGTTCCTGGCGCAGCAGGGATTCGTGATCCTGCAGGTCAACGTGCGCTCGGCGAGCGGCCGCGGCCAGGTGCACACCGGCTCCTGCTACAAGCAGCTCGGCGTCCAGGAACTGCGCGACCTCGAGGACGCGGTCGACCACGTCTGCACGAAGTTCGGCGGCGATCCGGCACGCGTCGCGATCAGCGGCTGGAGCTACGGCGGGTTCATGGCGGCCTACGCGCTGACCCACAGTGCGAAGTTCGCGCTGGGCCTCGCCGGGGCCGGCGTGCACGACTGGCGCCTCTACGACACGATCTACACCGAACGCTACATGCAGACGCCGCAGCAGAACGCGGCCGGCTACGACGCGACGTCGGTGGTCAAGGCCGCGGCAAAACTGACCGGGCACCTGGTGCTGCTGCACGGTTCGATGGACGACAACGTGCACCTGCAGAACACCATGCAACTGCTGTGGGAACTGCAGCGCGCCGGCAAGCAGAACGTCGAACTGATGGTGTACCCGCGCTCGCGCCACGGCCTGCACCGCGACGTCAACGCCCACAGCCAGGAACTGCAATGGCTGCGGCTGCGGAAGCTGTTGGCGCCGGCCGGCCGGTCGGGCTGAA
>JBASWX010000351.1:0-4744 GCA_049276695.1 Planctomycetota bacterium
GGCCTGCTCGAGCAGCCGCCGCGGCGCGCCCGGATCCAGGCACGGCCGGCCGAGCCAGCGCCGCAGGATCGACCGTTCGCGCAGCGTTGCCGGTCGGATGTGGAAGCGCACCGCCATGCGCCGGATACGCCGCAGACGCGCCTGCGGGTCGGGGTGGGTCCGGCGCCGCGGCAGCAGGTGCACGTGGCGGCGGTCGCGCAGCAGGTCGGCGGCGAGTCCGGTCATCGCCTCCGCCAGCCGCGCGCACCAGAAGGCGTGGTGGCTGCTGCCCTGCCCCAGCCGCTCGGCGATCTCGTCCAGTTGCGCGCGCACACTCCGTGGCGTGACGCGGCGCCGCCGCGCCGAGCCCATGACGTTGGCGCGGCCGTTGCGCAGCGCGTCGAGCACGGGCGTCGCGATCCCGCCGCTGCTCAGGCAGCGCTCGGGGCGGGCCGGCACCGACTCGTCGAGCGTCTGCCAGCGGCGCGCGACCCACTGCCGGTAGATCATGCGTTCCGCCAGCCGCATCCAGCGCGCGTGCAGCAGCGGCTGCGGCTGCACCGCGAGCTGCCAGTAGTTCTGCAGGCAGTCCACCGCCAGTTCCTGGCGCGCCTCGTCGCACATGTCGGGCAGCGCGCGCGGCGACAGCTGCTTCCAGGCGATGATGCGGCGAACGGTTCCCGGCAGGATCCGGTCGCAGAACAGCGCCAGGTGGTCCAAGGCCCGGGCGCGGGCCGTCGAGTCGTCGATTCGTCGGGTCATGTTCGTCCTCCTTGCCCGTACAAGTGGCGGAGGGGGGGCAGACCCGACCGCAAATCCGTGCGCGGAACGACGGACCGGCGGTGCTATGCTCGCGCGTTTTTCGCGCGCAACCGATTCCATGCCCACCACGTGCGTCGTTGGCATCCTGTGGGGTGACGAAGGCAAGGGCAAAGTCATCGACTGGCTCGCCGGCGCCACCGACTTCGTCGTCCGCTACGGCGGCGGCCACAACGCCGGCCACACGCTGGTGCTGCCGTCCGGCAAGCTGGTGCTGCACCTGGTGCCGTCCGGCATCGTGCACCCGCACACGACCAACGTGATCGGCAATGGCGTGGTCGTCGACCCGATCCACCTGTGCGGCGAGATCGACAAGCTGCGGGCGCGCGGGCTCGACGTGCAGCTCGGCAAGAACCTGCTGCTCAGCGAACGCGCGCACGTGATCCTGGAGGCGCACCGCCGGCAGGACCAGTGGGCGGAGACGCTGCGGGGTGCCGGCAAGATCGGCACCACCGGCCGCGGCATCGGTCCGGCCTACGCCGACCGCTGCGCCCGCATCGGGCTGCGCCTGGGCGACCTGCTGCGGCCGGCGGCGCTGCGTTCGGCTTTGGCGGCGGTCGCGGCCCAGAAGAACGCCTGGTTCGGCCCGGCGGGCCTGCAGCCGCTCGACGCCGAGGCGATGGCCAACGACCTGCTGGCGGCCGGCGACAAGCTGCGCGCCGGCATCGTCGACACCGGGGCCCTGCTGCGGGCGGCGCACGCCGCCGGCAAGCGCATCCTGCTGGAAGGCGCGCAGGGCTGCCTGCTCGACCTCGAACACGGCACCTACCCGTTCGTGACCAGTTCGCACGCCAGCACCGGCGGCGCCTTCAGCGGCACCGGCCTGCCGCCGCACGCGATGCGCGTGGTCGGCATCGCCAAGGCCTACGCGACGCGCGTCGGCGAGGGCCCCTTCCCGACCGAACTGGCTGACGAGCTCGGCAACCGGCTGCGCATCGCCGGCAACGAGTTCGGTTCGACCACCGGGCGGCCGCGCCGCTGCGGCTGGTTCGACGCGGTGGCGGTGCGCTACAGCGGCGCCTTGTCGGGCGCTGCCGAACTGGTGCTCACCAATCTGGACGTGTTGCGCGGCTTCACGCCGCTGCGCATCGCCGTCGCCTACCGGTTGGCCGATGGCGGCCGCACGACGGCGATGCCGGCGTTCGACCTGGAGCGCGCGCGGCCCGAGTTCGTCGACGTGCCGGGCTTCACCGAGGACCTGCGCGAAGTGCGCCGCTACGACGATCTGCCGGCGAACGCGCGCGCCTACGTGCAGGCGCTCGAGCAGCACACCGGCCTGCCGATCAAGACCATCTCGGTCGGTCCGGAGCGACAGCAGGTCATCCAGCGGTGAGCGTCAAGAAGGCGGCTCCCGATCTCGTCGTGCCGCGCAGCGTGGCGGTGATCATGGACGGCAATGGCCGCTGGGCGCGGAACGCCGGGCTCGAACGCATCCGCGGCCACGAACGCGGCATCGAGGCGGTGCGCACGACCGTCACCGAGTGCGCGCGGCTCGGCGTCGAGGCGCTGGTGCTGTACGCGTTCTCGGAGGAGAACTGGCAGCGGCCGCGGCGCGAGATCGATCTGCTGTTCAAGCTGCTGAAGCGCTTCCTGAAAGAGGAGCTGCCGACGCTGATGCACAACAAGGTGCGCCTGCTGCACTCCGGGCGCCGGGAGCGGCTTGCCCCCGACGTGCTGGCGCTGCTCGACGCGACGATCGCGAAGACCGCCGGCAACACCGGGATGAAGCTGAGCCTCGCGATCAGCTACGGCGGGCGCCAGGAGATCGTCGACGCGGTGCGCGGGTTGGCCGAGTCGGTGCAGCGCGGTGAACTGCAACCGGCCGCGATCGACGAGCAGGCGCTGGCATCCCGGCTGTACCAGCCGGCGTTGCCCGATCCCGACCTGCTGATCCGGACCGCCGGTGAACGCCGCATCAGCAACTTCCTGCTGTGGCAGGTCAGCTACGCCGAGATCCACGTCGCCGACGTGTGCTGGCCCGACTTCCGCGCCGAACACCTGCACGCCGCGTTCCGCGACTACGGCCAGCGCGTGCGCAAGTTCGGCAAGGTGACCTGATGGCGGGCGACCTGCGCATCCGCGCGGTGCTGACGCCGGCGATGCTGGCGGCGGTCGCCGGCATCTACTGGCTCGACTTCACCGGCACGCTCGGGCTGCGGCAGGGCGTGCTGTCGGCGGTGGTGCTCGGCCTGCTCGGCCTGCTCGGCCTCTTCGAGTTCATCGCCTTGCTGCGCGCCGGCGGCTTCGCGGTCTCCCGCCGTTCGCTGCCGCTGTGGTCGTTGCTGCTGTTCATCAGCCCGTTCTGGTTCGTGTGGCAGAACGTCGACCGCGAGCTGTACCCGCTGGTGATCGGCACCCTGGCGCTGCTGTTCCCGCTGGCGGTGCGTTCGCTCGGCCGCGACGACATGCGCAGTGGCCTCGAGAAGCAGGGCGCGACGCTGCTGGGCTTCATCTACATCGCGTGGCCGATCTACCTGGCGATGGGCACCTGCCTGCGCCACCTGCCATCGGTGCTGTTCGTGGTGCTGGTCTGCAAAGGCGGCGACATCGGTGGCTACTGCCTCGGTAGGCTGCTCGGCCGGCACAAGCTGATCCCGCACATCAGTCCCGGCAAGACGGTGGAGGGCGCGTTGGGCAGCCTGCTGGCGTCGGTGGCGCTGGCGGTGGGGCTGCGCGGCTGGCTGCTCGCGCCCGCCGTCGAGCTGTCGCTGCCCACGGCGTTGGCCACCGGCGTGCTGCTCAACTTCACCACCCAGACCGGCGACCTGATCGAGTCATTGCTGAAGCGCCGCTGCGGCGCGAAGGACAGCTCGACGCTGATGCCGGCGCACGGCGGCGTGCTGGATCTGGTCGACAGCCTGCTGTTCTCGTTCTGCGCCTGGTTCCTGGTGCTCGTCTGGCTGACCTGAGCAGCTAGCATTGGCGGCGATGCCAGACGCGGACATCCAGATCCCGGTGCAGACGGTCGACGAAGCGCGAACGCTGCTCGGGCCCTTGGACAGCAACGCCCGCCTGATCCGCGAACTGCACGGCGTCAGCGTGCTGGCGCGCGACGGCAGCCTGCGCCTGCTCGGCGAGAGCAACCACGTGCAACTCGTACAGCGGGTGATCGAGGAGTGCCTCGGCATGATGCGTGGCGGGCGCAAGGTCAGCACCCAGGAAGTCGCCGGCCGGTTGCGCGCAACGATCGGTCAGGACGCGACCGACGACACCGGGGCGCCCGGCGAGACGACCGCGCGGCCGGTCCAGAACGGCGGCGGGCCGGCGGTGCGCGCGCGCACGCCCGGGCAAACGCGGTACCTCGAGTGCATGAACCAGCACGACGTGGTGCTCGCGGTCGGTCCGGCCGGCACCGGCAAGACCTACCTCGCGGTCGCCAAGGCGATCGAGACGATGAAGCGCGGCCTGGTGCGACGGCTGGTGCTGGTGCGGCCGGCGGTGGAGGCCGGCGAGAAGCTCGGCTTCCTGCCCGGCGACTTCCAGGCCAAGATCGACCCGTACCTGCGGCCGATGTACGACGCGCTGCAGGATCTGCTCGACCCGCGCACGCGTGTGCGCTGGCTCGACAGCGAGGTCGTCGAGGTCTGCCCGCTCGCCTACATGCGTGGCCGCACGCTCAACCGCGCGTTCGTGATCCTCGACGAGGCGCAGAACACGACGGTGCCGCAGATGCTGATGTTCCTGACCCGGCTCGGCGAGGGCTCGCGCATGGTGGTGACCGGCGATCCGTCGCAGACCGACCTGCCCGGCAACGTCACCTCCGGGCTCGCTGACGCGCTGCGCAAGCTGGACGGCGTCGACGGCATCGGCATCTGCCGGCTCGACGCCAGCGATGTCGTACGGCACGCGGTGGTCAGCCGCATCGTGAACGCCTACGACGGTCCGAACGGCTCGTCCGGCCCGCGGCCCCGCGCATGAACCGCCGCGCGCCGGCCCGGGTCCGGCT
>JBASWX010000352.1:0-3350 GCA_049276695.1 Planctomycetota bacterium
GGGGTTGGTTGGCACTACATCGCCGTTGTGCGACCTCAAAAACCGCGGCCTTGCAGCACCACGAGTTGCGCGCGCGTCGATCGCGCTGACCCCGAAAACAGCCGTTTGCCTTTCAAGTTGGGCTAGGGGGGGCTCGCCGCCGCCACCAGCAGCCATCCCGTGCGCGTGTACCTGACGCGGTCGCCCGACACCTATCGGATCCGAGCGCACCACGGCGCGGCTGCTGCTTCTTCGCCGAGCGCCGTCACCACGGACTCGCGCAGTTCGTCCTTGCTGGCGCCGAGAGCGAGCGCGCCGCGCGCGTGCCCGGCGAACTGCCGCACCTGGTCCTGCGCCGCCAGCACCGCGACCGCGATGGTCTCGCGCACGGCAGCGGTGAGGCCGGGGCGGGTCAGGATGCGGCCGTAGGCGACCTCGAGCACGAAGGCGTGGAAGTCGGCGTGGTAGCTGCGCAGCATCGCGTCGACCGCGGTCGTGTTCTTGCCGTAGATCGCGGCGAACAGCTTGCTCGCGGCGGCTGCCTGTTCGGGCAGCGGCAGCGCGCCGCCGGCCGGTGGCGACGGTGTGGGCCAGGCTTCGGTCAGGTGCTCGAACGCGGTGACGACGCGCGGGAAGCCGCAGAACAACACCGCCTGCAGCAGCGCCTCCTCGAATCGTGTGCGCGGCACGCTGCGGGCCCGCGCGGAGGCGGCGCACGCGCGCAGTGTGGGCCAGTCGCCACGCCAGATCGCGACCGAGGCGGCAACCAGGAGCCGGACCTCGGGCGACAGGCCGGGCCGTGCCAGCAACTCGTCGAGCGACATGGCCGACAGCCTACGACTGGTGGCGCGCCGCGCCACGGCTGCCGCGCGCGCCGGTGAACGCGGGATCGCGGTAGTCGGAAACGAGCTGTTGGGCGAGCGAACGCTCCACGGCGGTCAGCTCCCCGTCGAACGGCACGACGCCGAGCGCGCGTGACACTTGCGCCACGAGCGCCGATCGCAGCCCCGCTTCGTCCACGGCCCCGCTGTCGGCGGCAGCGGCGACGAACGGAGTGAGGGCCGGCCGGCGCAGCACCAGCGATCCGTGGTGCAGCACACGCGGGTCCGGGTTGCGGATGCGCCGCTGCGCCGAGCCGAGCAGCTTGCCGGCCACCGTCACCACGTCGTCGCGCCCCGGCGCCGCGAAGCACCAACGCTGCGCCGGCCGCGCTTCCTGCGGCGCACCCGCGCCGAGCCGTTCCGCGGCGATGCCGTGCTCGGCCAGTGCCTCGACGACGGCGTCGTGCAGCAGCCGGTAGCTCGCCGCGATGTCGCGCGGCAGCAGGTGGGCGTCGAGGGTCAAAGAGAACGTGATCTCGTCGCCGTGGTGGATCGCGCCACCGCCGGTGAGCCGGCGCACGATCGGTGTGCCGGGCGGCAGGTCGGCGAAGTCGGCGAGGCGCTGGAACCATCCGAGCGATACGGCATGGGGGCGCCAGCCGTACAGCCGCAACGTCGGTTCGCCGCCGCGCCGCAGCAGCGCTTCGTCGACCGCCATGTTCCACGCCGCCTCGGCGGGTTCGTGGCGGATCACACGCAGGCGCATGCGGCGGGGGCGCGGTCGCGACGCCGCGCGGCGGCGTTCAGCCTTCGGCCTGGCAGTGCGCGTCGTAGGCGGCGGCGGTCAACAGGTCGGGCGACTTCGCCGTCACCTTGACCTTGATCATCCACGCCTTGCCGAACGGTTCCTGGCTCAACCACTCGAGGTTGTCGGGCAGGTCCTTGTTGGTGTCGACCACCTCGCCGGCGACCGGCGAGTACAGGCTGCTGACGGCCTTGACCGACTCGATCTCGCCGAAGCTCTCGCCGACCTTCGCCGACGCGCCCTTCTTCGGCAGGTCGAGGAACACCAGGTCACTGAGGTGGGAGACGGCGAAGTCGGTGATGCCGATCGTGGCGATGCCGTTCTCGATCTTGCACCACTCGTGGCTCTTCAGGTAACTGCGGTCGGTGGGACGCATGGCGATTCGTGGAGTGTCGGAGGGCTAGCCGCGGGGGGCTCAGCGGGAACGCTGCGGGCGCTTGTAGAACGGCATCGCGACGACGACGGCGGGTTCGGCCTTGTCGCGGACCAGGAACTCGAGCTTGGTGCCCGGCGCCGCGAACGCGATGCGAACGTAGGCCGTCGCGATGTTGGTGTCCAAGGTCGGCGAGATGTTGCCCGAGCAGACCTGGCCGACCTGCTGGCCGTTGCTGACCAGCGGGTAACCCTGACGCGGGCAGCGCTTGCTGGGGCTGGTGATCCCGACCAGCGTGCGCCCGGTGCCGCCGGCGGCGAGCACCTTCTCGAGTGCTGCCTTGCCGACGAAGTCGTGGTTCATCTTGACCGCCCAGTCGAGGCCGGCTTCCAGCGGGTTGGTCGTTTCGTCGATCTCGTGGCCGTAGAGCGGCATGCCGGCCTCGTGACGCAGCGTGTCGCGCGCGCCGAGCCCGATCGCGGTCATGCCGTGCGGAGCACCGGCGGCCATGAACGCGTCCCAGACCAGCTTCTCCTTGCCGTCCGGCACGTAGACCTCGAAGCCGTCCTCGCCGGTGTAGCCGGTGCGCGACAGCGTCATCGGGATGCCGCAGACGGTCGTGTCCATCCACGCGTAGTACTTCAGCGCCGCGAGGTCGCCCTGGCACAACGGCTGCGTGATCTGCTGCGACAGCGGGCCCTGGATCGCGATCATGCCGAGGCTCTTCGTGCAGTCCTCGACGGTGACTCGGAAACCCTTGGCGACGTCGCGCATGATGCCGAGGTCGCGGGGCGTGTTGCCGGCGTTGATGACGACGAAGAAGCCGTCGTTCTTCGGATTGCGATAGACCAGGATGTCGTCCTGGGTCAGGCCCTGCTCGTTCAGGATCATCGCGTAGCGGATCCGGCCCGGCAGGATCGCCGCGACGTCGTTGGTCTGCAGCCGCTGCAGGAACGCCTCCGCCTGCGGGCCGTGTACCTTGACGCGGCCCATGTGGCCGAGGTCGAACAGGCCGGCCTTGCTGCGCACGGTCTTCGCCTCGTCGAGGATGCCGCGGTACTGGACCGGCATGTTCCAGCCGCCGAACGGCACCATGCGGGCGGACAGTGCGATGTGGGTGGCTTCGAGTCGGGTGGCTTGCATGGCGGCGGCGCGGGGCGGCGCAGCTTAGCGAAGCGGAACCGGCGAAACCAACGCGCGGTGGACGACGGAACGACGGCGGCTCAGCCCGAGAGCTTGCGCAGCAGGTCCTCGAGATCGCAGCGCTTCAGCTCGGCCGGCTGGATCGGGCCAAGCTCGCGCAGGCGCGTGCGTTCGTTCGCCGATTGGCAGTCGTCGCGGCCGGCGTCATCGTCGGCGGAGGCGCCAGCGC
>JBASWX010000353.1:0-3458 GCA_049276695.1 Planctomycetota bacterium
GTTTCTTCAGCCGGCGCGGAGTCGCGTCACGCTGGTTCCAGGTCTAGCGGGTGCCGCCCCGCCCGGGGCAACCGCGACCGCAGCGGCCGGCGGCACAACGGTGGCGCCGCGCCGCAGCGACGCAGGCGAAATGTCCGGCGCCGCCGAGCGTTGGCGTCGACGTGAACGGCACCGCGACGATCGGCGACGCAGTCGCGGAACACCTCGCGCACCTGGGCATGCCCCGCGACAGCGGGGCGTCGGCGCGCTGGGTCACCGTGCGCTTCCTCGGCGTGCCGGTCGCGTTCCCGAACTTCGACGCCCGGCGGGCCGTGCTGTTCACGCACGACGTGCACCACCTGCTGACCGGCTACGCAACGACCTGGACCGGCGAAGCCGAGATCGGCGCCTTCGAACTACGCACCGGCTGCGGCACCCTGTGGGCGGCGTGGATGTTCAACTCCGGCGGCTGGCTGTTCGGGTTGTTCATCGCGCCGCGTCGGCTGTTCGCGGCGTTCGTGCGCGCCCGGAGCTGCACGAACTTCTATCGCACGCCGCGCGATCGCGTCGCCGCGCTGACAGTCGCCGCCGGACGCAACGCGCTCGGCCTCGACCGGCCGGCACCGCCGGTGAGCGCGCGCGACGTGCTGGCGTTCGTGCTCTGGTCGTTCGGCATCGTCGGCTTCTGGGTCGGACTGCCGCTCGCGACGCTCGCCGTGCTGATCACGCTCGCGAGTTGAACGGCGGCGACGGCGCCGGTGCTTGTATGCTGGCGCGCTTGGACCTCGACGCCACCCAACAGTGCCGGCACTTCGGCGTCTGCGGCGGCTGCTCGCTGCTCGATCAGCCGATCGCGACCCAGCTCGCCGGCAAGCAGCAGCGGGCCCGCGAACTGCTCGCGCCGTTCCTCGACGGCATCGAACCGCAGATCACGCTGCCACCGCGCGTGCCGCGCCACGACCGCACGACGCTGCTCTACCCGGCGCAACTGCGCGACGGTCAGCTCGAGCTCGGCATCTACCGGACCGGCACGCACGACATCGAGCCGATCACCGACTGTCGCATCCAGCACAAGGCGCTGACTGCGCTGGCGGTCGACGCCGGCGAACTGCTGCGCGAGCTGAACCTGCCGGTCTGGAACGAGATCACCGGCAACGGCCTGGTGCGCGCGTTCCGTGCCCGCGTGATGGGCGGCACCAACGAGCTGCTGGTCGGCGTGGTCACCACGCGCGCCGAGTTCTCCGAACGCGATCGCCTCGCGCGCGAGCTGCACGCGCTCGCCAGCAACCGCCGCGACGAACAGGGCAAGCCGCTGCACCTCGTCGGCGTCGTCGTCAACGTCAACGCCACGCCCGGCAACGTGCTGCTCGGTCCTACTGCGATCGCGGTACGAGGCGATGCCTGGCAACACGACCACGTGCGCGGGCTGCGGTTCCGCGTCTCGTGGAACAGCTTCTACCAGCTCAACCGCCACGCCGAAGCGATCCTGTTCGCGCCGGCCATGGCGATGCTCGGCGACGTCGCCGGCCTGCGCATCGTCGACGGCTACGGCGGCGTCGGCACGTTCCTGCTGCGGCTGCTGCGCGGCGGTGCCAAGCACGTGCTGGCGATCGAGAGTTCGCCCTCGGCCTGCGCCGACGCCCGCGCCAACCTGCGCGCCAACGGTTTCGCGTTCGGCGAGGTGCGCGAGGAGGCGTTCGGAGCCAGCCCGCTGCCGCCCTGCGACCTGGTGGTCGCCGACCCGCCGCGGTCCGGGCTGCTCGCACCGGGTGCCGCTGCGATGCTCGCCGCGGCCCCACCGCGCGTGCTGCTGGTGTCGTGTTCGCTCGAATCGCTGGCGCGCGACCTCGCCGCGCTGGCGCCGCACTACCGCGTCACCGGCTCGCGGCTGTGCGACCTGTTCCCGCACACCGAGCACGTCGAAGCGCTGACGCTGCTCGAACGCCGCTAGCGCACTACTTCGCGGCGAGCCGCTTGGCGATGCGGCCACGGAACGTCGTCATGATCGCCTTGCCCAGCTCGCACGAGCCGGCGATCCACTCGGCGTTCTGCAGCGCGCGCGGGCTGGTCGCCGCACGGATCGCCTTCAGGTACGGCTCGACGCGGGCGAACAGCAACAGCCCCTCGCCGTTGTTCTCGAGCAGGAACTCGGTGTGCACGACGCCGTGTTTGCACAGGCCGTAGACCATCTCCCAGTAGGTCGAGGTCTGCCGCCATGCGCGGTTCAGCGGATGTTCGAGGTTGGTGATCGCGACCGCCTCGGCTTCGCTGCGCGGCCAGAAGTCGCGGTTGATCGCGTCGCGCGACTCGCGCATGACGGCCTCGCGGCGCAGATCGTAGATCTTCAGGACGAGTTCGGCATCGTGATGGTCGGGTGCGGACTTGCTCATGCCATGAGCGTCGCGCGCGCGACCGGCCGGGGGAAGTGGCAAGCCACCCAGTGCCCACCGGGCCGGTCGACAGCCGGGACTCGATGGTCACGAAGGCGGACCGGAGTTAGCGTCCCACGTCGCGAGGTCGGTGCCTGGCACAACCGCAAGCTCGATGACGTAGCCATCGGTGTATCTCGAGACCAGCGTGGTGGGCTATGCGACATCGCGCCCGAGCCGAAGCGTGATCGTCGCCGGACACCAGCAGATCACGCGGGACTGGTTCGCCAGGAAGGCGCCGCGGTTCGCCCTCTACGTGTCACGACTGGTGGTGACGGAAGCCACGAGTGGCGACGAGGCGGCGGTGCAGCGCAGAACGGCGTTCCTGGCCCCCTTCCCCCTGCTGGCGATCACCGACGCCGCGCAACACCTGATGGTCAAGCTCCTGGACTGCAAGGCTGTTCCGCGCAAGGCGTCGGAGGACGCCCTCCACATCGCCGTGGCCGCGGTTCACGGAGTAAGCTACCTGCTGACCTGGAATTGCAGGCACATCGCCAACGCAGCCATGCGCCAAGCCATCGATCGGGCATGTCGTATGGCTGGCTACGAGCCACCTGTCATCTGCACGCCCGAGGAGTTGATGAATGACGCCCGACACTGACGAGCCTGACGACGAGATCATCGCGGAGATCCGCCGACGGCGTGAGGCTCATGCCAGATCCTTCGACTTCGATCCGAAGCGGATCGTCGAGGATCTCCAGCGACAGGAACGGGAGGCTGGGACACCGGTGGTCACCCTTCCGCCCCGCAAGCCTGAGCAACTGCCGAAGCAATCGGCCTGACGACACCATGCCGCAGCGCGAGTGGTTCGGCGACCCTGCCGCTGTCGTACTGCCACGATTGCGGCGCGACAGGCCGCGGGACTTGCACGCACACCCACGCCGACCGCTCACTGCGGATCGCCTCGCCGCCGCGCTGGCGGGCGACTAGCCCTAAGACAAGCGAATGAGGCGGCCTGATCGTGAGCCTCTCCGCTGCTCGACCCCGTCAAAAGATTGGCGGAGTGCTGCCTTCCGCCGCGAGCGGGCGAGTTCTTCGTCGAGTTGCGCA
>JBASWX010000354.1:0-1774 GCA_049276695.1 Planctomycetota bacterium
ATCGGCCAGCAAGCCTACGAGCAGCAGTACCAGGCCCGACGCGTGAAGGGCCTCACCAAAGCCGCACGCGAACTCGGCTTCCAGCTCGTGCCCGTCGAGTCAACGTGAGCTCTGTTCTTTGGAAGCGACATCATCGCTGCAGGATCGCGACGCAGAGTGCGTGCTGGAAACAAGCGGATTGCCGACGTCTGGTCGCGCCACGCGAGCCTCCTGGGATTGGCCGGCCCGCTGCGATGCCGGTGGTCGCTCTTCCAGCTGCGGCGAGAAGTCCGGCGGCGGTTCCGCGGTTCCGCGAGCTGATGCCGCAGGTCAGTTCACGCTCCTGCTTCTGATCGGCGTCACCCGAGCACGATGCGCCAGGCGCGCAGATGCTCGGCGCAGTTGCGCACGGCGGGATCCGCATCGCCGGCGCGCAGGTTCGCCAGCTGGTCGCCGCGCAGGCCGCCCGCACGCAGGAACTGGTGCACCGCGTCGTCGCTGGCGAAGCGGTGGAACGGGCGCTCGACCCGGTTGACCAGCCGCCGGTTCAGCAACCGCGGCAGCAACCGTTCGCGCTGGTCGCGTTCGGAGAAGTCGGTGGTGATCCAGGCGCCCTGCGGCGAGTGCGTCGCGAGCAGCCAGCGGATGTGGTCGCGCGCACGACGCTGCTCGTCGTGGTCGAGGTACATCAGCAAGCCTTCGTGCACGACCGCGAGCGGGCGGGTGAGCCGGCAGCGCGCGAGCACCGTGCCGACTGCTTCGATGTCCGGGCGCGAACACACGTCGAGGGCGAGGAAGTGGTGGTTGGCTCGGGCTGAGCCGGCGATCGCTGCCACCAGCGCCGGCTTCTGTGCGATCAGCTTGGGCAGATCGGACTCAACGTACACCTCGCGCTCCCCGCACTCGGCAATGCCGCGCGTGCTGTAGCCGGCGGCGACTTCGAGCACGCCCCAGCCCGAACACCCGCGCAGCGCGTCGCTGATCGCGTCGTAGCGGAACTGCAGGTAGCGGCCAGCGCCGACGTCGCCCCAGACCAGCCGCCTCGCCAGCGCGCGCAGCGGCGACACCCGCCACGGCACACCGAGCGCTTCCGCCATCTGCCGCGCGTGCGGGATCGCCGTGTAGTACGCCCGCTTCTGCAGGATCTTGCCGGCGGTGAACGAGACCGGGTCGAAGCGCGACTGGGGCGAGGGATCGGACACGGGAACGCGAGCGAACGGGAACGCCGAGCCGCGGTGGCTGGCGCCATCGCCGCGAGCGACTACCATCCTACGCGTCCTCGCCGGGGTTTCGCGCCTCGCCGCGGTTGCCCCGCCCATGCCGTTCCCGCGCGTGCCGCCTCGCGTTCTCCGCCGCAGTGAAGCGCCGCCGATCGTCTCGCGATGGGAACGGTCCAGACGCCAGCGCCACCGGCGGTTGCCACCGTTCGCTTGCAGCGTCGCTCGCGGCAGTCGCCGGCGCGCACCGATACCCGGACCATGGACTCCCTGCGCGGGTTTCGGGTTCGGTTCCGGGGGCATTCGGCGATCGCGGCAGCTGCGGTTGCCGGCCAGCGACCGCGACTCCATGCGGGGCGCGCCGTGATCCTGGCGTTCGCGTTGCTCGCGGCGTGCGGCACCGGCGGCACCCTGACCGGCGGCGTCGACTCGTCGGCGATGGTCGTCGGTCCCGAGGAAGGCCTCACCACGAGCGGTGAGGTGGGTGGCACCTTCGCGCCGGACACGATCTCGTACCAGGTCGCCAACGAAGGCGACGTCGCGATGTCGTGGCAGGCGGTCAGCGACCAGGGCTGGGT
>JBASWX010000355.1:0-3130 GCA_049276695.1 Planctomycetota bacterium
ACGCCGCGGCGCGCAACGTGCCGGCGTGGCGGCTGGTGCCGGTGCCGGCCGAGATCGACGACGTCGCGGCCGCGGCACTGCTGCTGAAGGGACTGACCGCCGAGTTCCTGGTGCGCCGCGTGTTCAAGGTCGGGCCGGGCCACCGCGTGCTGGTGCACGCCGCGGCCGGCGGGGTCGGCACGCTGCTGTGCCCGTGGCTGCGACACGTGGGAGCGACGGTGATCGGCGTGGTGTCGGCGGCAGCGAAGGCCGAAGTGGCGCGCGCGGCCGGCTGCCACCACGTGATCGTGCGCGACCACGAGGACGTGGGCGCGATGGTCGGCGCGCTGACCGGCGGCAAGGGCGTCGATGTCGTCTACGACTCGGTCGGCAAGGCGACCCTGCGCGAATCGCTGGCGTGTCTGCGCAAACGCGGGTTGCTGGTGTCGTTCGGCAACGCGTCGGGGCGGCCCGACCCGCTGGCGCTCTCGGAACTGCAGGCGGGTTCGTTCTTCGTGACGCGGCCGACGCTGCACGACTACACCGCGACCCGGCCGGAACTGCTGCGCGCGGCCGAGGTCCTGTTCGCGCTGGTGGCGGGCGGCGTCTTGCAACCGCGCGTCCACGCGACGTTGCCACTGGCCGATGCGGTCCAGGCCCACCAGTTGCTCGAATCGCGGCAGACGACGGGGGCGATCGTGCTGGTGCCGTGAAGCCAGACACCGGGGAACCGGCGCGGCGGGCTTCAGCCGCGCCGGCGGGCGGTGACCTCGATCTCGATCTTCATCCGCGGATCTGCCAGCCCGGCCTGGAACATCGTCGCCGCCGGGCGCACCGTGCCGAACTTCGCGCGCAGGATCGCCCAGCAGGCGGGGAAGTCGGCGGCGACCGGCAGGATGTAGCGCACCCGCACGACGTCGGCGAGCGAACTCCCGGCGTCGGCGAGCGCGCGCTCGAGGTTGACGAAGGTCTGCGCGCACTGCGCGGCGACCTCGGGCGCGATCGTCATCGTCGCGTAGTCGAAACCGGTGGTGCCGGACACGAAGATCCACTCGCCGTCGACGACCGCGCGCGAGTAGCCGATTTCCGCCTCGAACGTGGATCCGCTGCTGATCAGGCGCCGTGGCATGGTGCGCAGCGTAGCTGCGATTCCGGGCGCCCGGCCTTGGGTACTACGCCCTGTGGCGGTGGGCGGCGGTCGGTCGGCGGCCCAACATCTGCGTATGCCACGTCCCGGTCCCGCACTGCGGCGCCTGCGCCGCCTGGTCCCCGTGCTCGTCGGTCTGGTCGCGATGGCCGGCCTGCTCGCCTGGCTGATGGGGGCCTTCCAACGGCGCATTCCGCCAGGCCCGCCGCTGCCGGCCGCCGCTCCGACCATCGCCGGGGTGCGCCACACCGTCGCCGCCGTGCAGACGCTGCGCACCGAGACCGCCGTCGGCACGATCCGGGCCGTGCGCGAGACCGTTGTCGCGTCCCGCATCCTCGGCCGGGTGCAGCAGCTGCACATCGAGCGGGCGGGCCAGGCGGTGCAGCAGGGCGAACTGCTGGTCCAGGTCGAAGCGACCGACCTGCAGGCGCTGGTCGCGCAGTCGCGGGCCGCGCTGGCGGCGGCGACGACGCGGCGCGACCAGGCGCAGGCCGACTTCCAGCGCAGCGAGTCGCTGGCCCGGCAAGGCATCGCGTCGGCGCAACAGCTCGACCATGACCGGGCGGCGCTGGCGGCGGCCGTCGCCGAGGTCGACCGCGCCAGCCAGGCGGTCGCGGGGGCCGAGAGCGCGGCCTCGTTCGCGACGATCCGGGCGCCGATCACCGGCATCGTCGTCGACAAGCAGGTGAACCAGGGCGACGTGGTGCAGCCGGGCCAGCCGATCTGCACGCTGTACGACCCGACCAGGCTGCAACTCGTCGCGGTGGTGCGCGAGGAACTGGCGGGCCGATTGCAGGTCGGCCAGCCGGTGGACGTGACGCTGGACGCGCTCGGCAAGCAGTGTCGCGGCACCGTGGCGGAGATCGTGCCGCAGGCCCAGGTGGCGACGCGCGCCTTCGAGGTGAAGGTGACCGGCCCGTGCCAACCCGGAATCGTCACCGGGATGTTCGGCCGCCTGCACGTGCCGCTCGACCCGAGCAGCGAACTGCGCGTGCCGCGCGCGGCAGTGCAGACGGTCGGCCAGCTCGACTTCGTGCACGCCGTGGCCGCGGACGGCAGTACCGCGCGGCGGTTCGTGCGGCTCGGCCGCGAACGCGGCGCCGACGTCGAGGTGCTGAGCGGACTCGCTGCCGGCGAGGTGGTCCTCGTCGGGGCGGGGCGGTGAGGCGATGCCAGGCACCAAGAGCCTGACCTGGCGCATCGTCGAGGTGTTCCTGACCGGCAACCTCGCGCCGTTGCTGCTGCTGCTGTCGCTGGCGGCGGGCGCCGTGGCGCTGTGGGTCACGCCGCGGGAGGAGGATCCGCAGATCGTGGTGCCGGTCGCCGAGGTCGTCGTCGACGCGCCGGGCGCTACGGCGGGCGAAGTCGAGCGGCAGGTGACCATCCCGATCGAACGCATCGTGCGCGGCATCAGCGGCGTCGAACACGTGTACTCGCTGAGCGGGCGCGGGCAGGCGGTGGTGACGGTGCGCTTCCACGTCGGCGAGGACCGCGAGCACAGCCTGGTGAAGCTGCACAGCACGCTGCAGCAGCACCAGCCCGAGATCCCGCCGCAGGTGCGCGCCTGGCGCGTCGACCCGGTGTCGATCGACGACGTGCCGATCCTGACGATCACGCTGCACAGCCAGACCCAGGACGACCACGCGCTGCGCCGCCTCGCCGAGGAACTGCTCGCGCGGCTGCAGCAGGTCGCGGACAGCGGGCCGGCGACGCTGCACGGCGGCCGGCCGCGGCAGCTGTCGGTGCAGGCCGACGCCGAAGCGCTGGCGAGCCGTGGGTTGTCGTTCGGCGCGGTCGAACGCGCGCTCGGGGCGGCAGCGACCGCCGCGACGGCAGGAACGGGCAACCGCGGCGACCGCACGATCGTCGTCGAGCAGAGCCCGCTGGCGCCGGACGCCGCGGCGCTGCGCGCGGTCGTGGTCGGCACCGCCGGTGGCCAGCCGGTGTACCTCGGCGAGGTCGCGGCGGTGGTCGATGGCCCCGCCGAACCGGTCGACTACGTGC
>JBASWX010000356.1:0-2171 GCA_049276695.1 Planctomycetota bacterium
AGGATGGGCGCACCGTGCTGGCGCTGCGCGCGCTGTTGCGCGACGTCGCGGCCGCCGGGCCGCTCGCGGTAGCCGTGCTGGTCGGCCACTTCCCCGACGCGCTGCTGGTGCGCACCTGCAACTGGCGGCGGCAGGACGATCTCGACCTGCCCGGCAAGGATGGCAAGCCGGTCCACGTCGACGGCAAGACGACGACCAACGTGCGCTGCGTACCCGAGATCGTCGCGCACCGCTGCGACGTCGTGCTCGCCGATCTCGATGGCGCCTGGGAACAGGTGTACGTGCCGGGCCCGGCCGCGCTGCCGTCGGTGACGGTGGTGTTCGGCGACAAGGTGCCGGACGGCGGCGGCCCGGCGCTGGCGATGAAGACCGGCGAACTGCAGGTCGTCGACGTGTTCCACGTCCGCGATGGCGCGACGGTCGTCGACGCCGAGGCGTTCGCGGTGCGCCTCGATGCGAACTGGCGCGACACGGAGTGCAGCGCCTGGGACCGCACCCGCGGCAACCCGATCGCGTCGCCCGACATCGCGGTCTCGCGGATCGACGCGCGCGGCGTGGCGCTGCTCCCGGACGCCGCGGCGCTCGATGTTGCCGGCCGGCCGATCGCGGTCGACGCTGGCGGGCGCAAGGGCATCGCGTGGCGGCACGACCTCGCGTTCGAACGGCAATTGCTGTGCGAGTACTTCGACCGCAACCACGCCTTCCGCGCCCGGGGCAAGCGCACCGAGCAGCATCGGCCGGCGGCGTTCGGTCACGACCTCGGCTCCGGGTTGCACTCGCTGCGCCCCGCCGACGCCGGTTGGGCGACGTTCGCGGAGACCGGCTACGACGTGCACGAACGCGCCGACCTCGTACAGCTCACGCAGTGGCTGCAGCGCCCGGCGGTGCTGCGCGTGTACCGCGTGCACAGCGATCCGTGGGGCGGCGTCTGCGCCAAGACCGATCCGCAGGCACTCGCGGCGGTGCTCGGCGTGCCGTGGTCGTGGCACCGCGACGGCGAACGGATGGCGCCGTCATGGAACGCGCACCGCGGCGGCAAGGCCGACTTCGCCTACTACCGCACGCTGTGGCAGCGGCAGGTTGTGGGCGACAACCCGTACCTGCTGATCCACACCGGCTGCGAAGCGCTCTCGCCGCCGGGCTCGGTCGAACACCCGTACGACGACCCCGCGTACGGCAGGTTCGCGCACGCCGAGTCGATGCTGTTCTTCACGCCATGTCTGGCGATGGTCGGCCGGGCCAAGGTGTTCTACGACGAGCCGCGCGGCTTCGCCGAGGCGCTGGGCGCGGGCAAGACCTTCGGCGAGGCATGGCAGCGCTACTTCGAAGTCGAGAGCGCGGCCACGGACTGGCGCGAGGTGGGGGACGACATCGGCCGCAAGCGCGCCTACTTCTGGTCCGTGGTCGGCGACTGGACGCTGCGGTTGCCGCGTTGACGCTGGCGCGCGTTCACTCGATCGCGAGCAGGTAGTCGTAGCCTTCGCCCTGCAGTTCACGCAGCGAGAAGGCGTGCCGGTCGCTGCCCGGGGTCACGTAGACCGCGTCGCCGCGCACGGTGGCGAAGTCGAGCTGTGGCAGCGTCTCCACCAGCTGCCGGAAGGTCGCGCGCTGCCGCCACTGTTCCTCCGGCAGGTCGCACTGTTCGCCGACCAGCTCCGCGCTCGCGCGCTCGGCGGGCAGCAGGAACATCGCCGAGACCAGCACGTGATCCTGGCGGGCGCCGGTCGCGTCGGCGACCCACGGTTCGGCGCTGTCGTCCTCGATGCCCTTGACCCAGTCGTCGTATTCCGAGCGCCCGTCGGGCACGAAGTCCCAGAAGCCGAGCGGGCAGCGGTCGAGCGCGTCGAGCAGCAGGTTGGCGACGCTGCCCCAAAGACCCCGCTTGTCGGCGAGCGGCAGGTCGCGCACGTGCTGGCGCACCACGCGCAACAGGCGCGAGCGCCACGGATCGTGCGGCGGTGACTGCACCGCGAGCTGGAGCCCGAAGAAGATGTCGGCCATGGGTCAGCCTCCGAAGCCTCCCGAGGAACGGCCCCACGACCCGCCGCTGGTCGACGACGATCGCGACGCAGTGCGGCCGAGGTGCTTCAGGTTGCTGATCCCGGCGCGCTGGCCCGGCGCCCAGGCGGCGCCGAACGTGCTGCGCGGGGGCCGTTCGGGCGCCACCGGGC
>JBASWX010000357.1:0-3286 GCA_049276695.1 Planctomycetota bacterium
GTCCACGACCGCGACCTGCGCCGCGAACGGATCGCCGCCGCCACCCAGCGCGTCGGGGCCGTGCACCGAGGACCACGCCGCTCCCGGCTGACCCACCGCCGCCAGTTCGCGCACCGCGGCGAAGCCATCGCCGCCGAAACCCACGGCGTTCCAACCGTCCGGATCGTCGTTGCTGCACGTCCAGGACTTGTCGGTGACCAGTTCGTGGTCCTGCTCGCCGATGCGCCACGACAGCCGCGCCGCCAGCGCCGCCGGTCCGCCCGCGTTCCAGCCGTGCACCGCGACGACGTTGTCGCCCGCGCGCAGCGCCTTGGTCACGTCGACGACGACCGGACTCTCCCACTCGTCGCCCTCGCCGACCTTCTCGCCGTTCACGTAGATGCGGCAGTGGTTGTCGCACACCACCGAAAGCCGCGCCGACGCCGGCACTGCCGTCAGCACGAACTTGCGGCGGCAGAACAGTTCCTCCTCGGCCCCCGCCTCCTTGTCCCACACCCACATCGGCGTCTCGCCACGCGGCTGTTCGCGGCGCAGCTCGGCCGCGCGCACGTTGCCCACCACCGCCGCCGGCAGCGGGACGTCGCGCACCATCGTCGCCGGATCGGACCACGTGCGCATCGCTAGGCTCCGGAACGCCACCGTCATCGCCGGGCCGCTGTGCACCTGCAGCGCCAGCACGCCGGACCTCGGCGCCGCCGCCCGCTGGTCCTGCACCGCGGTCACCACGACGCCGTCCCACTC
Source organism: Planctomycetota bacterium (assembly GCA_049276695.1). Taxonomy (GTDB): domain Bacteria; phylum Planctomycetota; class UBA1135; order UBA1135; family UBA2386; genus UBA2386. The sequence goes on from JBASWX010000357.1 coordinate 742, forward strand.
GTGCCACAGCCAGTCGCCGCGCGCGACGATGCGCAGCCGGTGCCAGCTCGCGAGATCCGCCGCGCGCGGCCGGTGCAACGTGCCGAGCACCTGCTTGCCGTCGTCGCGCCAGCGCACGCACTGGCCGTGCTCGGCGACGATGCCGGCGCCCTGTTCGTCGTAGAGCATCGCCGTGTACTTCGGTGCGGCGTGCAGATCGCACTGGTAGCCGCCGACGCGAAACGCTCCCGCCTCCAGCACGCGACTCCGGTACTGCACGCCGCTGTTGTTGTCGCCCTGCAGGCGCACTTCGCAGGTGAACTCGAAGTCGGCGACCTCGCGGCCGTCCAGGATCAGGAACGTGTTCGCGGCGACCGGGCGCTCAGCCGTCGAGCCGACGATGCAGCCGTCGCGCACGCTCCACACCGCGGGATCGCCCCGCCAGCCGGCCAGGGTGCGGCCATCGAACAGGGCCTCGGGCGACGGTTGCTGGGCAACCGCAACCGCAGCGACGAACCACGCGACGAGAAAGTCCCGCATTGGACGCGCCAGTGTCACCGCCGCTTGCACGCAGTTCCACCGTCGCGGTGCCGCGGCGTCCCGCCACCTGGCCCCGGACGTGCTACCCTCTGGCATGCGCATCCTCCCCCTGTCTGTTTGCGCGCTGCTGTTCGCGCTCCCGGCGAAGGCCGACAAGTTCTGGCTCTCCGATCCCGCTGGCGCGAAGAACGCCGCCGCCGGCAGTTCCCCCGACGTGATCGAAGGCGTGCTGCTCGCCGAGGACGCCGACGGCTACCACATCCGCGTGGTCGGCGGCGAGCTGGTGCTGGCCAAGAAGTCGGTGTTCAAGGTCGAGAAGGACGGACTGACGGTCGACGCGATCGCCAAGGCCGAGAAGGCCGCCGCCGAGACGCTGGCGCTGGCCAACAAGGAGCGGCAGCTCAAGCAGGCGGTCGCCAAGAAGGAACGCGAGGTGCAGGTCGCCGAAGCCACGGCCCGCAAGGGCGGCGCCAAGCCCGTCGAAGCCAGCGCGAAGAAGGCCACCGCTCCCGCCGGGTTCGACCCGGTGATCGACCGCTCGACCGGCCCCGTCGACGATCTGCGCAGCGCCCAGCTCGCTTTCGAAGCGACCCGCGACCGCGACTACCTGCGCGCGCTGCGGCAACTGCGCCGGCTGCGCTGATCGCGCGTCGCTTCACCGACGACGAGGAACGCATCCCGTTCGGGTCAGCGCAGGGGATTGACCCAGCGCAACTGCCCGAAGCGACCGAAGTCCGCGTCGTTCGAGTGGACCTCGCCTTGGTTCTCGATCGCGAGCGCCGCGAGTTGCGCGTCGGTGGTCAGGTTGCCGGCGGCGCCGAGTTCGCGCAGCAGCCGGAACGCGATCTCGAGGTGGCGAGGGCCGGGCGTCGCCAGATGGACGTGGGGCTGATCGAGCCATTGCCCGACGCGGTCCAGCGCGTCCTCGACGTGCAGCGGCTGATCGAAGACCCGGGCACTCGTGGCCAGCCGCAGGAACCCGAACAACGCCGGCGCCGCAATCGCGACTTCCTTGTCGCCGTTCAACAGACCTTCCCACCAACGCCGTGCCCTGACGTGTTCGGGAAATCCGACGAACTGCGCGTAGAGCAGCAGGTTCACGTCGGGGTAGATCATGCCCCGCGTCGCCTCCGATGCTTGGCGAGCACGGTCTGGTCTTCCAGTTCGTCGGCGAGTGAGTTCAAGCGCGCCCGATCCAGGCCTGGGCGGAGCTTGCCGGCATGGGGACGAACCCGATACCGCTTGCTGCCCGACTGCTTGCCGCGAGGAGCCAAGGCGCGGCGCAACGCATCGTTGACGAGTTCCTTGAACGACAACCGCAGTCGATGCGCCGCGGCCTCGAGCAACCGGACCACGTCGGGATCCAGGGTCAGGGTGGTTCGCATCGCGGCATCATGATGCCTCCCTTGCGAGGCGGCAAGATGCTCGGCCATGGGGTGACCGCAGCGTCGCAGCGACCGCCTGCGCTGACCGGCAACCGCGGATCCGCGGGCGGGTCGACAAGCGACCCACGAACGGCGGCGGCGACGTGCACGGCCGCACCTGGCCACGGCGTCACTCCGGTGCTTCTCGTTGCCCGGCAGGCGCACGCGTGCGATCGTCTGCGATCATGCGGCCCGAGCTCGTGAACGTCCCCGCCGGTCCGTTCGCCATGGGCAGCAGCGACGGCCTGCCCGACGAGCAGCCGGTGCACACGGTGTGGCTCGACACCTTCGCGCTCGCGGTGCACCCGGTCACCAATGGTGACTACCGCCGCTTCCTCGCCGCCACCGGCCACCGCGCGCCCGCCCTCGCCACCGACCCGCGCTTCCAGCTGCCCGGGCAACCGGTCGTCGCCGTCAGTTGGTTCGACGCCATCGCCTACTGCGCGTGGCTGCGCCAGGTGACTGGCCTGCCCTGTCGCCTGCCCAGCGAAGCCGAGCGCGAGAAGGCGGCGTTGGGCGGCGTCGACGGGCGCCGCTATCCCTGGGGCAACGAGGCCGGCGCCGGCAGCAGGGGCCCGCTCGGCGAGCTGCCGGTCGTCGGC
>JBASWX010000358.1:0-24447 GCA_049276695.1 Planctomycetota bacterium
CCGCGACCCCTTCTGCATCGCCGACCGGCTCGTCGCCGCCGCGCAGCGCGTCGAACACCGGCACCCGTTCGCCGGCCGCCGCGCGCAGGATCAGGAACCAGGCGCCCGGATGCTCGGTGCGCGCCAGCGTCCAGTGCCCGGCCTCGCGCAGCTCCAGCGCCGCGAGGTCGAGGAAGGCGCCATCCAGCCCGGCCGCCGCGACGCCGAGCACCGCATCGGCCAGCGCCGCCGATGGGTTGCGTTCGGCGAAGAACAGCAGCTTCTGCAGCGCGTCGAGGTGCGTGATGCGTTCCTCGTCCTCGTCGCCGAGCCGGTTGGCGCGCACGGCGTGCGCGACGTAGCGCGGCTGCAGGTCGCTGCCGCGCCGCAGCACCGCCTTGCTGGTCAGCCGTCCCTTCTCGAACTCGGCGATCCACTCGCGGATCGCGGCGGCGACCTCGGCCGCCTGTTCGGCGCTGCCTTCGGCATGACGTTCCTGGGCGCGGACGGCGACGCTGGCGGCGATCGCCAGCAGCCACGGCAACAGGGTACGGAGCGGCATCATCGCAGGGACACGCGCGAACCGGAGGGTGCAAGGAAGCATAGCAAGGTGCCCGGGTCGTGCGGCGGCGCCGTCATGCGACCGGGCCGTCGACCGGCTCGTCGACCGTGGTCCCGGTCGCCCCGCCAGCCGCCGGCAACCGACGGACGAGCACCATGCCGACGCCGGCGACGGCGCACAGCCCTGCCGCGATCAGGAAGGCCGCGCGGAAACCCGCGGTGCCCGCATTCGCGCCGACCACCACCCCGCCGATCACCGGCCCGATCGCCAGCCCGAACTGGATGCAGCTCTGCACCATCGCGAACGCCAGGGTGCGGTGCCGTTCCTCCACCCGCTTGCTCGCCGCCGCGTAGCCGAGCGTCATCGAGCCGGCCATCAGGCAGGCGACCGCGCAGCGCACCGCGAGGAACTGGTCGATGGTGCCGACGAACGCCATCGCGACGAACAGCCCGCCGAGCCCGAGCGCCAACAGGGCGAGGCAGCGCAGCGGCCCGTGCCGGTCGGCCATCTTCCCCCACCACGGCGTGCACACCCACTGCGCAACCGCCAGCACCGCGAACGCCAGCGCGATCGTGCGGTCGAGCGCGAGTGCTGGCGTCGCACTGACCGCGGCGATCCATGCCGCCGGACCCAGGTCGCGCACGAGCAGCGCCAGCAGCGGCTCCAGCATGTTCTGGCCCAGGCGCAGCACCAGCAGTGCGGCGAGCAGCCAGCCGATCGCCGGGTTGCGCAGCAGGTGCAGCGACGACGTCGCGAACTCGCGCAGGAACGGGTGCCGCGCCGGGGTCGCGACCGGCGCCACCTCGCGGGCCCGCAGGTGCAGTTGCAGCGCCGCCAGCGCCGACAGCGCACTCGCGACCCAGAACAACGACGAACGGCCGAACCAGTGCGTGACCTCGGCGCCGACGTACGGGCCGAGGAACGAACCCGCCGCCATCGCCACCTGCAGCCGCGCGATCACGCGGCCGTGCTGGTCGTGCGGAGTCTGCTGCAGCACCAGCGCCATCGCCGGCGCGACGTAGCCGGCGAGCACGCCCTGCAGCACGCGCATCGCCAACAGCCACTCCGGCGACGGCAGCAGCGGCATCGACGCGGTGGTCAGCGCGATCGCGAGGTTGGCGCGGATCGCCATCGGCTTCTTGCCGGAACGGTCGCCCAACGCGCCCCAGAACGGCCCGGCGATCGCCGCCGCGAACGGAGCGGCGCCGTAGATCACGCTCGCCCAGCCCGCCAGCGCCGCGGGATCCTCGATCGCGAAGCGTTCGCGCACGTACAGCGCGATCACCGGCAGGAACGCCATCAGCCCCATCGAGGTCGCGAACAGGCTCGGCCACACCGCGTGGAAGTTGCGGGCCGGCACGGCGACCACGTTGGCGTCAGTCCTCGGCGAAGCCGGCATCGTCGGCGAGGCCGCCGCCGCTGGCGGCAGCGACCGCGAGCTGGTCGCAGCGTTCGTTCTCGGGATGGCCGGTGTGGCCACGCACCCAGTGCCACGACAGCGTGTGCGGTTCGCACGCCCGCAGCATGCGTTGCCAGAGATCCTGGTTCTTGACCGGCTGCTTGGCCGCGGTGCGCCAACCGCGGCGCTGCCAGGATTCGAGCCAGCCCTTGCCCATCGCGTCGATGACGTACTTGGAGTCGGACCACAGCGCGACCGTGCACGGCCGCTTCAACGCCTCGAGGCCGGCGATCGCGCCGAGCAGTTCCATGCGGTTGTTGGTGGTGCGGCGGAAGCCCGCCGACAGCTCCTTGCGCGTCTCGCCGAACAGCAGCACGGTGCCGTAGCCCCCGGGGCCCGGATTGCCGAGGCACGCGCCGTCGCTGTAGATCGTGACCTCGGGAAGCACCGCCATCGCCGCTTCGAATACCGGACAACGGCACCGCGGACAACCTCGCGCTGCGCGCCGTGCCAGGTGTCCGAGGGCACGTCCGCGCGCAACCCGGAGCGCGAGCCCCGGACGAGGCGGCTGCACCAGCTTGGCGACAGCGGACGCCGTGGTAGATTCCCCAGCGCCGGATCGGCGCACGAGGAACCATCATGAAGTTCAGGGTGTTGATCGAGCAGGACGAAGACGGAGCCTTCGTCGCCAGCGTGCCAACCTTGCCGGGTTGCATTTCGCAGGGCGCCACTCGCAAGGAATCCCTGCAGAACATCCGCGAAGCCATCGCCGGCTACCTCGAGAGCCTCACGGCGCATGGCGACCCGATCCCACCGCCGATCGGGGAAGAGACCGTGGACGTCGCCGTTTGAGCTCGCTGCCGCGCATCTCCGGCCGCGAAGTGGTCGCGGTGCTGGCAAAGATCGGCTACGAGTTCGACCGGCAGCGCGGCAGTCACATCATCTTGCGCAATCCGCAGCCGCCACACCGACGGATGGTCGTGCCGGATCACAAGGAAGTAGCCAAGGGCACCCTGCGCAGCATCGTGCGGGAAGCTGGCCTGACCGTTGCCGAGTTCGTGACCCTGCTGAACTCGTGACCTGCGGCGACCGGGGAACGGGGCAGCCGGCATCGACCGACGAGCGGGCTTGCCAAGGGCGGCCGGGTCGGCACCATGCCGCGATGCGCTGGCCGCCCGCGTCGCTCGTGCCGCTCTACCTGCTGGCGCAGGCGGTGCTGATCGCGGGCTGGTGGCTGTGGCTGTGGTGGTCGCCAGCGGCGCGGGCACCGTTCATCGCCGGCGACTGTCCGGAGGCGACGCTGCTCGCGTTCGCGCTGCCGGACGTCGTCGTGCTGGTGCTCGGCTCGGGGATCGCAGCGGTGCTGCTGCGGCGCGAGCACCCGGCCGGCCGGCCGCTGCTGTGGGGGCTCGCGGGGGCCACCGTGTACGCGACGTTGTGGTGCCTCGGCACCAACGTCGTCAGCGGCGCCGGCTGGTTGTCGACGGGGATGATGCTGGCGATGAGCGCCGGGATGGGCTGGGCGGTGTCGGCACGCGACGCGGTGGCGCGGTGATCGGCTTCCGCGTCGCGAACGAGGCGAGCACGACCCGCCATGTCGCCACGACGCTGCTGCAGACTGCGGTGTTCTGGGCCACGTTCCTGTGGCTGTTCCCGGAGCTGCTCGCGGGACTCGGCAACCACTTCTGGCTGCCACGGCTTGGCGTCGAACGCGCCGGCGGGCAGGGGTTCGCAGTCGCGCTGTTCGTCGCCGCCAGCGCGCTCGGGCTCGGCACCGGCCTGACCATGGCGGTGCGCGGCCGCGGCACGCCGCTGCCGCTGTGCACCGCGCGCGAGTTCGTGACCAGCGGCCCGTACCGCTGGCTGCGCAACCCGATGGCGCTCGCCGGCATCATCCAGGGCATCGCGGTCGGCCTGTGGCGCGACGAGCCGCTGGTCGTGCTCTACGCGCTGGCCGGAGCGGTGCTGTGGCATCTCGTCGCCCGTCCACCCGAGGAACGCGACCTCGCGCGGCGCTTCGGGCCGCCATTCGCCGCGTACCGCGACCGGGTCGGCCTGTGGTTGCCGCGACTGCCACGGATACCCGAACTCGGGCTCGCCGTGCTGTTCGCCGCCGGCGCGGTGGTGCTGGTCGCCGATGGCAGCGGCTCGCTCGCGGCCCTGTTCGCGGTCAGTCCATTCGCACTGTTCGCGGCACTGCTGGCGGCGCTGCTCGGCTCGCGCTCGCTGCGGCCGCCGCGGCCACACATGCAGTGAGCTCAGGCCACAATGCGGCGAAGTCGCTGGCGAGTGCGTCGTAGTGATGGCGCAGCGGCTCGCCGCCGCGCGCCAACGGCGACGGGCGCGCGAAACGCTGCGCCATCAGCGCCAGGACCCGGTCGATGCCGGCGACCGAGGCGTAGCCCTCGAGCCAGCCAGCGGTGGTGAACCGCGGCGCCGCCCGCTGCAGGTCCGGCGGCAGCAGTTCGTGGTGCGCCCGCAGGTCGCCGTGCACGCCAGCGAGGAACGACGGCAGCGAGGCGCCGCCGCCGAACCGTTCCCAGTCGCGCGCCAGGAAGTGGTCGAACCAGACGTCGACCAGCACGCCGCCGAAGCGGCGGAACGGCGGCTGCAGGCGTTGCCGCGCCCGCACCGCGATCGGGTGCGCGTCGACGAAGCGGTCGAGCGCCCGGTGCAGCGCGATGCCGCGCTGCAGTCCGGGGTGCAGCCTCGCGACGTCGACGCCGCGCACGAAGTCGCCGGCGAGGTTGCCGAGCCGCACCAGCGGGTCGGGCGGCGACAGCCGCAGGTGCGCGAGCCAGTTCAACGGGGAGCGTTCAGGCGCTGGCGTGCAGGCGATGGCGCCGGTGCACACTGGTCGACAGCGCGGTGCCGCCGCAGCTCCGCAGCACCGACAACGTCGACGCGGCGTGCAAGCGGTCGGTGTTGACCGCCAGCACCACGCCGCCGCGTTCGATGCTGTGTTCGTACTCCTCCTGCACCTGGTGCCCGGTCGCCGATCCGATCAGCAACCCGATCAGGGCACCGCCTGCCGCGCCGCAGACTCCAGCGACCAGCGCCGACAGGAACCACGGCGTGGCGAACAGCGCGATCGGCGGAAGCGCCAGCGCCGCCCCGGCGACGGCGGCGCCGAAGCCGCCAACCAGCGCGCCGATGCCCGCCCCGCGCGCGGCATCAGCCGTCTCCTCACCGAGCAGTTGGTGCACGTGGCTCGTCTCGCGCGTGATCAGTTCGATGCTGTCGGCGCGCGCGCCGCCGCGTTCGAGTTCGAGTCGGGCCCGGCGCGCCGAGTCGGCGTCGGGGAACAGTCCAGTGACCGTCGTCTCCATCGCACGTCTCCAGTGGGAAGTGCGGCCGGCCAGGAAGCGGCGGGCCGCGGTTCGAGGCGAGCACCATGCTACCACGGCCCGCCGGACGCGTGCCTCGGCGGCGGTGCGTCCCTACACTGTTCGCCCGCCGATGAGCACCGAACTGCCCCCGAAGTACGAACCGCAGACGCTGGAGCCGCAGGTGACCGCGCTCTGGCTCGCCAGCAAAGCCTTCGCCGCGACCCCCGACGCCCGCGCCGACCGCTACGTCGTGATGATGCCGCTGCCCAACGTCACCGGGGCGCTGCACATGGGGCATGCGATGGACAACGTGATGCAGGACCTGCTGGTCCGCTGGCACCGCATGCAGGGCGACAACACGCTGTGGCAGTGCGGCACCGACCATGCCGGCATCGCGACGCAGGCCGTGGTCGAGAAGCGGCTGAAGGAGATCGACGGCAAGACCCGGCACGACATCGGCCGCGAGGCCCTGGTCGCGCGCATCCACGACTGGGCGGCGCAGAGCAAGCAGCGCATCGTGACCCAGCAGCAGGCGATGGGCTGCTCGTGCGACTGGGACCGGGCGCGCTTCACGATGGACGCGGTGTGTGCGCGCTCGGTGCGGCACACGTTCTTCGCGATGTTCCGCGACGGGCTGATCTTCCGCGGCAACCGGCTGGTCAACTGGGACTGCGCGCTGCAGACCGCGGTCGCCGACGACGAACTCTACAAGGAGACGGTGCAGGGCAAATTCTGGTACCTGCGCTACCCGGTGCTCGACCCGAAGGCTGGCGAGCCGACGCACGTGGTGGTCGCGACGACGCGGCCCGAGACGATGCTCGGCGACACCGCGGTGGCGGTGCACCCGGACCCCGCGGGTGCGCTGGCTGCTTCGATCGCCGACCAGCGCGCCAAGGTGGCCGCGGCGGGCCCGAAGGAGCAGGCCGACGCGGAACGCGAACTCGAGCGGCTGCTCGCCCGCGAACGCGACGTGCTGCCGTTCCTGGTTGCCGTGGCGGCGATGGCGAAGGCGGGCCGCAAGGTGAAGTTGCCGCTGGTCGATCGCGTGATCCCGCTGCTCGCCGACGAGTGGGCCGATCCGGCGCTCGGCACCGGCTGCGTGAAGATCACGCCGGCGCACGACCCGAACGACTACGCGGTGTGGCAGCGCCACCTGGAGATCGGCGCCATCGGTGTGCTGGCGAGCAACGGCACGATCAATGAACACGGCGGCCGCTACCACGGCCTCGACCGCTTCGAGGCACGCAAGCGCGTGGTCGCCGATCTGCAGGCGCAGGGACTGGTCGAGAAGGTCGAGGACCGCGCGATCGAGATCGACCACAGTGACCGCAGCAAGACGATCGTCGAGCCGTACCTGAGCCAACAGTGGTTCGTGCGCATGGGCGACGTCGACGGCGGCGTGCTGATGGGGCGCGGCACGCAGAAGGAGTTCCGCAGCCGCGGGCTGGCGCAGGCCGCACTCGACGCGTCGGCGGGCAACCTGCCGCCGTTCGCGAACGGCCGCGCGCGGCCGCGCGTCGACTTCCATCCCGATCCCGAGCGCTACCGCAAGATGTACGACCAGTGGCTCGGCGAGAAGCGCGACTGGTGCATCAGCCGCCAGCTCTGGTGGGGTCACCGGATCCCGGTGTTCCGCGGCGAGCTGCCGGCGCAAGCGCTGCTGCGACTGGAGCCGGTGCTCGCTTCCCAGCTGCAGCGCGACGACGTCGCGGCGTGGGTCGTGCTCCCGGACGGCACGCGGCTGGCGCCAGCACAGGCCTTCGCGCGGCTGCGCGCACCCGCTGCCCCGGCCACCGTCGAGGTGCAGGTGTGCTTCCGCGACGCCAACGCCGATGCGGCGATGGGCCCGGTGCTCGCCGGTGCGGGACTGCAGCTCGATCCCGACGTGCTCGACACCTGGTTCAGCTCGGCGCTGTGGCCGCACTCGACGCTCGGCTGGCCCGATCCGGCGACCGCGCAGGTCGATCCCGGCCAGCCGGCACTCGGCGCCGGCAAGGACCGGCCGGCAGCACTCGACTACTGGTACCCGGGAACGTGCCTGGTGACCGGCCGCGACATCATCACGCTGTGGGTCGCGCGCATGGTGATGACCGGGCTCTACAACCTGGGCGACGTGCCGTTCACGTCGGTGTTCCTGCACGCGACGATCCTCGACGGCAAGGGCGAGCGCATGAGCAAGTCGAAGGGCAACGGCATCGACCCGCTCGACATCATCTCCCGCTACGGCGCCGACGCGCTGCGTTACGTGGTCTGCGAACTGCAGACCGGCACCCAGGACATCCGGCTGCCAGTGCAGGCGATCTCGCCCTTCAGCAAGCCCGGCGAGCCCGAACGGCTGGTCGACCTCGCGACCGCGAAGCCCGGGCCGTACCTCGGCACCTTCCTCGATCCCGAGACGAAGCAGCCGATGGACCTGATCGGCCAGTACGGCAAGGAGGGCATCACGCCGGCGAAGGCGACCAGCGAACGCTTCGTGGTCGGCGCCAACTTCTGCAACAAGCTGTTCAACGCCGCCCGCTTCGCCTTCCTCAACCTGCGCGGGGCGCCGTTCCGGCCGCTCGACCCGGCGAGCCTGCCGATCGAGGACCGCTGGATCCTGTCGCGGCTGCAGACCGCGATCGGCGAGGTGCAGGAGCACCTGCAGGCCTACGTGCCGTCGGCGGCGCTGGCGGCCGCGCGCGACTTCTTCTGGAACGAACTGTGCGACTGGTACCTGGAGATGATCAAGCCGCGGTGCCGGGAGGGTGCTTCGCCGGCGGCGCGTGCCTGCGCCGAGCAGGTGCTGGCGGCGGTGCTCGACCAGACGCTGCGCCTGCTGCACCCGTTCGTGCCGTTCCTGACCGAGACGCTGTGGAGCAAGCTCGGCGAACTCGCACCCGTGCGCGGCATCACCGCACCGTTCCCCGCCAGCGACCAGCTCGTGCACGCGAAGTGGCCCGCGGGTGATGCGTACCTGTGGAGCGGCGACGTCGAGGAACAGGTCGCGGCGATGCAGCAGTGGTGCGTCGCGATCCGCGAGACGCGGGCGCGCTACCAGGTGCCGCCGAAGGACCGCCCCACCGCCCGCTTCGCCGCCGACGGCAACGCCGCGGCGATGCTGCAGGCGACCGCGCCGCTGCTCGCGCACATGGCCGGACTCGGCGAACTGACGATCGGCAAGACCGCGGAACGCACTCCCGACAGCGCCACTGTCGTGCTCGGCGCCAGCAAGGCGTTCCTGCCCGGCGTGGTCGACCTGCAGGCGGAGCGGCAGAAGCTGCAGAAGCAACGCGACCAGGTCGCAGGCCAGATCGCGAGCATCGAGAAGAAGCTCGGCAACCCCGGCTTCGTCGCCAAGGCGCCGCCGGCGGTGATCGACAAGGAGCGCGCCAACCTCGCGGCACTGCAGGCCCAGCTCGCCGGCATCGAACAGAGCCTGCGCGAACTGGGGTAGCCCCGCGCGTTCAGTCGCGGCGCTGCATCGACAACAGGTGCATCACCCAGTAGCCGAGTTCGAGCATCGACGCGGCTGCCGCGGCGACGTAGGTCAACGCCGCGGCGCCGAGCACGGCGCGGGCGCCGACCATCTCCTCGGCGTCGAGCACGCCGCCCTGTTCGAGCGTCACCAGCGCCCGGCGGCTGGCATCGAACTCGACCGGCAGCGTAACCAGCGTGAACACCGTCATCGTCCCGAACAGCGCAACGCCGATCCACGCCCACAGCATCGAACCGCCGGCGGCGGCGAGGCCCATGCCGATCAGGATCACCAGGAAGCCGAGGTTGCTGCCGATGCCGGCGACCGGCACCCAGGCCGAACGGAACTTCAGCGGCGCGTAGCCGTGCGCATGCTGGATCGCGTGCCCGACCTCGTGCGCGGCGACGCCGAGCGCGGCAACGCTCGGACTGGCGTAGACCGCCTCGGACAGCCGCAGCGTCTTCGACGTCGGGTCGTAGTGGTCGGTGAGCTGGCCGTGCACCGGTTCGACCTTCACGTCGCGGATGCCGCTCGCCTGCAGGATCGTGCGTGCGACGTCGGCGCCGGTCAGGCCCGAACGGGAACGCACCTTCGAGTAGCGGGCGAAGGTCATCTTCACCCGGGCGGAAGCGACGAGGCTCAGCACGAGGCCGATGCCGAGCAGGAGCCAGTAGACGGGGTCGGTGGTCAGGTAGAGGGACAGCATGTCTGGTCGTCGAGTGGTCCCGGTCCCGATCGGGCCCGGGGTGACGCCGTGTTAGCACGCCGACGATGCGGCGCAAGAGCGAGTACTCGTCGACCGCGCCGCCGCCGCGGCGCGGGTCCGTCAGGCCGGGGTCCCCTCGCAGTTGACCTCCCACGGCACGCCGAAGCGGTCGACCACCACGCCGTAGCCGGGCGACCAGAACGTCGCCTGCAGCGACATCTTCACGGACCCGCCGGCGGCGAGTTCCGCGAACATGGCCCGGGCCTCGGGCAGGCTGGCGGCCCCGACCAGTACGTAGAACCCGGCAGGCTTCTCGTAGTGCCCGGGGCGGACGTCGGCGCCCAGCAGTTCGCCGCCCGCGACCTTCATCACGGCGTGCAGGATCTTGCCCCGCCAGTCGCCGGTCTCGTGCTCGCCGCCCGGCGACGCACCGTAGGTCTGCAGCAGCGTGATCCTGCCGCCGAGCACCCGTTCGTAGAACCGGAACGCTTCCTCGCACGTCCCGGGGAAGCAGAGGTGGACCGAGAGCTGCATGGCCGGGCCAACCGCTGTCTCAGCCGCCTGGCGCCGGCGGATTCACCTGGAAGTTGACCGCCGGTAGCATCACGCCACCGAGGTTCGCCCGTCGCGCCAGGTCCGACACGAACTCACGCGCGTACGAATACAGCCACGCCGGCCCATGCACTTGCCGCAGGCTCTCAGGAGTGATGTCTCCATCCGACGCGCAGGAGAACTCCCCGCGATAGGTCGCTTCGATCTCCCAGACCGGGACGTCACCCAGGAACCCTCGGACGATGGCCTTCAGCAACAGCACGTGGCTTGGAGCGATCGCCGGCTCGAAGCCAGTCTGGATCTCCGTGGTGCTCTTCAGCTGCCGTTCCGCTTCCGCCATCCCCTCGAGCTTGCCCTGATCGGCAGGCGTCACGCGCCAGTCGAAGCGGCTCTGGACGAGTTGAATGGACTGGATCGTCACTCCCTTGGTCGGGCGCGGCATCTCAGGCTCCGAGCGAGTAATGGGTGTCGCTGGTGAACTGCACCGGGTGCGTCGACAGCCACTTCAGTAGCGGGGCACCGAACGAGTAGAGCACGCCCTCACCCGCGCCGAACATCCGTATCGGACCGAGCGTCTCGGGGAGGATCGTCACCGCCGTGAAGGTCATGAGCACCGACCCAGGTGGTGCGACCATGTTGACGTTCATTCCGCGCGCCGATCGCAGCGGCAGCACCCCCACACCTGCCCTGCCACAGACCCGTCCCCAGGAGCTGGCCATGATGTGTCTCGTGCGCAACTCCGGCGGTCGCGCTGGTTGGATCCACGTCGCCTCCGTTGGGACTCGCATGGTCGCCGCCGGTGACTCTGCCATGTGGAAGGCGGTCCCGACCGGCATTGGATCGAGCCGAAGCGATGCCAGCAGGGTGTTGAGCCTTCGCGACACCGTCAGCAACTCACCTTCCGGCACATCGAACGCATGCACCTCGACCACGTCACCCAGCTCGGGCAGGTGACTGGCGAAGGCAGCCACTCGGTACGGGAAGCGATCCAGACGAAGGTGACCCTCCACCAACCTGATGGTCCTGACCAAGGCTCGCTCGACGTCGCCCGTGTCACGCGGAAGCTGTGGCGCCCGCAGGGCCGGCCGGAACCAATGGGCTCCCGCAGGCAACCGCTCTCGCTGCTCGTCGGACTCGACCGTGTCGTAGCAACCGACCAGAGGAACTGCCCTCGGCCGGCATGAGCGCACAAGCTGGGTGAGATCGAACGAGACGCGAACGGCGTCATCCTCCGGCACGTCGAATGCGTGCACTTCGAGTACGGCCCCCAGGTCTGGGTCGCTCCCGAGGTGGATCGCCACCGGGAACGGGAACCCGGCGGTCGCCAATGCTCGGCCGATCAGATCGTGGTCGTTCATGCAGCAGCTTCGAGGTCGACTCCCAGCTCAACCACCATCGGAATCACGATCGCTGCGAACTGAGTCGCCTGCTTCTCGGTGACGCGGCCCTTGGCGTAGTCCGCCTTCACCCGCCAGTCGTACAGGGTGGCCAGTTGGGTGCCGATGCCAGGGCGCAACTTCAGGTCCGCTTCGTTCCAGACTTCGCTGTGCTCCCACTTCGCCCGCACCTCACCAGCTTCGATCAACTTCGCGACCGCGGCCTGATGCAGGCTGTAGTAGAGGCGGGACACGATCGGGCAGGCCAGTCGCGGGGCGCGTTCGCAGAGCAGCTTTGCCGCCAGAGCATTCTGTCGCGCGAGGCCTCGCCACGCCATCGGTACCTTCGAACTGTCCGCCATTCCGGCGCGGCACCGTAGAGCCAGCCCGGCTCGACAACAAGCCCTCCGCGGTCGGCACCACCCATCACGCCGGCGCCTCGTTCGATCCCCCGCCGCGACTGCGGCCCACCGCAGATGCAGTCGGCGGGGCGGGGGATCGCTGCTGCCAAGTATCGAGCAGGAACACCGACAGGGTGCTCGCGGCATGGATCGCGAAGCGGGCGATGCGGGAGTCGACGGCGACTGGCTTGCGCCCGCGGCCGTGCGCATCCCCGGCATGGGTGCGGAGCGCGCCGATTCCGCCAGCCACCGAGACCAAGCCGGTGAGGATCTGCTTGATGTCGGCTTCCCACTCCGCAGGCAAGTCCGTGCGCGCCGGCGACAGGCGCAAGTGGCTCGCGACATCCTGAACGAGTGCCTTGATGTCCTTCTTGTTCGGCAGCGGCTTGGCCATCTCGTCGAGGATGGGCTTGCAGACGCTCTCCACCAGCGAGCACGCCGCGGTGATGGCACCCTCCGGTTCGTTGTCGGCACGCTGGGTGGCACGCGCGAAGTCAGCCTCGACCGAAGCGAGGGACAGGCGGGCAGCCACAACGGCGAGTTCGTTGGCAGCAGCGACGCTGCCCGCGCGGGGCTGCAGCCTGTAATCGGGCCCGATTCGTCGCAGGGCAAACCCCTCGGCTGCGAGCGCACTCTCCAAATGCTTCAGCACGCGCTCAAGCATCGCCGGATCGGCGTAGTCGGCCGGCAACACGGCAGCCTCAAGGACAGCCACGAGGCGCTTGTGCTCCTTCGGGTTCGAGTTCAGGCCGCGAAGCAAGTCGAAGACTGCCGCGCATCGGGACTGACCACCGACTTGGAAATCGATGTCGAGAGATCGGAAGAAGCGGTGCAGCTTGCCAGCGCTGCGATAGTGCCCAACGGAGGGCTCATCGCTGCCGCCGGGGCCACCCGTGATGACATCCTCGAGAGCCTGCAGCAGGCGAGGGCTCCAGGGCTTCATGCATCGACCTCGAGCGCCGCAAGCGACGCTGCGACGGACTCGGAACGCGCATGCTCCGTGGTGAGTGCTGCCTCGAGGCGGTCGCAGGCCGCCATCAGTTCGGCAACGCGAGCGACGATCCGCTCCTGTTCGGCAAGAGGAGGCAGCGCGAGCAGGACTCGTCCGAGAGCTCGACCCGTGAAGTGCGGGATGCCTGCGCCGGTGTAGTAGGCACGCAGGACGCTTGCGGCCTCAAGGACCCGCATGCACAGCACCAAGTACCGACTGGCGAGGCGATCGCCAGGCCTTACCCGGTGAAGGGCCTTCTGGAACACCACATCCGGCAACTCCTCTTGCCAGACCGCCGATCGTGCAATGCCGTGCCCCCCTTCGCAGATCAGCACGTCGCCGCGCCGCAGTCTGAGATCGGCGAACTCGTGATCCTCGAGCGAGATTCTCTTGATGCTTGTCAGGTCAAAGCGGAACCAGTGAACGTTCGTGTTCCGCAGGTACGGCCGAGGCGTTCCCTTGTTCTTGGCCTTGTCCAACATCTTCCCGAGGCGCGTCTCGGCCACCTCGCCAACTCGTGCCCAAGACCACCCGCGAGGCAGTCTGCCCACATCATCACAAAACGGTGCGCCAAGTGCGATGTCGGGGCATCTCGGTGAGGAATCTCGGCGGCTCACGTCGTGCCCATCCACCAGCCTGCCCCGCACCGCAAGCTGGAGGATCGCGAGGCGCACGAACTCGATGTCGTCCAGTTGGACCAACAGCGAATCGTAGCGCGATGCAAGTGTCGACCACGCGGCGGCGGCTTCGTCAGAGTTGGATGCGGAGCACAGCGTGGCGAGGCAGGCGTCGCGCGCGGCGATGCGCGCGGCTTCGCGCTGCGCCTTTGCAGCCTCGAACTGGTCGATCCAGTCCATGAGTTCGTCGAGGCGAGCGATGATGCGTCGCTGTTCCGTGAGCGGGGGCAAGGCAACCGGCCGATGCCGAAAGTAATCTGATGCCACCCGTTGCTGACCAGCGGTCCCCGTCATCGTTGCGACGCCGCCACGCAGGAACTGAGGGGACTTGAAGAGGATGAGCAGGAAGCGCGCATCGACGATGTCGGGAGGCACACGAAACACGACCAGCTCGGTGGTTCCGGCGCCGACGCCGCCCGGCAGCCCGCTGACCAGGCATGACTTCGCGTTCTGGAAGCACGGCGTGATCTTGGCGACGGCAACGTCCCCGTCCGCCAAGTGCGTGTACCCCGCCTTGATCTCGCCCCAGGAACGCAACTCATGAGTCAGCATTCGCCGGTAGTCCGTCGGCACGTGGCTCATGGGCACGAACCCGGCGCGAGCATCGTCTTCCGCTTCGATCCTGGGGTTGATCGCTGCCACGTGCGCCAGGCTCGTGATGTCCCAGCCCGCAGGGACATCCCCGTCGAGTTCCTCGGGAGTCTGCGGTGCGTCATTCCCTCGACGACTTGGCAGCGACCGTCGCTGCAGTAGCTCGGACGCCGGCTGATCCCGCGAATCCTGTGACACCAACTTCCCCCGCACCGCGAGTGACAGCACCAGGTCCCGCATCCGCGCGACACCATCCGGAGACTCGGCCAGCACTTCGAACGCACGCGCCAGCTTCTCGTCGACGACTGCGACCCCGTCGCCCACTGCCACAGCCGGCGCCCCACCGCGTGCCATCACACCTTCCCCGCCAGCGACTTCGCCAGTTCGTCGCGCAGCCGCGCCTTCAGCTCCGCCGCGACCTTCACCGCCGCGTCGTACCGTTCCAGCAGCACCGCCGGCGCCTCGTGCACGTCGTCCTTCGCATTCGGGTTCTTGAGGTCGAGGTTGTAGCCGCGCGCCTTGATGTCGCCGATCGACACCTTCCACGCCTGCTCGCTCGCCTTGCGCTTCCGCCACCACTTCTTCTCGACGGCGAACTCCTCGATGCGCAGCGGCTTCGTCTTCGAGTAGCTCTTGGCGCCGAGCGGGTACGGATGCTCGTAGAACCACACCTCGGTCGTTGGCTTGCCCTTCTCGAAGAACAGCACGTTGGTCTGGATGCTCGTGTAGGGCGCGAACACGCCCTTCGGCAGCCGCACGATGGTGTGCAGGTTGCACTCGCCGAGCAGCCGTTCCTTCACCCGGGTCTTCACGCCCTCGCCGAACATCGTGCCGTCTGGCAGCACCACCGCTGCACGCCCGCCGTCCTTCAGCGTCTCGATGATCCAGACCAGGAACAGGTCGGCAGTCTCCCGGGTGCGGAACGACTCGGGGAAGTTGTTCTCGATGCCGTCCTCCTCCATGCCGCCGAACGGTGGATTGGTCACGATCACCTCGACCCGGTCCTTCGGACCGATGTCGCGCAGCGGGCGTGCCAGCGTGTTGAGGTGGCGGATGGACGTCGGCACGTCGATGCCGTGCACGATCATGTTCGTCACGCAGAGCAGGTGCGGCAGCGGCTTCTTCTCGACGCCGCGAATCGACGCTTGCAGTCTCACCTCGTCGGCCGGCGTCTTGACCTGCTTGCGCAAATGCTCGATCGCGCAAGCGAGGAATCCACCGGTACCGCAGGCCGGATCGAGCACCGTCTCGCCGAGCTGCGGGTCGATCATGTCGACAGCGAACTGGGTGACGGCGCGGGGCGTGTAGTACTCGCCGGCGTTGCCGGCGGACTGCAGAGAGCCCAGCAGCGTCTCGTAGATCTCGCCGAACAGATGGCGCGTCTTGCTGTCGTTGAAGTCGATCGCCTCCTGGATCTTGTTGACCACCTGCCGGAGCAGCGTGCCCGACTTCATGTACTGGTACGCGTCCTCGAACACCGGCTTCAGCAGCGCGCGCCGGTGGTACAGCGCCGCCGCGGCGGCCTTGGCCTTGGTCGGGTTGCCGGTCGGCAGCTCGCCGAGGTCGAGGTTCTTCAGGGCCGGGAACAACGTGTCGTTGACGAACTCCAACAACTCGTCGCCGGTCGCCCCTTCCTTGTCCGCGGCCCAGGCTCGCCAACGCAGGTCCTTCGCCAACTGCTCCCGCCCGGTGCCGGTGCGCCAGCGCACGTTCACGAGCGGCGAGCTGTAGTCGGTGGCGAGCTGTTCCTGCTCGAGTTCGCGGTCGTCCCAGATCTTCAGGAACAGCAGCCATACCAGCTGGCCGATGCGCTGCGCGTCGCCGTCGACGCCAACGTCCTTGCGCATGATGTCCTGGATCGACTTGACGGTGGCGGTCAGCGACATGGGAGCGCGACAGCGTAGAGATCAGGACGCCGGGCGGTAGATCTCGTTCTCCAGCTCGCGAACCGCCTCGCGGTAGAGGTCGGGCCCGCCGAAGCGTCGCATCAGCTCGATCGCGGTGCCGAGGTCGGCCAGCGGCTTCACTCGAAGGACTTGAGGATCCTCGAGGGTCACCGGGCCCTCTTCGGCGTACTTGTCCAGCAGCGCGTCGAGGACCGCGCGGGCCTCGACCCCGTACTTCGCGAAAACGTCGCGCTTCCTGACTTGGTCAGCGCGCTCCCGCCGCGTCAACGGCGGGCGGTCGTAGACGACGTGGCAAACCAGGTCGAACGGATCGAGGTCCTTGCCGGCGTGGTCACGCAGATCTTCCCACGGCACGCCCTGCCGCTCCAGCTCGACCATCACTTCGACCTTCTTGTCGGCGGCCCGCCACGCAGCCAGCCACTCGTCGAGGCTGTGGTACTTCTGCTGCACAGCAGCTCGTGTGTAGTCGCGCAGCGACTCGGTCACCAGCCGGCCATCGGCGCTGTAGAACTGCACGCGCTCGGCGGCGATCGACACTGGCACGTTGCTCACGAAGAAGCGTCGAGCAGGCTGCGAATCGGACGGCGACTCAGGCTGGGTCCCCGCACCGGCTTGGTCGGACAGCTCGGGCGGGACGGGCGAACTGCCGGTGGCGGGCTCGTACACGACCACCGGGTCCCCATCGAAGTCCGGGTCCGCGAACAGCTCCGTGGCCTTCTTGAAGTCCATGATCGTGAACCACAGCTTGCCCGCGTCGGGATGCAGTCGCGTGCCACGACCGATGATCTGCTTGAACTCGATCATCGACTCGATGCGTTGGTCGAGCACGACGAGCTTGCACGTCTTGGCGTCGACACCCGTGCTGAGCAGCTTGCTCGTCGTGGCGATGACCGGGTAGCGCCGTTCGGGGTGAAGGAAGTCGTCGAGGAGGCGTTTCCCCTCGTCGTTGTCGCCCGTGATCTGAGCAACGAACTTGGTGTTGAGCCGCTCGGCCGGGAAGCGCCGCGCGACCGCGTTCACCAAGGCAGTGCGCATGCGCGCTGCGTGCTCGATCGTCTCGCAAAACACGATCGTCTTGCCGTAGGGATCCGTGCCAGCGAGGTACTCGACCACCTTCTCGGCAACACGGCGCGTGCGCTCGACCAGCACGAGCGAGCGGTCCATGTCGCGGCTGTTGTAGATGCGATCGTCGATCTCCTGCCCGAGGTCGTCGCGCTGACCGACCGTCGGACGCCAGCCCTGCAAGTCCTTGTCGAGGTCGATGCGCACGACCTTGTAGGGAGCAAGGAAGCCGTCGGCGATGCCCTGCCGCAGCGAGTACGTGTAGATCGGCTCGCCGAAGTAAGTCAGCGTCGAGATTTGGCGCGTCTCCTTCGGCGTCGCAGTCATTCCGAGCTGCACCGCAGGCGCGAACCAGTCGAGCACCTCCCGCCACGCGCTCTGTTCGCGGGCGCTGCCGCGGTGGCACTCGTCGATCACGACCAGGTCGAAGAAGTCAGGCGAGAACTGACGGTAGATCTGCTTCTCCTCGTCGCTCCCCGTCACCGCCTGGTAGAGCGCGAGGTAGACCTCGTAGGAAGTGTCGACGAGCCGGTTCTCGACCTTCTTCATCACCGAGCCGAACGGCTTGAAGTCGTTCTGAATGGTCTGGTCGACGAGGATGTTCCGGTCGGCGAGGAAGAGGATTCGCTTGGCGACCTTCGCCTTCCACAGGCGCCACAGGATCTGGAAGGCGGTGTAGGTCTTGCCGGTGCCGGTCGCCATCACGAGCAAGAGCCGTCGATCACCACGCGCGATCGCCTCGACGACCCGCTGCACCGCGGCTCGCTGGTAGTACCGCGGCTCCTTGCCGTCGAGATCCTGGTGGAACGGCTGCTCCGCGATCTGTTCGGCTGCACCATCCAGCCCGCGCCAGCGGCGGTAGCGCTGCCACAACTCGGCGGGCGACGGGAACTGGTCGAGTGTCAGCTCCTGCTCCACCACCAAGGACTGCCCTGTGCGATCGTGAAACAGGAAGGCATCTCCGTTGCTGCTGAAGACGAACGGAACGTCAAGAGCTTCGGCGTAGCGCAAGGCTTGGCCCATGCCGGCGCCGACCGCCTGAGTGTTGTCCTTCGCCTCGAGGATCGCGATCGGCAGCCCCGGCCGATGCGACAGCAAGTAGTCGACGTAGTTGCGTTTGCCGCGCGCCGCCATGCGACCGCGCACGAGCACTTGTCCATCGGTGAAGTAGTGTTCGCGACGGATCTGCGTGATGCTGTCCCAGCCGGCACGCTGCACGGCGGGCGTGATGAACTGGTCGCAGATGTCAGCTTCGGAGAGTCCCTTCTTGTCCACCGGAGGTCCTCGGTGGGCACCATACCATCGATCGCGTGAGAACCGACTTCGGGGTACCCAGCGGTGGCACGGCGGTCGGCAGGAGCCAAGCTACCCGACGTGAGCATCCACCCCTCCCACCGGACGGATCGTCGCGTAGGCTCACTGGCATGCGGGTCGCTCTCCTCGCCCTCGCCCATGCCGGCTTCACCGCGCTCGCCCTGGCCCAAGACGTGCTGTTCTTTCGCCAGCACAACCTCGCCGCGGTGCCGCCGGTGCACACGAGCGTCGCCGCCGCGGTCGCGCACCTGCTGGCCGGCCCCACGCCGGCCGAACTCGCCGCGGGCTACTCGACCTACATCCCGCCCGGCACGCGCCTTTGCGCGCTGCAGCAGAACGGCGGCGACGTGCGGCTGGTGTTCGACCCGACGCTGCTGAGCTTGCAGCCCGGCTGCTCGCGCGACCACGCGATCGAACAGATCGACAAGACCGTGCTGCGCGCACCGGGCGTGCACTCGGTGCGCATCGCGATCCGCCTGCCCGA
This sequence comes from Planctomycetota bacterium, assembly GCA_049276695.1. Lineage (GTDB taxonomy): Bacteria > Planctomycetota > UBA1135 > UBA1135 > UBA2386 > UBA2386. The sequence continues at coordinate 18,785 of JBASWX010000358.1, forward strand.
TGGCAGCGAACAGGACCTGCGCACCGCGCTCGGCGAAGGCGGCCTCGTGCTGCCGATCGCGAAGCCGCCGTCGTTCGCGTCGCTGACGCTGCCGTACGGCGCGCTGACCGGCAAGCGCATCGCAGTGTCGCCGGGCCACGGCTACTACTGGCATTCCACGCTCGGCTGGACCACGCAGCGCGGCCTGATCGACGGCCTGATCGAGGACATCCACACCGCGGAGATCGCCAACCAGTACCTGATCCCGTTCCTGGCCAACCTCGGCGCCGACGTCGTGATGACGCGCGAACATGGCGAGGTCGACGTCGACGGCCTCAGCGACAACGACGGCGGCGCGCCGGGCTACGTCGAGACCGGCTCGTGGACGACCAGTGCGTCGTCGGGCTATGCCGGCGGCGGCTACCGCTACGTCGCGACCAACCCGGGCAGCGAGACCGCGACCGCGCGCTGGACGATCCCGGTGACCAAGGAAGGGCTGTATCCGGTGTTCGCCTGGTTCCGCGCCAGCAGCAACCGCACCACCGCAGCGAGCTACCGGATCGAACACACCGGCGGCACCAGCACCGCGGTCGTCGACCAGACGCGCGACAACCTGACCTGGGCGCACCTCGGCAACTTCTGGTTCGCGCCGGCGAACGGTGCCCGCATCACGCTGTCCAACCTGTCGCCGGCGAGCGGCGTCGCGATCGCCGACGCGGTGCGGCTGGGCGGCGGGCTCGGCTCGCTGGTGCGCGGCGGCACCACCAGCAACCAGCTGCGGTGGAAGGAGTGCGCGCGCTACTGGGCGCAGTTCGCCGGCGCGCCGAGCACGGTGTGGGACTCGATCAGCGGCGGCGAGGACAACGACGACGACGTCACGACGCGGCCGCGCTTCGCCGAGTGGCGCACCGCCGATGCGTTCGTGTCGCTGCACACCAACGCCGGCGGTGGCGCCGGCACCGACACGTTCATCTACAGCGGCGGCGCCACGCCCGGCTCGGCGGCGCTGAGCCAGGCGGTGCACACGCAAATCGTCGGCGACCTGCAGGCCTTCTGGAACCCGCTGTGGGTCGACCGCGGCCAGCAGCAGGCGAACTTCGGCGAGGTGCGCCTGCTGTCGACGATGCCCGGCATCCTGGTCGAGCTGGCGTTCCACGACACGCCCGGCTCGCTCGACCACACCAGTCTGCACGATCCCGACTTCCGCTATCTCGCCGCGCGCGCCTATGCCCGCGGCGTGCTGCGCTACTTCCAGCCGCTCGCCCCGTTCCCGCCCGAGCCACCGCCAGCGTTCCGGGTCGTGCAGGACGGGGCGCACGGGCTGCGCTGCGCGTGGGATCCCGCCGCCGGGGCGACGAGCTACACGGTCGAACAGTCCGACGACGGCAAGGGCTTCGTGCAGCTCGCGGCGGTGACGACCACCAACTGGTCGACCGGGCCGCTGCCGCACCACGCGGTGAAGTCGTTCCGCGTGCGCGCGTGGAACGCGTCGGGGCGCTCGTTCCCGACCGAGGTGCTGACCGCTGGCACCGACCACCTCGGTCAGGCCCAGGTACTGCTGGTCCAGGGCTTCGACCGTCTCGACCGCTACGTGAAGGGCCCCGAGAACACGCGCGACTACCTGCGGCTGTTCGGCGGCGCGCTGCGCCAGAACGCCAACTTCTCGCTCGGCTTCGACGCCGCCAGCAACGAAGCGGTGCAGTTGCTGCGGGTCAGCCTGCCGGCCTACCAGGCGGTGGTGTGGTCGCTCGGCGAGGAGAGCACCGCCGACGAGTCGTTCAACGCGGTCGAGCAGGTGCTGGTGTCGGGCTACCTGAACGGCGGCGGCAGCCTGTTGGTCAGCGGCGCCGAAGTCGGTTGGGACCTGGACGCGCAGGGCTCGGCCGCCGACCGTGCCTTCTACCGGAACGCGCTCGGCGCGACCTACGTCGCCGACGACGCGGCGATCTACACGCTGCAGGTCGGCATTGCCGGCACCGTGAGCGCCGGGCTCGCCGCCGGTTCGTTCGACAACGGCAGCAACGGCACCTACGACGTGAACTACCCCGACGTGCTGGCCCCCACCACCGCGCAGAGCACGGTGTGCCTGCGGTACGGCAACGGCCTCGTCGCCGGCGTGCAGAAGCTCGACCCGGCGACCGGCGCACGCGTGGTCACGTTCGGGTTGCCGATCGAGACGATCACCAACGCCGCGGTGCGCGCGCAACTCGTGCAGCAGAGCCTCTTGTTCCTGCTCGACGCGTTGCCGCTGCGTGGACCGGCGCTCGCCCCGCTCGGGCAACCGACGCCGATGCAGCTACTGCTGCCGGCCGAGGCGAACCGCCCGTACCTGTTGTGCCTGTCCGAGTACTTCACGCCGGGCACGCCGCTGCCCGGCGGCAACCTGCTGCCGCTCAACAACGGCTTCCTGCTGCAGGCCGGCCTCGACCCGACCAGTCCGTTCTTCCTCGGCTTCATCGGCACGCTGGCTCCGGCCGGCACCGCGAGCCCGACGCTGTTCGCGCCGTACCTGCCGTTCCTCGCCGGCTGGCCGCTGTACTTCTGCGGCTTCACGCTCGAACCGAGCGGGGCGAGCGAACGGGTGCTGACGAACTGGATCCGGATGACGCTGTCGCTGTAGCCGCTGGCACCCGCTCAGTGGATCAGGCAGCAACTCGGGTTGCTGAACACCAAGGCGCCCGCGGCGTCGAGTTCGGCCGACTGCCAGTGCATCGCCAGGCCGCGCAGCGTCACCGCGTTGGGAACGGGCTTCTGCACGGCGAAGGGGCCGGCGACCGACACGGTGCCGATCGCTTCAACGTACATCGCACCGGGATCCAGCCACAGCGGGTCCATGGCGCCGGGCCATGCGAACGCTGGCGCCGGCAGGCTCACGCCGATCGCGAACGGTACGCCGGTCGGCCCGTAGCGGCGCACGACAATCGTGCCGCCGGGTGGCGCATCGATCGTCGTCACGCTCGGCATCCACGGCCGCGTCACCGGGGGACCAGTGCTCGGGGGCACGGGCCCGAGCACCACCGGGGCATCGACCCGGACCACACCGCTGCCTTGGATCGCTCCGGAACCGTTCGGACCCGTGCCTTCGAGCACGCTGTTGGCCGCGGTTCCGAGCACACGCAGCGAACTCGCGAACATGGACACCGCGGGTCCGGGCGGAACGTCGATCACCCCAGTGCCCTTGACGTAGATGGAGTAGCCGTGACCGCCTCGAATGCTCGAGTGCACGGTCTGCATCTCGCCGCCCGAGATGTCGAGGCCGGACGCGGGCGCGTACGGCTGATCGAGGCCCGTCAGCGTGCAGTTTTCGACGACCACCTTGGACCAGTACACCGTCAGCGGCGGACGTCCGAACATCGAGTAGTTGCGGACCGCCAGCTGGTTCGAACCACTGACGATCATGCAGGTTCCAGGTACCTGCAGCGTTGACCCGTTGCCGTCCAAAACGACGGGGCCGGCAGCGGAGGTCACCGTCACGGTGCCCGGAGATGCGGGGTTCTGCCGCAGCCCGCGCACATGCACCCGCTGCGCCGCCTGGATGTACTGGATGCGGAGGAACGGCCCCAACGTAGGCTCGCCTGCGAACACGTTCGCGTCGCACAGGACGGTCAGCGACTTGGCGTGGATCACCACCGGTTGGTAGACGCCGGCGCGCACCAGCAACACGCTGCCGCTCGGCACCGCGAGCGCGGCAACCGCGATCTGCGTGTAGTCCGTGCCGGGCGGGTTGGCGATGTCGACGATGTAGGTGCCCTGCGCCGCCAGCAGCGCTGCGGAACACGACATGGCAGTGAGAGTCCGCATGGTCTGACTTCGGCGCGGCGTGCGACGCCTCACGATCGCTGGTCGGGCATGCTACCGTCTGACCACGCAACAGGTGGCCGACGGCCGAACTACCGCCACGTCTGTGCCCGCATGGCGCGCAATTCGGCCAGGCCGGCTTCGAAGCGGGCGACGCGATCCGCGGCGCGGCGGGTCCTTCAACCAGAAGGCAAGCGCCGAGCTGCCGAAGACCGGCCTGGCTGCTGGCCGGCGCACTCGACACGACCCCGCAGTTCTGGGTCAACCTGCAGACGATGCACGACCTCGCGCGATCGAAACCGAAGGGCACGATCCGGCGCATCGACCGGACCGGCTGAAACGCGAACGGGGCCGTGCGGCCCCGTTCGCCTGCAACCACCGCCCCTCGCGACTCAGCTCTCGCCGATCGCGGCGGCGACCAGGCAGCCCTTGGCGACCGCGGTCAACGCTTCCTCGCTGCGGAAGATCTTGCCGACCGGGATCGGGAAGTCGATCTTCGCGAACTCGTCGCGGAAGACCTCGATGAAGCCACCGACCAGCGAGGTGCCGCCGGCGCAGGCGATGTCGATCGGGTTCTGGAAGCTCGGCATGTTCTTGCCGGACTCGAACCGCGCCTTGATGTTCTGCAGCACGTAGGAGATGAGGCTGCGGTAGTAGATCGACACCGCCTCCTCCTCGCGGCTCTTCGGGTCGCGGATGTCGATGCCGCGCTCCTTGATGCTGGTCGCCTTGCTGCGCGGGCAGCCGAGCACGTTGGCGACGTTCTTGTCGATCCAGTCGCCGCCGCGCGCGACCGAGAACGACAGGCACGGGATCGACTTGTAGGCGACGCAGGCGTTGGCCATGCCACCGCCGAACGACAGCCCGATGCCGGTGAAGTCGTTGTCGGCGAGCTCGGCGAAGATCACCGCGTGCGCCTCGTTGATCGCGTGCGCCTTGTAGCCGAGCTTGTTGACCAGGCTCTCGAACAGGCCCTGGTGGTAGACGACGTTGTTGTCGACGTCGAGCGAGGGGGCGGGCACGCAGAAGTAGCAGTGCTCGTTCGCCACGCGCGGCTCACCCAGGATCTTCTGGATGATCATCTTCATCATCGGCAGCGCGTCCTGCTCGTTCGGGCTGATCAGCCCGTCGCACATCGGGCGCCGCGTCTCGCGACCGAACACGTTGGCCAGCTCGAACGCCGCCTCGCCGATCACCACCAGCTTGGCGTTGTGCACGATGTACGGCACCTTGAGCTTGGTCAGCATGTTCTTGCTGTAGACGTCGCTCGGGATGTCGAGGAACGCGTTGCGTTCGACGGTCACCGTGATGCCGCCGTCGGCGCTCTGCACCGCTGCGGCGAGGTTCGCGGTACCGATGTCGAGGCCCTTGCCGAGAGCCACTGCGGTGTCCGCACCCTGGTCATGAGCCGACTGGTTCTTGTTCTGCGTCATTGGTTCTCTGCCTTGCATGCCCTGGTTGGTTCGTCGTGGCGGGCTCAGCTGCCGCCCTTGAGCTTCTTGAGGCGCGCGAGGTTGGCGGCGATGCCGCCGCCGGCCTTCTGCTTGACCTCGATGTTCTCCATGTTCGACTCGAGCGACTTGCCGGTGTCCTTGAACAGGCCGCCGAAGTCGACCGGGGCGTCGCCGTCGACCGCCGCCGACACGCCCATCTTCTTGCCGATGGTCTCGAGCCGGTCGTTGAGCGAGCCGGTCAGCTTCTCGATCGCGGCCGCGAAGTCCGGCGTCGCCGCCGCGGCGGCCGGGCGCGCCTGCTGTTGCATCAGGTTGGCCTTCAGAGTCGCCATCTCCTGCACCAGCGACAGCAGCAGTTCGGTCGACGCCGCCGGAGCAGCCGGAGCAGCAGCAGGCGCCGGCGTCCCCGCCGCGGCCCGCGCCGTCGCGACC
>JBASWX010000359.1:0-12420 GCA_049276695.1 Planctomycetota bacterium
TGCGCGGTGAACGGCGCGGCCGCGGGCGCCGGGTTGTTCGCCGGCGCCGGCACGCCGCCGTGCGTCGCGTCGTTCGGCATCGCCTGCCCGGGTTGGATCGGCGGTGCGTTCGGGTCGCGGCTCCGACTCGCCGAGCGCAGTGACTTCGCGAGGGCGAAGAACTTCTCCTTGTTGCCGGCGACGACCGCCGCTGGCCCGGTGAACTTCAGCGACGTGACCTGGTCGCCGTCGGCGAAGAATGCGATCAGCGCCGCCTGGTCCGGTTTGCCGTTGAACGTGCCGGTGATCTCGGCGAGGCGGCCGGCGCGCCCCGCGAGATCGACGACCGGGAGCGCTTCCAGCGCCGGCACCTGGGCGATGCCGAACTGCTGCGTGTACCACCGCGTCAGGTTGAAGGCGACGCCGCCGCCAACGCCGGCGGTCAGGTAGCAGTCGGCCTCGGGCTGGCCGGACAGCTTCCACACCGCGTCGCGGAAACGCGCCGGCGGCGCCGTTTCCCAGCCGGCCGGCGTCTCGCCGATCCACTGCTTGCCCGCGTCCTCGTCGCCGCCCCCGGTCGCCGGCCCCATCGTCGGCAGGCGCAGTCGATCCTGCGCCGACGCGTCCCACACCGTGGGGCGCTGCTCCTTGCGCAGCGTCTTGCCGGGGCCGAACTCGGCGACGGCACCGCCGCCGCAGGCGGCAGCGCCGGCGAACACGAACAGGAACACGGCGGACGACGGCGATCGGGACATCAGGACCAGCTCAGAGGGCAAACAGGATACCGGAGGACCCGACCTGGTGGCGACGGCCGCAACGAGGTTCCTCCGGGACTCACAGCCGCCGCGTCAGCACGAACCCGGCGAGCTGGTGCAGGGCGTCGCGGGCCGGGCCGGCCGGCAGCGTCGACAACGACGCCTGCGCCTTCGCGATCCGCCGCTGCGCTTCCTGCATCGCATAGGCAACGGCGTGCTCGAGCGGGAATTCCGCGCGCAGCCGCCGCAGGCCCTCGGCCTCGCTCTTGCCGAGTGTTGTGCGCAGCCGATCGGCGACGTCCGGCCCCTGTTGCAGCAGGTAGAGCAGCGGCAGCGTGATCTTGCCCTTCGCCAGGTCGGTGCCGAGCGACTTGCCGACGACGCGCTCGTCACCGTCGAGGTCGAGGCAGTCGTCGACGATCTGGAAGGCGATGCCGAGTTCGAGCCCGTACTCCTCGAGGGCACGCAGCCGCCCTTCCGACCCGCCGGAGTAGTGGCCGCCGAGCCGGCACGCCGCCGCGTACAGGCTCGCGGTCTTCTCGGCGATGACCTGGAAGTAGCGCGGCTCGGTCCACGCGAAGTCGAAGCGGTGCAGCACCTGCGTGATCTCGCCCTGGCAGATCACGCGAACGGTCTCGGCCAGCCAGCGCGCCGCGGTTGGATCCGGCAGCTGCACCGCCATGTGGAAGGCCTTGGCGTAGATGTAGTCGCCGAGCAGCACCGCGACCTCGACGCCGGCCATCTGGTTGACGGTCGGGATGCGCCGGCGCACCGAGGCGTCGTCGAGCACGTCGTCATGCACCAGCGTCGCGGTGTGCAGCAGTTCGACGACCTTGGCGACGGTGACGACGTCGTCGCCGAGCCCGCCGCCGTGCGCCGCACCGCGCACCGCCATGCCAGCCAGGAACGTCAGCATCGGCCGCAGCTGCTTGCCGCGGAAGCCACCGGCGTGTTCGACCAGCGGCAGCATCTCCCGGTGGCCGGGAGCGAGGTCCTGCACCAGCTCGCGGTTCAGCCGGTCGAGCTGCGGCCGCACCAGCGTGATCAGGTCCTGCAGCGGCAGGGTCTCGGTCACCGCGACGCCCCGTCGCTCGGGGTGTCGTTGCCGCGCGCCGGCGGGCCGCTGGCCGGCGGTTCGTTCGGCTTGTTGCCGTCCTTGAGACCGCGCTTGAACTCGGTGATGCCCGAGCCGAGCGAACGCATCATGCCGGGCAGGCGGTGACCGAACAGCAGCAGCACCACCGCCAGGATGGCGAGCAGTTCCCAGTGGTTGACGAAGGCGATCATGCGCGCGTCCTCGGCTTGTTCCGGATCATCACCAGCAGCGCTGCCGAACGCCAGCGCCGGGGCCGTTTCCCGGAACGGCGGCGGCGACGCCGTCTTTCAGCCCACCGGTCAGCCGGCGCCGCTTTCCTGACGCGCCAGCCATGCCTGCCATGCCGCCGGATCGTCGCCGAGGTCCTGGCCGACGAGGCGCGCGAGGTTGTGCCGGCTGGTGGCGCGGATCGACGCATCGGGCGAAGCCATCGCCGCGATCAGCAGGCGCGCCGCTTCGAGCCGGGCCTTCGGGTTCTTCGCCGCTTCGGCCTTGCCACCGCCGTCGCGATCGAACTGCCGGAACGCCGCCAGCACGCCGCTCAGCATGGTGTGCAGCCGGATCGTCTCGCCCCACAGGATCAGCACGTAGCACGCGAGCACGGCGACGCCGCCGCGCACGATCACGCTGTCGCCGAACTGCGCCTTCAGCCACCCGCCGCCGGGCACCCAGTCGAACACCACGGCGAGCAGCACGCCGAGCACGACCAGCGGCGTGATCTGCCGGAACAGCGCGTCGAAGCCGCCGGGGATCTTCACGGCCTCACGCGCCTCCTCGCGTCACTTGCCGAGCACCTTCTTCATCGTGGCACCCAACACCGACGGGGTGTCGCAGACGTGCACGCCGGCCTTCTTCATCGCCGCCTTCTTGTCGGCAGCGGTGCCCTTGCCGCCGCTGATGATCGCGCCGGCGTGGCCCATGCGCTTGCCGGGCGGGGCGGTGGCGCCGGCGATGAAGCCGACCACTGGCTTCTTGACGTGCGCCTTGAGGAACTCGCACGCCTCCTCCTCGGCGGTGCCGCCGATCTCGCCGATCATGATGATGCCCTCGGTGCCCGGATCGTTCGCGAACAGCTGCAGGCAGTCGATGAAGTCGAGGCCCTTTATCGGGTCGCCGCCGATGCCGATGCAGGTCGACTGGCCCATGCCGGCGCTGGTGACCTGGAACACCGCCTCGTAGGTCAAGGTGCCGCTGCGCGAGACGATGCCGACCTTGCCGGGCTTGTGGATGTACGCCGGCATGATGCCGATCTTGCAGCCGGTCTTCTCCGTCGCCGGCGTGATGATGCCGGGGCAGTTCGGGCCGATCAGCCGCGTCTTGCTGCCCTTCATCGCGTCCTTGACGAACGCCATGTCGGCGACCGGGATGCCCTCGGTGATCACGACGACCAGGTCGAGCTCGGCGTCGACCGCCTCGCAGATCGCGTCGGCGGTGAACGCGGCGGGCACGTAGATCATCGAGACCGTCGCCCCGCTCGCCTGCTTCGCTTCGCGCACGGTGTCGAACACCGGCACGCCCTCGATGGTCTGGCCGCCCTTGCCCGGCGTCACGCCGGCGACCAGCTTCGTGCCGTAGGCGAGCGAGTTCTTGCTGTGGAACATGCCGGCTTCGCCGGTGAAGCCCTGGCACAGGATCTTGGTATTGGCGTCGACGAGAACGGTCATGGGTTGGTCCTGGGTGGGATCAGCGGATGGCCTTCACGATCTTCTCGGCGGCTTCGTCGAGCGAGCCGGCGGTCTGCAGGTTGAGCCCGCTCTCCTGCAGCAGCTTGCGCCCGAGGTCGACGTTGGTGCCTTCGAGGCGCACGACCAGCGGCACGCCGAGCTTCACCTCCTTCGCCGCGGCGATGACACCCTCGGCGATCGTGTCGCACTTCATGATGCCGCCGAAGATGTTGACCAGGATGCCCTTCACGTTCTTGTCCGACAGCAGGATCTTGAACGCGTTGGTGACCTGGGTCTTGTTGGCGCCACCGCCGACGTCGAGGAAGTTCGCGGGCATGCCGCCCTTCAGTTGGATGACGTCCATCGTCGCCATCGCCAGCCCCGCGCCGTTGACGAGGCAAGCGATGTTGCCGGTCAGCGCGATGTAGTTGAGGTCGAACTTCTTCGCCTCGACCTCCTTGGGGTCCTCTTCGTTGACGTCGCGCAGCTCCATCACGTCCTTGTGCCGGAACAGCGCGTTGTCGTCGAAGCTCATCTTGGCGTCGAGCGCCTTGACCTCACCCTGCTTGGTCACGATCAGCGGGTTGACCTCGGCGAGCGAGCAGTCGAGCGCCATGAACGCGGTCACCAGCGAGGAGATGAGCTTGCTGCCGCCCTTCGCCTGCTCGCCGGTGAGGCCCAGGTGCTTACACAACGCGCGCAGCTGGAACGGCTGCACGCCCTTGACCGGGTGCACGCGGTGGCGCGCGATCGCAGCCGGCTTGTGCGCGGCGAGTTCCTCGATGTCGACGCCGCCTTCCTTGGCCGCGATGATCACCGGTGCCTGGGCCCCGCGGTCCATCACGATCGCCAGGTACATCTCGCGCTCGATGTCGCTGCCGGCTTCGACGTAGAGCGTCTTGACGACGCGGCCCTCGGGCCCGGTCTGGTGCGTGACCAGCGCCTTGCCCAGCAGGTTCTGCGCCACCTTCTTCGCCTCGTCGGCGGAGCGCACCAGCTTGACGCCGCCGGCCTTGCCGCGGCCGCCAGCGTGGATCTGCGCCTTGACGACGCCCAGCGGCACGCCGAGATCGGTGAACGCCTTGCCGACCTCGTCGACCGTCTTGCAGGGGAAGCCCTTGCTGACCGGCACGCCGAACTTCGCAAGGAGCTGCTTGGCCTGGTACTCGTGGATGTTCATGGCTGCGAAGGGCGGGCACGGTAGCGACTGGCCGGAGCCGAGTCGAATCGGAACTGCCACCGGGGCCGGGCTCCGGCGTCGCGGCGTTGCGGCTACTTCAGGTGCCGGCGCAGGAACGTCAGCACCAGCGGCCAGGCGTGTTGCACCGCCGACAGGTTGGCGCCGCCAGCACCGTCCTGCCGGCTGGTGAAGCCGTGGCCCGCGCCCTCGAAGGTGTGGAACTCGTAGGTCTTGCCGTGCTTCATCATCGCCGCGATCGTCGGCGGCAGCGTCGCGTTGATGCGCGCGTCGTTGCCGCCGTAGAGGCCGAGCACCGGTGCTGCGATCTTGGCGATGCGGTCGTCCGGGACCTCGGTCGCCGACGAACCCGGCACGCTGCCGTAGAACACGACCGCGGCCTGCAGTGCTTGCTGCGCCAACGCGTAGCCGAAGCTCTGGGTGCCGCCCCAGCAGTAGCCGAGCACCGCGGTCTTGCCGTTCGCCGCCGGCAGCTTGCTGGCCCACACCGTCGCCGCGTCGAGTCGCGCCTTCACCTCCGCCTCCTCGAGCTTGCGGATCGTCTGCCCGACCTCGCGGCCGAGCGACGCAGTGCCGCCGCCGTCCGGGCCCTTGCCGGACAGGAAGTCGGGCACCACCGCGATGAAACCGTCCTGCGCCAGCTGGTCGCCGACCGCGCGGATCCAGTCGGACATGCCACGGATGTCGTGGATCACCAGCACGACCCCAGCCTTGTCCGCCCGTTCGGGGTAGACGACCCAGGTGTTCAGCTTGCCGCCGTCGGTCAGCGCGATGTCGACGAACTCGCCGTGCCGCGACGACTCCTCGAGCGCGCGTTCAACGTGCGGGGCCGTGCCCGGCGGCAGCGCGTCGTTCCACGGCACCTCGACCGGTGCGGGCTGCTGGGAACTGGCGAGCGCAGGGAGGGCGATCGATGCCGCGAGCGCGAGCGGGACCGTGACGAGGAGCGATGGCCGGTGCATGGCGCCGCAGTGTCGCAGACTGTCGTGCGCCGCAACAGTTCATGCCCGCCGCGGGCGGCGGCGGACCTCCCGGCAGGTCAGGGCCGGCGCGAACGCGGTCGATAGGAGGGCATTCGCGGGCGCAGCCGCCGGCAGCCCGTCCATCCACCACGGTGCCCAGATGCTCGACCTCCACCACGACTTCACCTTCAACCCGGACGGCAGCGGCCGCGTCACCGTGCGCTGGACCGGGCCGCTCGCCGGTGCGCCGGCACCCGCGGACTTCCTCCGCGCCGAGATCGAAGGCGCGCAGGGCGTCGAGGCGTGGGCCGACGTCGACTGCGCCCCGGTCGACGACCAGATGGTGTTCACCGGCACCGCGTGGTTCCGCGATGCGGCGGCGCTGCGCTTCCACTGCCAGGGCTTCCACTTCCACCTGCTCGACTTCCGGGTCGAGCAGCACGGCGACGGCAGCGTCACCGTCGCCACCGTCGAGCAGCCGCAGCCGGAACCGGACGCGGCGCTGCCCGCGGGGGCTTCGCGCACCGAAGTGGCGGAACGGCTGGCGACGGAACGGCAGAAGCTGGCGATGGCGCGCACGTTCGTCACCGAGATGTTCGGCAGCCTGACCTGCCACCTGGTGCTGCGCCTGCCCGGCAAGCTCGCCGGCACGGTGCGCGGCACCCGCCTCGCCGACAACGCCGTGCAGGTCGACTTCGATGGCGCCCGGCTGGTCGAGGTGCTCGAACGCCTGCTCGCCGACGACGTGCTGATGCTGAAGTTGCTGCGGCGCGGCGGCATCACGCCGAGTACCGCGATGGAACTGCTCGGCGACCAGGGGCCGGTGAAGCTGCGCACGGGCACGGCGACCGCGCCGCAGTTCGACTACGACGCCGAGGTCGCGGATGCCCACGCGCGCTTCGCGCCGTTCGCGGCGCAGGTGCAGGCCGCGGTACCGCAGGCGGGGCCGGCCGAGCCGCTGGCCAACGCACGCATCGTCGCGACCAAGATCGTGCACGAGGCCGACGACGAGCGCGGACTGTGCCCGCTCGGCCAGAGCCAACCCGGCATCACGCTGACGATCGCCGGCGACCTGGCGCAGGCAGCCCTCGAACTCGATCAGGCCGCGTTCGAACGCGTCGTCGCCGACGGCGGCATCGACTTCACGCCTGCTGACGAGTGGGACCGGCGCTGCCACTTCCCGAAGGCGACCCGCGATGGGCGCACGGTGCTGCTCGAGATGTCGTTCGTGCCGCCGCCCGGCGCGCGCGGGCTGCAGGAACTGACCGGGCGCGTCGTCGCGGTGTGCAGCGACGGCAGCGAGGAACACGACCTCGGCTTCGCCGAGCTCCGCAGCGGCGTCGCCGGCGACTTCGCCGGAGCCCGGCTGCTGCGCTGCGAACCGGAGGACGAGCAGCACCAGGCGTTCGAGGTGCTGGTCCACCTGCCGCGGGAGCGCGTGCTCGGCTGTGCGCTGGCTGCCGGCGACGAGCGCTGGCCGCTGCAGCAGGCGGGGTACTCGTCGTGCAACGACGAGTGCACGTTCACCTGGCGGCTGGAGGGCGAGCTGCCGCGCGGGGCGCGCATGGTGATGACGGTCGCCTCCGGCCTGTCGCGCGTTCCGTACGACTTCAGCCTGGCGCAGGTCGACTGGCTCGGCAACCCGCTCTGACGCCCGCAGGCAGCGCCGCGCCGCGTTCCTGCTCCCCGTACGCAACCGCGCCGGGGCCCTCGCGGGACACCCGGCGCGGCCGGCACCGTGGTCAGGTGCGCTGCCAGTCACTCGTCCGTCACTTGCGGACCGGCATCTCGATCTCGACGGTCGCGACCGACGACTGGCCGGCGAACAGCTCGTGGATCTCCTTGACCACGTCGCGCTCGTCGGCGATCGCCGTCGGCTCGGCCTCGAACGCGATCTCGTTCTCGAGCAGGCGCTGGGCGACGTCGAGGCGCTTGCGCACGCCCGCGATCACTTCCTTGGCCTGGCTCAGTGCGGTGCTGTCGAGGTCGAAGCGGCTGCTGTGCGCCGACAGCGCCTCGATCTGCATCTGCTGCGTCTTCAGCGACTGCACCTGGTCCTCGAGGGCGACGCGCTCGGTGCGCACCGCGACAAGGCGCTGCTTGGCGGCCTCGACGGCCTTGGTCTGCCGGTCGATCAGCGTGCGCTTGGTCTTCAGGATCGCGACGTTGTTGACGAAGCTGTCCTTGGTGCGCTCGAGGCTCGTGCTGACGCGGCGGCGCGCCGGGAAGTCGGCGGCGAGCTGCACGTGGTTGTTGCCGTCGCCGCTGAGCAGCCGGGCGCCGACCTTCAGTTCCTTCTCCTGGCCCTCGACCACCTTCTCGAGGTGCCCGACGGAGCTCTGCAGGTTGTCGAGTTCGACTTCGGCGCGGGCGAGGTCGAGCTTGCAGGTCTCGATCTGCGGATCGATCTGGCGGATCAGGTTGGCCGCGCGCTTCAGTTCGATCTCGACCGGGATCTGGCCGACGACGCCTTCACGCACCGACGAGAAGGCGGTGCTGACGTAGCTCGGGAAGTCGGTGCCCAGGAACAGGAAGCCAGCCCCACCGAGCACCGTGCCGCCGAGGAGCATCCACTTGAGAGTCTTGCGAATCATGTCGTTTCCGTTTGGCAGGTTGACCGGGAACCGGGTTGGTTCCCGCCTGCTCCTGCGGAACCGGGGGCGGACTATTCGCCGCTCACCTGGATTCCCCGGCCCGACGTTCTTCAGGCGCGCGTGCGCCGCAGCGCCGCGACGGTCGAGCGCAGCAGCCGGTCGCGCATGTCCTCGAGCACCGGGCTCTTCGCCTTCTGCTCGCGCGCCTTCAGGTCGTCGACCACCGCGTTGCAGAACGGGCACTTGCTGTCCTGCAGGTGGAAGGTCAAGAAGTCCTTGGCGCCGCCGTGCAGCCCGCCCTGCAGCCAACTCTGCAGCAGGTGCGGGTGCGGGCAGCTGATGCGCTGCTCGCGCCACACCGAAGCCACGGTGAACGCCAGCTTCGGATCGACCTGGTCGGGCTCGCTCATCGCGCCCCCGGTTGCCACAGGCCGAGGAACAAGGAGTGGTTGGGGTCGCGCTGCCGCGCCAGCCCGCGCAGCCGTTCGACCGCGCGGAACTTGATGCCGGCGACCGCCTTCTCGTCGGCGATGCCGAAACGGGTCGCGGCGTCCTTGTTGCGGCCGCCGAGCACGAACAGGTACTCGAGCACCATCAGCTTCTGGAACTCGCCGGCCGCCCACAGCTCGCCGACGTAGTCGCGCAGGATCTGGCCCAGCACCTGACGCTGGCGGCCCTCGTCCTCGGCGCGCACCACCTTCTCCTTCGGCAGCGGCTTCGAGTCGGTCGCCAGGTTGTCGAGCCAGAGCTGGCTCTGGTCGCCGTGGTCGTCGGCCTTGCCGGGCACCAGTGTCAGCTTGTGCTTGCGGTAGTGGTCGATGACGCGGTTCTTGGCGATGCCGAACAGGAACTGGTCGAGCGTGTAGGTCGCATCGAAGCCGCCGATGCCGCGCAAGGCGCCGAGGAACACGTCCTGCGTCAGGTCCTCGGCGGTCTGGTGGTCGCCGACGTAACGCTTCACGTAGAAGTAGATGCGCCGGAAGTAGTCGTCCTGCAGCGCCGCCCAGGCGGCTTCGTCCATCGCCTGCAGCCGGACGATCTCGTGCGCGCGTTCGGTCATGGCTGGTCGCGCATCGTAGCAGGGACCGGGCGCTCAGACCGCCCCGATCAGGCCGAGCACCGCGGCGACGGCGAGCACCAGCAGCGCGAACACCAGCAACAGGCCGATCAGTTGCGCGGTGAGCCCGAGGATCTTGAACGGCAGCTTGAAGACCCACAGCAGGCCCCGGCCCGCGAACGCGCTGACCGCGCGCACCGGCAGCAGCACGAGCCAGATTGCGAACTCGAGCACCGTGAACAGCGAGCGCACGAGCAGCGCGACCACGCCGCGCGGCCGCTGGTCCCGCCACGGCAACCCGTGGGGACTGTCGGCGGGATCGCGATCCTCGGACAGGTCCGACAACGGCGGCGGCACCAGTGCGGCGCGGCGGGCCTGCGGCCCGACGCACGCGGCCCCGGACGGGGCAACAGCACCACGGCCCGGACCGAACAAGAGGCTCTCGCCGAGTGCGGCCGGCGCGTGCAACGCGCGCAGCAGTTCGGTGACCGACGCGAAGCGGTCTTCCGGCTTCTTGGCGAGGCAGCGCGCGATCACCGCGCGGTCGTGCGGCTCGGCGTGCGGCGGGAACTCGGGCGGCGTGACCTCGTGCTTCTTCAGCACCTCCCACTCGGAGTCGCCCTTGAACGGCACGTCGCCGTACAGGCACTCGAACAGCAGGATACCGAGCGAGTAGACATCGCTGCGCGCATCGCCGCGGCGCTGCAGCATCTCCGGCGCCATGTAGTACGGCGTGCCGCGGCTGAAGCTGAGCGAGTTGCGCGACGCCGACACCAGCTTGGAGAGCCCGTAGTCGCCGACCCGCGCGACGTCGCCCTTCAGGAAGATGTTCGCCGGCTTCAGGTCGAAGTGCACCAGCGAGTGGTCGTGCAGCGCCTGCACGCCGCGCGCCGCCTGCACGAAGATGCGCAGCGCCTCGTCGCGCGACAGGTCGCCCGCCTGCAGCCGCTTCTGCAGCGTCTGCTCGCCGGCGTAGCTCATCACCAGGTACGGGATGCCGTCGACGGTGCCCTTGTCCTCGATCGACACCAGGTTCGGGTGGTCGATCTGCGCGAAGAAGCCGACGTTGTCGATCTCGCGCATCACCGCGTCGCGCACCATGTCGTCGTCGACCTTCAGGAACTTGATCGCGTAGTCCTTGCCGATCGATTCCTTCCGGGCCTTGAACACCAGCCCGAACATGCCGCCGCCGAGCTTGTTGACGATCTCGAAGCCGGGCAGGTAGCCGGGCTTCTTGTAGCTCCGGTAGAACGCTTCCCAGTCGACGCGGACCGGCGTGGTCGGGGCGGGTTCGCTGCGGGAAGCCTCCATGCGCGCAACCTGCATGCTACACCAGGAACGCGATCGCCGGGACCGCGACGCCGCCGAGCAGGCCGGCGAGCCACAGGCGCCCGGTCATGTAGCCGCGCGACAGCCGGTCGATCCAGCCGAGTGCGACGACCAGGAACGTCCAACCGGCGGCGACACCGCCGAACCGGACCAGCGTGCTGCGTTCGAGCTTCTTCAGTTCGCCCCGCAACCGGCGCTCGGCGTGCTGCTGGCGCTGCGGATCCTCGGCGACCCACAGGGTCGTCTGGTAGCTGCTGCCGAACTCGTGTTCGCGTTCGCGGTCCTCGCGGTCGACCACTGCGACCATCTGCTGCAGCGGCAGGTCGGCGAGCCAGCGCCGCACCGCCTCGTCGGTGATCAGGGCCGGCAGCCAGAACGGCCGCTGCGTCGCGACCGCGCCCTCGGCGCGCTCGCGCCAGACGTTGCGCACGTGCTCGGCGACCTTGGTCTGCGCCGAAGCCAGCGCTGCGGCCGGGCTCAGCTCGGCGTCGCCGCGCACGGCGACGGCCGCGCTGGCGAGGGGGTCTTGGACCGAGCAGCAGGCGAGCCAGGTCGACAGCAGGACAGCGAGCATGAGCACCTCCGAGGTGACCGGCGTTACGGGCGCCACCGCGACTATTCGCAAGCGACCGCAGGAACGCGCCCTGCAGAAGGCAATCAGGCCGCCGGGCGCCAGGGCAGCAGCGTGAAGGTGACCCCGGCAGCCACCACCGTCTGGCCCGCCGCCAGCGGGTGTTCGTCCTTCCACGGCACGCCATCGAGCGTGCCACCGGCCGGGCAGGCGACCCGGATCTGGCCGCTGCCGGTCGCGTAGACCTCGACCTCGGCGGTCGCCGCCCCCACCCGGATGTGCACGTCCTGGCCGGCCCCGATCAGGATCCGGCCGTCGCGCCCGCGGTCCTTCATCAGCAGCACGCGGTCGGTGCCGCCGACCTGGAAGCCGCTCTGCAGCACCAGCCCGACGGTCAGCGACCGCGCGCACGGCCGCCGGTAGACGAAGCCCAGCGCCGGCCCGAGTTGCACCCGGTCGCCCGGCGACAGCGGCTGGTCCTTCACCTTGCGACCGCCCACTGCGACCTCGCCCTCCTCGGCGACGACCGTGTCCTGCATGCCGCCGTGGAACGACATGCTGCGGCGGATGCTGGCGTGGCGGCCGGCGACGTTGGCGAGCACCGGCAAGTCGGCCCGGTTCTGCCGCACGTTGCCGATCGTGATGCTCTCGCCGCGCAGCACCAGGTGTTCGCCGCCTTCGTCGACGCGCAGCAGGAAGGCGCCTTCGAGCCCCTGTGCCTTGGCCAGGTCCTTTTTCATGTCGTAGATCCGGGTGCGCAGGAACGGCGAGGTCGCGGGCAAGGCGCCCAGCTTCTGCCGGGCGCCGAGGAAGTCGCGCTCGCGGGTCATCGTCTCGACGTGCTCCAGCGTGTCGATGCCCGCCCGCACGATCCGCAGTTCCTCGGCGAGCGCCCGCGCGTCGTCGCCATCCAGCCACTGCGCCCGCGCCGCTTCGACCAGGCGCTCGGCCTCGGCGAGGTCGCGCTCGGCGAAGTGCTGGCGGGCCTGCACGACCAGGGCAGCGGCGGCCGCGCGCCGTGCGCCCGCCGCGTCCTGCCACTTCGCCGCCCGCTCGCCGAACTCCGGCCGCACCGCCCGCGGCCTCGGCGCGGTCCAACAGTACTTCGAAGCCCTCGGCCTCACCCCGCCTCCCAAGGTCGAGATCGCCGAGAAGAACGTCGAACTCAAAGGCGCCGTCGGCGAGCAGGCCACCTACTGCATCGAAGTCAAAGCG
>JBASWX010000360.1:0-1761 GCA_049276695.1 Planctomycetota bacterium
GCTCGGACAGGCCGGGCAGCGCGCGACGATCGAGCGGCTGCTGGAACGGGCGCTCGCCGCCAACCCGGACGAGGTGCGCGCGCACCTGGTGCGCGGGCGGCTGTTGAAGGACGACCGGCGCTTCGCCGAAGCACTGCCGCACCTCGAACGCGCGCACCGCGCGTTGCCGTCGCTCGACGAGGCCAGGATCCTGTGGCTCGAGTGCCTGAGCAGCCTCGGCTACGAACGGCTGCTGCAGCGCGACGAGGACGGCGCTTGCGCCGCGTGGCGGCGGTGCGTCGACGCCGCACCCGCCGACTTCGGCACGACCGAGATCCAGAACCAGCTCGCCCGCATCTGGCAGAAGCACGAAGCGGCCGGCGTCGCGCACTTGCAGGCCGGCGACCGGGCGGCGGCCGCGGCGTCGTTCCGCCAGTGCCTGCTGATCCAGCCCGACCAGCACTGGGCGGCGTGGTTGCTCGCGACGGCGCTGCACGATGCTCCCGGCGCCGACCTCGCCGAACTCGAACGGCTGTGCCGGCTCGCGATCGCGTGGCAGGAAGGGCACCGGCTCGACAAGAGCGCGCAGGTGCTGCTGTTGGCGTCGACGCTGGCGAAGAGCGGCCGCGCCGCCGACGGCAGGAAGCTGGCGGCCGACTACCTGCGCGCTCCCGACAACGATGCGAAGCCGCAGGTGCTGGCGGCGCTGCGGGCGTTCGCCGGCGGCTGAGGCGGTGCGATCGCGCGGCGTTGCGCCGGGGGTGCACGGTCGCTACCGTGCCATGCACACGGCTGCCTCGGCCGTGTCGTTCCGTCGGCAGCGCGGCCCGGCAGCGGGTCGCGTCGGAACGCGGCGCGGTCAGCGGAGCGTCCGGCTCGTGGCGCTCCCCGTACGTGGGGGTGTGGTCGTGGTTCGCAAGACAAGCGACATCGCGTTGTTGTTGGGTGCGCGCGGCCGGGTGCCGTCGCGCTCCGGTCTCGGCAAGTTCCTGCACGGCATCCTGGGTTCGTGGTTCGCCCGGTCGTCGTGGCGCAGCGAGCGCCCGGCGCGCGTGGCGCAGGTGCCGGTGTGGCTCGCGGCCGTGTTCGCGATCGCGGCGTTCGGCGGCGGCTACCTGGTCGGTGGCAAGCCTGGCCTGCCGCCGGGCAAGAACGATCTGCGGATCAAGGCGCCGGGCCCCAACCAGGCAGGCTTCGTCGGCGAGATCGATGCCCGGCCGCTGGAGAAGAAGGCCTTCATCGTCGCGGCGTATCCGGGAGTCGCCAACGCCGATGGCAAGGCGGCGGCGAAGACGCTGGCTGAGTGGCTGGTCGGGCAGAAGCTCGAGAAGGCGCGGCCGTACGAGTATCCGGGTGCGGACGGCGCGTTCTGGGTGGTCGCGGTGTACTTCAACGGCGACACCGAGCTGGTCGCCACGCGCGACCGGCTGCTGGCCCTCGGCGAGGTGCCGGACGCGAGCTTCGCGTACTACCGCGAGTCGCAGAGAAAGAAGGGAGAGGAGTGGCCCCTGGCGTGGGCGGTCCAGTAGGCTCCTCCGCCCTTTTCGTCCGCACGAGTCCGTCATGTCGATCCACAGCAGTCTGAAGATCTCCGCCTCGGGCGGCGGTCAGCGCAACGTCTGGACCCGCATCGAGCGCCTCGCCGCCTTGAAGAAGGCCGGCAAGTGGCGCGAGGGCCAGCGCGTCGAGGGCCTGCCGAAGGTCCGCACCTCGTTCAAGGCCAAGGCCAAGAAGAAGGCGGATGGCGAGGCCAAGCCCGCCGCCGCCGCTGCTGGCACCGCC
>JBASWX010000361.1:0-3365 GCA_049276695.1 Planctomycetota bacterium
GGCCGCGGGCCTCGCCGCGTTCGTGGTGCTGGCGGGTCTCGCGTTCGTGCGCGCGCTGCGCCTGGTGCGGACCGGGCCGGTGCCGCCGGCCACGCTCTGGCGGCTGACGCTGCCGATCGTCGGCGCCGCGGTGCTGGTGCCGCTGTTCGCGTCGACCGACGCCGTCGACTACGTGATGCGCGGTCGCATCCAGGCACTGCACGGCGCCAATCCGTACGTGCACGTCGCGACCGGGTTCGCCGGCGACCCGTTCCTTGGCTTCGGCGACGCCGGCTGGAAGGGCTTCCCGCTGCCGTACGGACCGATCGTCGCCAACCTGCAGGCCGGCATCGCGTGGCTCGCGCACCTGCTGCCTGTGGAACCGCGCGCGGAACTGATCGCCGCGCTGCTGTTGTGCAAGCTGCTGTTCGCCTCGGCGCTGCTGGCGGTAGCAGTCGTGCTGCGCCGGCTCAGCGTGCGGCTGCACGGCGGCGACGGCAACGTCGCGTTCGTCGCGGTGGCGTGGAACCCGCTGCTGCTGTTCGAAGGCGTCGCGAACGCGCACAACGAACCGCTGGTGCTGCTGTGCGTCGCGGTGGCGGTGGCGGTGGGGGAACGGGCCAGCCGCGGGGCCTTCGCGCTCGGACTCGGCGTGCTGGTCAAGGTCGTGCCGGTCGTGCTGGTGCCGGCGTGGGTCGCGGCCGCGGCGCGCCAGCGCCAACTGCGCGCCCTGCTCGTCGGTACCGCTGCCGTCGCCGCAGTGGCGGCGGTGTTCTGGTGGCAGTTCTTCCGCGAGCCCGGTGCGTTCGGTGTGCTCGCCCGCCAGGGCGAACTGCGCGGCGGCAGCCTCTTGTGGGCGCTGCACCAGCTCACCGGCGTCGGCATGCCGGCACTGGTCGTCGCCGGGCGCAGCGTGGTGGCGGTGGGGGCGCTGCTGGCCGCGGTGCACGTGGGGCGGCGTGGGTCCGAACGCGAACTGGTGGCGGCGACGGCCGCGACCATGGCGCTGCTGGCGGTGCTCGGCAGCGCGCTGTTCGGGCCGTGGTACCACGTCTGGTGGGTTCCGTTCGCGTTGCTGCTCGGCCAGGGCTTCCTGTTCCGTGCCGCGCTGCTCGCCAGCGTCACGTCGCCGCTCGCCTACTTGGTGTGGGCGGGCATGCGCCGCCTCGACGAACCATCGCAGTGGTGCACTGTCGTCGCCGCAGTCGTCGTGCCGTTCGCCGGTGCCCTGGTCTGGCGCCCGCGAGCAGTGACGTAACGTCGCGCCGGTGCGGAGTCAGCGGGCGCCGACGGTCACGGTAGCGCCGCCCGACAGCACGGCGCCGAATGGGTTGGCGGCGAGGTCGCTGGTGCCGCCTTGCAGGTGCAGTTGGGCGCCGAGCAACGTCGGGTTGTTCGGGATCGCGAGCGACCATTGGGCGCTGCCGACCAGGTTCGGCACCAGCTCGAACACGTCGAGGCTGACGTTCAGGAAGCAGTTGGTGAGGCCGAGGATCGTCAGGTTCACCGGCAGCGGGCCGAACGCCGAGAAGGTGTTCGAGAAGCCGATCACGAAGAACGGCAACGCGACGACCGGAACCGGCGCAACCTGCACGGTCATCGTGTCGCCGAGCCACGGCAGCGCCGGGCAGGTGAGCGCTGGCGTGCCGGCGGTGCCGGCGCAAGCGGTGCCGAAGGTCGTGAAGCCCGCGGGGTTGGTCGGTCCGTAGCTCCAGGTCTCGTCGACGATCATGGTGGTCCAGCCGCCGAAGCAGATCAGGCGCTGCAGCACGGCGTCGTACGCCAGCCCGTGATCCAGTCGCACGCCAGGACCGGTGCCGCGTTGCAGCCAGGTCGAACCGTCCCACTCCCAGACGTCGGCGAGGTAGTAGATCGACGTCGGCCACGGACCGCCGACTCCGCCATACAGCACGATGCGACCGCGCAGTTCGTCGAAGGCCAGCGGCGTTTCACTGCGGGCCGGGGGCGCGACCGGCGGCATCGCCTGCACCCAGGAAGTGCCGTCCCACAGCCAGGTGTCGTTGTACAACCCGAAGCTGCTGGCAGGGTCGAAGCCGCCGAACACCACGCAGCGGTTGCGCACTGCGTCGAACGCCATGCCCGTTTCGAATCGCGGGCCGGGGCGCAGCGCCGGCGACACGTCGACCCAGTTCGTGCCATCCCACTCCCAGGTGTCGTTGCGCTGACCGCCGTCCCAGCCACCGAACAATACGACACGCTGCCGCGAGCGGTCGTAGGCCATGCCGCCGCGGCCGCGCGGTGGCGGACTCGTGGCCGGACTGCGCTGCGTCCAGGTCGTGCCGTCCCAGTCCCCGGTGTCGCCGAGCGGGCTCCCGGTGTACGAGACGCCCCCGAACATCACGGTGCGGTTGCGAGCGATGTCGAAAGCCATCTGGGGGCCGTAACGGGAAGCAGGGCCGCTGGTCGAGCGCAGCGACCACGTGGCTCCATCCCACTCCCAGGTGTCGCCGGGAAACGCCCCGTTGTTGACGCCACCGAACAGCACGATGCGGTTGCGGGTGAGGTCGCTGGCCGTTCCGAAGGTGGAACGCGCACTCGGTGCGACTGCCGGGGAGAGTTGCGTCCACTGCACCTGGGCGCGCGGCTCCACTGCTGCTGCGGCCATGGTCAGTCCGAGCAGCAGGATCCCCGGCACCCTCATTCCCGCGAGTCGGCCAGCGCCGCCGAGTTCGTCGATGCACCATGCGCCGGCCAGGAACGCACGCCGGAGCGCTCGGTGGTCGTGGGCGGAGGGTGCGGCGAGCGCGAGGCGAGTCCACCGGCAGACGGCGAACGGGATGCGGGCGGAAGAAGGTGTGGCGCTGGCGGCTGGCATCGGATCCTCCGGGTCGGGGCCGTCCCCGTTGGGGAACGGAACCCTCGAAGAGGAGGCGCCCGCGCGACGCGTTGTGCTTTCCGCACGATTCTGCGCGGGCGCGAGCCACGCCAGGTGCGCGGCGGGGTGGGTTGCCGCGGCCACGACCGCTGCGAGCCGCGCGGCGACCGGCTGTTGGCTCCACCACAGCTCCCCGATCCATGCTACCAGCGGTGCGTCGCGCGGCAGCATCAGGTACGGGGCGTGCACCGATGCCTCGTCGATCGCGCCACGGGCGACGAGCCAACGCGCCAACCGCCGGCGTGCGCTCGGCGATCCGTGCTGCTGCAGCAGCGTGCGGATCCGGGCTTCGGCGACCGCGGTCTCACCACGCTCGTACAGCAGTGCCGCCCGCACCGCGAGCTCGCGTTGCCAGGGATCGGGCAGCCCGCCAGCGTGCGCGTGGGCCAACAGCCGTTCGGCGAGTTCATGGTCACCGACTTCGACCGCGCAGTCGGCCGCGGCGACGGCCAGGAAACCGGCGCCGAACGCGTCGAAGCCGCGCAGCAGC
>JBASWX010000362.1:0-3346 GCA_049276695.1 Planctomycetota bacterium
CCGGCAGCCCGTGGCGGGCCGCGGCTGCGGCCAGGAACCGCCCGGCCAGGAAACCCACGTCGCCGGCGCGGTCGCGCAGCGGCGGCAGGTGGACGCGCACGACGTGCAGCCGGTAGTACAGGTCCTCGCGGAACAACTTGGTGGCGACCATGCCCGCCAGGTCCTGGTTGGTCGCGGCGACCACGCGCACGTCGACCGGGCGGGTCTCGCGCCCGCCGACGCGCTGCACGACCCGCTCCTGCAGCGCGCGCAGCAGCTTCGGCTGCATCGCCAGCGGCATGTCGCCGACCTCGTCGAGGAACAGGGTGCCGCCGCCGGCCTGCTCGAAGGCGCCCGGGCGGGTCGCAATGGCGCCGGTGAAGGCGCCCTTCTCGTGGCCGAACAGTTCGCTCTCGACCAGCTCGGCCGGGATTGCCGCGCAATTGAGCGCGACGAACGGACCGCTGCCGCGGCGGCCCTGCGCGTGCAGTTGCCGCGCGACCAGTTCCTTGCCGGTGCCGTTCTCGCCGGTGACCAGCACCGCGACGTCGGTGGGGGCGAGCTTCTGGATCAGTGCGCGCACTGCCGCGATGCCCTCGCTGTCGCCGAGCAGTTCGTGCTCGGCGGCGATCGCCGCGCGCAGGTCGCGGTTCTCGCGCTGCAGGGCCGACGCGCGCAGCGCGTTCTTCAGCGACAGCAGCACGCGGTCGCCGCTCGCCGGCTTCTGCAGGAAGTCGAACGCGCCGCGCCGCACCGCCAGCACCGCGGTGTCGAGGTCGCCGTGCCCGCTGATCATCACCACCGGCAGGTCGGGCCGCGCTTCCTTGACCTTGGCCAGCACCTCGAGGCCATCGAGGCCGGGCAGCTTGACGTCGAGCAGCACCAGGTCGACCGCGGGGTCGGCGGCCATGGCCACTGCGGTTGGGCCGTCGGCCGCTTCGCGGGTCTCGAAGCCGTCGTAGCGGAGCTGGAACGCCAGTTCCTCGCGCACGGCGCGGTGGTCGTCGACGATCAGGATCACGCCGGGGGCCGCGGTCATCCGCCGCCGGTATAGCGGCTGTGCTGGTGGCGACCCAAGGTCGCGCGAGCACCCGGTGTGGCGGCGCGGAAAAGGCAGCTCGCTGGGACCGGTGGCAAGGGCGCTGGCGCCGCTAGGCGGGGTCGGCTGCCGGCGCGGGTCCGGCGCCGTCCGGCCGGCGGGCTATATTTCGCGGCCAGCTTCGGCATCCCGCTGCGTCCACTTGACGGTCGGGCGACGGAACATAGCATTCGACAGCCCTTTCCAGCCTGCGTGCTGGGGAGGGGTTCCGGCGCCAGTCTCGTCCGAACGCCCTCGGGCGCCGAATCCCTTCGTCGAGCCCTCTCACAGACCCCCGCTTCGCCTTCTCAAGGAGTCCCGTTTCATGGCCCGCTCGTTCTCCCAGGTTCTCATCGCGGCAGCCGTCGCCGCCGCCGTCAGTGGCACTGCGCTGGCGCAAGGCTCGCTGCAGGAAGCCGTCACCAAGCTGCGGCTCGGCAAGAAGGACGAAGCGGTCGAAGAGCTGCGCAAGATCCTTCAGGCGGACCCCTCCAGCGCCGACGCGCTGCAGCTCTACCGCTCGGTGTCGCAGGACGAGTGGTTCCTGATGATCACGCACCGCGAGAACGGCGATGCGTCGGAGATCCAGAAGATCGCGCAGTCGATCCTCGAGCGCGCCAAGGTCGAATCGAAGCAGCGTTCGCGCGACGAAGCGGCGATCGCCGCCCTGGTCGCGACCGCGACCGACAAGGCATCCGACTACGGCACCCGGCAGGCCGCGGTCAACAAGCTGATTGCCGAGCACGGTGAGTTCGCGGTGCCGGCCCTGGTCGGCAAGCTCGGCAACCCGGACGACGCCGACGGCCAGATCCTGGCGATCCTGGCGCTGCAGGATCTGCGCTCGGCTGCGGTGCTGCCGCTGGTCGAGGCGCTGAAGAGCAGCAATGCGCTGGTGGTCCAGAACGCGGCTGCGGCGCTGTCGCACATCGGCGACAGCCGGGCGACTCCGGCGATGGCTGCGCTCGCCAACGACGACCGCGCGCCAGTGCGCGACATCGCGAGCAAGTTCCTGGGCAAGCAGAAGGCCGCTGGCAACGCCGTCGACCTGCTGCTGGCGCAGTCGGCTGAGTACCTGGCCGGCATCGTGCCGGTCGGCGGCTACAGCGAAGTGGTGTGGAGCCTGCGCGACGACAAGCTGGTCGCCACCGACGTGCCCGCACTGCTCTACCCGACCGAGCTGGCGAAAGCGTGCGCCGCGGACGCGGTGCGGCTGTCGCCGTCCAGCCTGCCGGCGCGCAGCGCCTTGGCACAGGCGAACCTCGCGCAGGCCAACATGATCGAGGCCGCGATCGCGCAGGGCGACGAGGCCAGCAAGCCGCTCGAGCCGGTCGCCGCCGAGCTGAAGATCGCGGCGCTGGCCACCGGAGTCGACGCGGTGCGCGCGGCATTGGACGCCGGCGTCAGCCGCGGCCTCGCGCCGGTGGCGCGCGGTGCGATCGATGCACTGTCGCAGATCGAGAGCGCCGATTCGGTCGCGCAGAGCTCGCTGCTCGCGGCGCTGCAGCAGAGCACCGACAAGGGCGTGCGCTACGCGGCGGCCGAAGCGCTGGTGCGCGCCAGCGGCGGCGTGCGCGTGCCGCAGAACGACGCGGTCGTCGCGGTGCTGGCCGAGGCGGTGACCGAGGAATCGGTGCGCACGATCCAGGTGATCGCGCCGGCGCTCGACACCCGCGCCGCGGTCGAAGCCACCGGCAAGCAGCGCGGCTTCGCCGTCGACGCCAGTGCCGACGCGCTGAGCGGCATGCGCAGCCTGCTGGTCAACCCGAACGTCGACGTCGTGGTGATCAACGAGATCCTGCCCGACCGCCAGCCCGAGGACGTGATCGTCAACATCAAGAAGGACTCGCGCATGGCGAACACGCGGATCGTGATCGTCGCCAAGGACGAAGCCGCGGCGAAGGCGCGCTTCGGCGACAGCGTCGGCGTGATCGTGGCGCCACTGACGCCCGCGAACCTGGTCGAGGCGGTCAACAAGGCGCTCGAGGGTGCGACGACGCCGGGCAACGCCCGCGCCGAGGCGTACGCGGCCAAGGCCAGTTCGGCGCTGCTGGCGATCGCCGCCAACAAGGGTGCGATCGCCTCGGCAGTGGCCAACCTGGTGAGCCAGCTCAACCGCGGCGACGCGGTTGCCGTGCCGGCGGCGAAGGCGCTCGGCCACGGTGCCGGCGCCGAAGCGTTGCCGGGCCTGGTCGGTGCGCTCGGCGGCGGCGGCAGCGTCGACCTGAAGAAGGCGGCCGCGGACGCCTGCGGCAGCATCCTGGCGCTACTGGGCACGCCGGTCCCGGACGC
>JBASWX010000363.1:0-4216 GCA_049276695.1 Planctomycetota bacterium
GCTGCTGCGAGACATCATCAACGGAGTCCGGTTCAAGGATGGAACCAAGGTCAACGCCGCGTGATCACGCCGATCTCATCCACAACTCTTGCGCATATCCCCGGGGCAAGCGGGTCGCCGGTGTCGACTGGGACGACCGCGGCTCGCTACGAGCGCATGGAAGAGCGGCTGTGAGCGCCGTCCCGACGTGGTCACCGACGCCTGCGGACCGTGCGGCGTGCCGTCAACTTCGCCGGCACCGCGCGGGGCGGGCCTCGGGCGCCGCGGCGAGAGGATCCTCGGGCCACGAGTGCCGCGGGTAGCACCGGCTCAGTTCGCGGCGCACCTGCGAGTTGATATTGGCCCAGGTGTTTGCCGGGTCGGTCGTTACCTGCACCGGCGCTGGTTCGGCACCGACAGACCGAACACCACCGGAACGACCGAAAGCACGGTCAACGCCAGCGCGGCAGTAGACTCTGCCTCGCCATGATCCCGCGCCTGTCGTCTCTCCGCGGCAACTCGTCACTGCTGATCCTGGTCGCCGGCGCCCTGATCGGGAACACACCCGCGCAGTGCACGACACAGTGGTTGCCGGGGGATGGCGTTCCGGGCACCTCCCACGCCGTCCGTGCCACGACGATGTGGGATCCAGATGGCCTCGGGCCGGCGCCGCCGGTGATGGTCGTCGCGGGTGACTTCACCCTGGCGGGCACGCTCGTGGCGGGCAGGATCGCGACCTGGGATCCGGGGTCCGGAGTCTGGTCGTCGCTGGGCTCCGGGATGGACAACTTCGTCTACGCGCTGACAACGCTCCCGAACGGGGACCTCGTCGCGGGCGGCGACTTCACCACCGCCGGCGGCGTGCCCGCCAACCGCATCGCCCGCTGGAATGGCACCAGTTGGTCGGCGCTGGGCAACGGGATGAACCAGGCCGTCCGCGCCATGACGGTGCTCCCGAACGGGGACCTCGTTGCGGGTGGCGACTTCACCACCGCCGGCGGCGTGGCTGCCAACTACATCGCCCGCTGGAATGGCACCGGCTGGTTGGCGATGGGCCCCGGAATGAACGCCTTCGTCAGAGCCCTGACGACGCTGCCGACCGGGTACGTCGTCGCGGGCGGATTCTTCACCACGGCCGGCGGCGTGTCCGCCAACTACATCGCCCACTGGAATGGCTCCAGCTGGTCGGCGCTGGGCTCCGGGATGAACTTCTTCGTCAGTGCGTTGACGACACTGCTGAACGGGGACCTCGTGGCGGGAGGATGGTTCACCACGGCCGGCGGCCTGTCCGCCAACTGCATCGCGCGTTGGAATGGCACCAGCTGGTCGGCGCTGGGCACCGGGATGAGCAACACCGTCTACGCCCTGACGACGCTGGCGAACGGCGACCTCGTCGCGGGCGGGTACTTCGCCACGGCCGGCGGCGTGGCCGCCAACCACGTCGCCCGCTGGAATGGCACGAGTTGGTCGGCGCTGGCCACCGGGATGGACGGCTTCGTGCTGGCGCTGCGGCGACTGCCGAACGGGGACCTGGTGGCGGGTGGCGTCTTCACCGCGGCCAGCGGCGTGGCCGCCAACTACATCGCGAGCTGGAATGGCACCGACTGGTCGGCGCTGGCCACTGGGATGAACGGCGACGTCGCGGCCCTGACGACCCTGCCGAACGGGGAGATCGTGGCCGGTGGCGCCTTCACCACGGCCGGCGTGCCCACCAACCGCATCGCGCGCTGGAATGGCACCAATTGGTCGGCGATGGGCACCGGGATGAACGGCGATGTCGCGGCCATGACGACGCTGCCGAACGGGGACCTCGTGGCGGGTGGCGACTTCACCACGGCCGGCGGCGTCGCCGCCAACTGCATCGCAAGCTGGAATGGCACCAGCTGGTCGGTACTCGGCACCGGCATGAGCAACGCTGTCTCGGCCCTGACGACGCTGCCGAACGGGGATCTGGTCGCCGGCGGCGATTTCACCACGGCCGGCGGCGTGTCCGCCAACCACATCGCGCGTTGGAATGGCACGAGCTGGTCGGCGCTGGGCACCGGATTGAACGGCGCCGTCCACGCCCTGACGACGCTGCCGAACGGGGACGTCGTGGCAGGCGGCGACTTCACGGCGGCCGGCGGCGTCGCCGCCAACCGCATCGCGCGCTGGAATGGCAGCAGCTGGTCGGCGCTGGGCACCGGGATGAGCAACACCGTGCACGCCTTGACGACGCTGCGCAACGGCGACCTCGTCGCGGGCGGCTACTTCACGACGGCCGGCGGCGTGCCCGCCAACCACATCGCCCGGTGGAATGGCACCAGTTGGTCGGCGCTGCACACCGGGATGGACTTCTTCGTCCGTGCGCTGACGACGCTGCCCAACGGGGATCTCGTGGCGGGTGGGTTCTTCACCATGGCCGGCGGCGCGGCTGCCAACAACATCGCCCGCTGGAATGGCACCGGCTGGTCGGCGCTGGGGACGCGGTTGACCGGTGTCGTCTACGCCCTGGCGATGCTGCCGAACGGGAACCTCGTCGCCGGCGGCGGCTTCTTGACCGCCAACGCTCTCGCCTCCGCCTACGTCGCCCGCATGACCACGACGTGCCCCGCCACCGCAGCCCCTTACGGCGCCGGCTGCAGCGGTGCCGGCGGCCCCAACGTGCTCACGGCGACTTCCCTGCCGTGGATCGGTTCGACGTCCCGCGCCACGGCGACCGGCATGCCGGCCAACGCCCTCGCGATCGGCGTGCGAGGACTCGGCACGACGGCGATCCCGATGCTGGCGATCCTGCCGCAGGGCGTGCCCGGCTGCACGCTGCTCGCAAGCCCCGACCTGCTCGATCTCCACCTCCCGACGGCCGGCAGCGTGCAGACGCAGTTCGTGATTCCGAACTCAGCAGCACTCGTCAGTCAGGTCCTCCACCACCAGGTCGTGCCGCTGGAGCTCGACGGGTTCGGCAACCTCGTCGCACTCACCAGCACGAACGCACTGACGTTGACGATCGGCGTTTTCTGATTGCCACGTAGTTCAGCCGCGCCGGCGTCGCGCCGGCCGCGCTTCGGGCGTCGCGGCGAGCGGGTCTTCAGGCCACGAGTGCCGCGGGTAGCGCCGGCTCAGTTCGCGCCGCACCTGCGGGTAGACGTTGGCCCAGAAGCTCGGCAGGTCGGTGGTGACCTGCACCGGTTGGTGGTTCGGCCCGAGCAGTTCGAGCACCACCGGAACGCGGCCGCCGGCGAGCGCGCCCACTGCTCGCAGCCCGAAGAACTCCTGCAACCGCGCCGCGATCGTCGGTCCAGCGGGAGCGTCGTAGTCGACGACTGCCGCCCGCCCCGACGGCAGTTCGATGCGATCGGGCGCGCCCTGCTGTAGCGCGCGCCGCTGCGGGCCCGACAGCTGCGCCATCAGCAGCTCGGCGACCTCGGCGTCGCGCAGCGCACGCAGGTCACTGCGGCCGGCGAGCAGGTCGAGTGCGGAACGCGCGACCGCGGTGTCGTCCCAGGACGGCAGCCCGAGGTCCGGCGAACGCGCGGTGAGCCAGCGCATGCGCGCCAGCAGCCGCCGCAGTTCCTTCTGTTCGCCGAGCCAGCGCCACGGTTCGCGCGCCAGCAGGGGGAGCAGCAACTCGGCGGCCGCGCCGTCGGGCAGCTCGCCACCGCGCGCCGATGACAGCGGCAGGTCGCGGTAGCGGTTCTGGCGAACGGCGACCACGCGCCCAGCGGATTCGTCGAGTTCGGCGGCGACGACGGTCGCCAGCGCGCCAGGGAACACGGCCCCGAGGTCCTCGGTGGTGACCTCGGCGGTCAGCGTCGCGCGCGAACGGCTCTGCCGCCCGGTCTCGAGCAGGCGCAACGCAACGACGTACTGCTGGCCGTCGGCCGCCGCCGGCAGCACGAGCCCGCGCCCACCTGCCATCGTCGCCGTGCGCGGCTCCCCCTCCGCGGCCCGCGCCGCGACCCGATCCGGAAAGCCGGCGAGCAGGCAGCGACCGAGCAGCGCGCTGTCGCGTGCGGTCCCACCGCGGCCACGACCGGCGAGCAGCCGATCGCGCGAACCGACGACCTGCTTCGCCTGCCATGGTGCGAGCCCCGCCTCGCGGCACAGGTGCTCGGGGAAGCCACGTTCCTCGGCGAGCAGGAACGCATCGACCGCGGCTCGCCGAGGAACGTGGCTTCCCCGAGCACCTGTGCCGCGAGGCGGGGCTCGCACCATGGCAGGCGAAGCAGGTCGTCGGTTCGCGCGATCGGCTGCTCGC
>JBASWX010000364.1:0-3618 GCA_049276695.1 Planctomycetota bacterium
CGGCACAACTCACCGCCCCCGAGTGGAAGGCGCAGTTGAAGAAGGCGCCGGACCGCGCGCCTTCGGTGGTGTTCCTGTTCGCCGGCGGCGGCGCGCAGCATCCCGGCATGGCGCGCGGGTTGTACGAGCACGAGCCCGCGTTCCGGGTCGCCGCCGACGAGTGCTTCGCGGCGATGCCGCCGGCGACGCGCGACACCCTGCGCGGCCTGCTGTTCGGCGAGCAGACCGGTCCTCGGCACGGGCCGGCGATGGAGTGCCCGAGCCTGCTGCTGCCGGCGCTGTTCCTGGTCGAGTACGCGCTGGCGCGCACGTTCGCATCGTTCGGCATCGTGCCGGCCGCGATGCTCGGCCACTCGGTCGGCGAGTACGTCGCGGCGACGCTGGGCGGTACGTGGTCGCTCGACCAGGTGCTGCCAGCCCTGGTGCTGCGCGGCGAGTGCCTCGAACAGGCGCCGCCGGGCGCGGTGCTGAGCGTCTCGCTGCCGGCGGCCGAAGTGCTGGCGCTGGGCGACCCGGAGCTGTCGTTGTCGGCCGCGAACGCGCCCGAGCTCTCCGCGGTCGCTGGTTCACCGGCGGCGATCGAACGGCTCGAACGCACACTGCAGGCACGCGGTGTGCAGTTCCAGCGCCTGCGCATCGGCGTCGGCGCCCACAGCCACTTGCTGGAACCGGTGCTCGACCGCTTCCGCCAGGGCCTGCGCCGCTTCCGGCTGCAGCCGGCGAGCACGCCGTGGGTGTCGAACGTCACCGGCGAGTTCCTCGATCCGCAGCGCGCCGCCGATCCCGAGTACTGGGTCGAGCACGTGCGCCGCACGGTCCGCTTCCAGGACGGCGTCGCGGCGCTGCTCGCCGGCGGCGACCGCGTGTTCGTCGAGATCGGGCCGGGCAAGGCGTTGACGTCGCTGGTGCGCATGCACGAACGCGCGGCGAAGAGTGCGACGTTGGTGTCGATGCCGCACCCGCAGGACGAGCAGCCGGCGGACGCGGTCGCGCTCGCCGCGATCGGCCGGCTGTGGCAGCTCGGTGTCGCGGTCGACTGGCAGGCGTTCCACGGTGGCGTCGCGCGGCGCCGCGTGCCGTTGCCGACCTACGCGTTCCAACGGCAGCGCCACTGGATCGAACCGGGGACCCTGCTGACGCAAGAGGGCGTCGTGCAGGCGCGCGACGAGGCGCCGACACGCCTGCCGGAATCCGAATGGCTGCGCGTGCCGGTGTTCCGGCGGCAGCAACTCGCGGCTGGCGTCGCGGCGCCGGGCAAGGCGAACTGGCTCGTGGTCGGCAATGACGTTGTTGCCGGCATTCTGGCCCGGCTCGTGCGCGAGCAGGGCGGGCAAGCGGTTGTCGTGCAGGCGGGACCGGTCGAACAGCGCACCGATTCGGGCTTCGGCCTGCCGGTGCACGACGTCGCCGCGTGGGAGCGGGCGCTGCAGGAACTGGTCGCGACGGGACGCACGCCGACCCGGATCCTGTTCGCACTGCCGCTCGAACAGCACGACGCCGGCGAACTGGTGCGGGCGCTGCTCGCGATGTGGCAGGCACTCGGTCGCTGCGAACTGACCCGCGATCTGCGCGCGCTCGGCGTCACGCGATTGGCGTGTCGTGTTGCCAGCGAGGGCGTGCAGCGGCCGGGCCAGGGTGCGGTGGCGGGCTTCCTGCGCGTGGTGCCGCGCGAGTTCCCCGGTGTGCGCACGCGCTGCGTCGACCTCGACGACGCGACGTCGGCGACCGACGTGGCGCGGGCGCTGCTGCGGGAAGCCGACGCCGACGATCAGCCGCTGCAGGTCGCGATCCGCGCCGGGGCACGCTTCGTCCAGGAACTCGTCGCGGCGGAACCGGGGACGCCACATGACAACGGTGCGCACCCGTGGCGTCGGGGTGCTTCGTGGTTGATCTCGGGCGGCCTCGGCGGCATCGGCCTGGCCGTTGCGCACCACCTGGCGACGACGACGGCGGCGAAGCTGGTGTTGCTCGGGCGCCGTGGCCTGCCGCCGCGCGAACTGTGGGACGAGTGGTTGGCGGTGCGCGCTGGCGATCGGCAGGCCGGACTGATCCGCAACGTGCGCGAACTGGAACGGGCCGGGGCGCAGGTCGAGGTCGTCGCCGCCGACGTCGCCGACCCCGCGGCGATGGCGGGTGTCGTGCGGGGCGCCACCGCGCGCTTCGGCAAGCTGTTCGGCATCGTGCACGCAGCCGGCGTGCTGGACGACGGACCGCTGATGACCCGGCAGCAGGAGCAGTGCGATCGCATGCTCGCGCCGAAGGTCGGCGGCGCGATGGCGCTCGACGCGGCGACCGCAGCGGCGCCGCCCGCGGTGTTCGCCGTGTTCGCTTCGACCAGTGGGCTGCACGCGATCCCCGGACAGTGCGACTACGCGGCGGCCAACACGGCACTCGACACGTTCGCCGCGTGGCGCGCTGGCGAGCGTCCCGGCCGCACGCTGGCGCTCGATTGGGGCGTCTGGCAGGACGCCGGCATGTTGGCGACGCGCGCAACGACCGCGGTGCCAGCGCCGGCGTGGCTCGGCCACCGCGCCGATCGCGATGGCGCGGCCGAGTTCACCGGAGCGTGGTCGCCGAGTACGCACTGGCAGCTCGCCGAGCACCGGATCCGCGGCGGCGACTGCGTGATGCCGGGCACCGGCCTGATCGAGGCGATGGCGGCGGCGGCGCAGGCGGTCGCCGGCTCCGAACAGGTCGCGCTGCAGCGCATCGAGTTCGTCACCCCGCTCGCATTCCCCGGCGAGCAACCGCGCACGGTCGTCGTGATGCTGCGAGCCAGCGGCGACGGCCACGAGGTCGTGGTCGCCAGCTCGGCGCCGGGGCAGTCGGCCGCCCACGATCGCACCACCCACGCGCGCGCGTTCGCCAGCAGTCACGCCGACGACGGACCGCGCTTCGATGTCGCGTCGCTGCGCGCCGCGTTGCGCACACCGGCACCGGTGCGCGGCGACCAGGATCGTCTCGTCGCCTTCGGCCCGCGTTGGCAGTGCATCACGGCGGTTGTGGCCGGCGACGGCCAGGTGTTGGCGGACCTGCGCCTGCCGGCTGCGTTCACGGCGGACCTCGCCGACCATCGCGCCCACGCGGCGCTGCTCGACATGGCGTTCGGCTGCGGCATCCGGCTGCTCGGCGGCGGCAACGACGCCTTGTTCGTGCCGGCCGGCTGCGAGCAGGTCGTCGTGTACGGGCGCGTGCCGGAGGCGGTGTCCAGCCACGTGCGCGTGCGTTCGCACGACGAACACTCGCGGCTCGCGGTGCTCGACGTCACCGTGGCGACGCCGTCGGGCATCGTCGTGCTAGAACTGCGCGGGCTGCAGTTGTTCGGCGTCAAGGGTCGGTTCGGCAGTGCGGCGGCGGCGGCTCGGCCAGGTGTCGCTGCGCCGGCGCGTCCCGTCGCGGGTGCGAGTGCTGGCGCCGCGGTGCCGCGCATCCGCGCGATCCTGCCGCGCGGCATCACCGCGGCCGAAGGTCTGCGCGGGCTGGAACAGGCGCTGCAGACCAACAGCAACCAGGTCGTCGTCAGTGCGATGGACCCGGCCCGGGTCGCGGCGTGGCTGTCGCTGCCGCCGGAACGGCCGCGCGCCTCGACCTCCTCGACCGCGGCGGAGCCGGCCGCGA
>JBASWX010000365.1:0-7945 GCA_049276695.1 Planctomycetota bacterium
CTGCTGCACCTGGCGACGGCTGCGGGCGGCGAGGCGCTCGGCCTGCCCGAGGTCGGCCGGCTGCGCGCGGGCGGCAGCGCCGATTTCGTGGCGTTCGCGGCGGACGGTGGCGAGTCGGCGAGCCTGGCAGCGTTCGTGCACGGCGAACGGCGGCCGCTGGCAATCGTCCGGGGCGGACGCAAGGTCGCGCTCGCGGCGGCCCCCGGGCGTTGAGAGGCCGCCGGCCCGGCCGTACAGTGCCCTCTGGATGGCAGCATCTCCGTTCCTCGACTTCCTGCGCACGCGGCAGGCCTTCCTGCTGACGGGGCACGAGAGTCCGGACGGCGATTGCCTCGGCGCCCAGGCCGCGCTGTTCCACCTGCTGAAGGCGCTCGGCAAGACGGTGCACATCGTCAACCCCGATCCAACGGGGCGCGCCTACGACTTCCTGCTGGCGCACACGCCGTTCGGCCACGCGCGTGCCGACGAGCCGCTGCCGCCGTTCGACGCAGTGGTGCTGCTCGACTGCTGCCAGTTGTCGCGCGTCGGCGTGCTCGGCCAGCGCCTGGCGAAGAGCGGCAAGACGATCGGCGTCATCGACCACCACGTCGGCAGCGAAGCGGGCGACGGCAGCGTGCACTACGTCGATGCGACCGCGGCCGCGACCGGCGCCCTGGTGCGCCGCCTGTACCGCGAACTCGGCGTGCCGTTGCCGCCGCCGGCCGCCGAAGGCGTGTTCCTGTCGCTGGTCGCCGACACCGGCTGGTTCCGTTACTCGAACAGCGACGCCGAGGTGTTCGCGCTGGCCAGCGAACTGGTAGCGGGCGGCGTCGACGGCAGCCGGATCTTCGACGCGATGTACCGGCGCAACCATCCCGACTCCGCCGGCCTGCTGGCCGATGCGCTGGCGCGGCACCGGCTGCGGCTGCACGGCAAGCTGGCGATGGCCAGCCTCGACAAGGCGCTGATGGAACGCGCGACGCGCGCCGACTTCGACACCGACGCGGTGCTCGATCCGCTGCGCTCGCTGGAGGGTGTCGAGGTCGTCGCCTTGTTGAAGGAACGGTTCGACGGCACTGTGAAGTGCTCGCTGCGCGCGCGCGGCGACGTCGACGTGCAGGCGATCGTCGCGCAGTTCGGCGGCGGCGGGCACAAGAAGGCCGCCGGTGCGACGCTGAAACTCGGCCTCAACCAGGCGGAGGTGGCGATCGAAGCGGCGGTGCAACAGGCGCTGGTTGCGGGTGGCCCGAGGCGAACGTGAGCCAGTTCGCGCTGATCTCGGACCTGCACAGCAACCTCGAGGCGGTGGAGGCGGTGCTGGCCCGGATCGACGCGCTCGGAGTCCGCGAGATCCTGTGCCTCGGCGACGTGGTCGGCTACGGCGCCGATCCGCTGCCCGTGACGCTGCTGGTGATGGCCCGCTGCAAGTGGACCATCATGGGCAACCACGACTGGGGCGTGTTCAACGAACTCGACGACTTCAACCCGCTGGCGCGCGAAGCGCTGTTCTTCACCCGCGACCAGCTCAAGCCGTCGTTCCTGCGGCCGCGCCGCAAGGTCGCCCGCGAGTTCCTGCGCAATCTGCCCAAGAGCATGCAGGACCACGGCTACCTGTTCTTCCACGGTTCGCCGCGCGATCCGGTGATGGAGTACGTGCTGAAGAGCGACGGCTTCATGGAGCCGGACAAGATGCACCAGCTGTTCGCGCTGATCGACCGCCCGTGCTTCGTCGGTCACACGCACTGGCCCGGCGTGCACCGGCCGGACTACCGCTTCACCCAGGCGAGCGACGACGTGCGCGAGTTCAAGCTCGACGGGCCGTGCATCGTCAACGTCGGCAGCGTCGGCCAGCCGCGCGATGGCGATGCCCGCGCTTCGTTCGCGGTCGTCAACGGCGACCGCGCCGAGATCCACCGCGTCGCCTACGACTTCCGCCGCACGCAGGCGAAGATCCTCGCCGCCGGGCTGCACCCGGCGTTGGCCGAACGGCTGGCGCGCGGCAAATGAGCGCTCCGCCCGACGCGTTCGTCGTGCTGTGCACGGCGCCCGCGAGCGGGGCGCGCGGCAAGCCTGGCGCCAGCGAACTGGCGCGGCAGCTGGTCGAGGAACGGCTGTGTGCGTGCGTCAACGTGCTGCCCGGCGTGCAGTCGTGGTTCCGCTGGCAGGGCAAGGTCGAAGCCGCCGACGAGTGTCTGCTGATCGCCAAGACGACCGGGGCGGGTGCGGCGCCGCTGCGAGAACGCATCGCCGCGCTGCACCCGTACGAGACGCCCGAGGTCCTCGAACTGGCGGTCAGCGGCGGCCTGCCCGCGTACCTGCGCTGGCTCGCCGACGGCGTGGGCGGACCGTGACCGGGCACGCCGTGTCGTGGCCGCGCCTGCTGTTGGCGCTGCTGGTCGGTCTCGGCTGTTACGCGTTCGGGCACACGCTGACGTTCCCGGACCAGGTGCCGGCGGAACCCGCGTGCCGGCTGCTGTTCGTGACCGGGCTCACCACTTCGTGCTGGCTGCTGGCGGCGATGCCGATCGCCGCCGCGTCGCTGCTGCCGTTGGCCCTGCTGCCGCTGCTCGGCGTGCAGTCGACGGCGGAGCTGACCAGGGGCTACGGCAACCCGATCCTGTGGCTGTTCGGCGGCGGCTTCGTGCTGGCGATGGCGGTCGAACGGTGCGGGCTGCACCGCCGCATCGCGCTCGGCGTCGTCGCGGCGCTGGGGCCGTCGCCGCGCCGCATCGTGCTCGGCTTCTTCATTGCCGCGACCTGCATCTCGATGTGGATCAACAACACGTCGGTGGCGCTGCTGCTGCTGCCGATCGGCACCGTGATGGTGGAGCGGGTGCGGTCGCTCGGCGAACTGGCGCCGCGGGCGCAAGCCAGCTTCGGCGCCTGCATCATGTGCGCGATCGCCTTCGGCGCCTCGATCGGTGGCATGGGCTCGCCGATCGGCACCGCCCCGAACGCGATCTTCTTCTCCAGCTACGAGAAACTGGTCGCCCAGGGTGCGCGGCCGGTGTCGTTCCTGTCCTGGGTGCTGGCGTTCGCGCCGTACACGCTGCTGCTGGCGGCCCTCGCCAGCTTCGTGCTGACCCGGTTCGCGCTGCCGGTGCCGCGCGCGCGGCTGCAGCGCGGTGACGTGCTGCTCGCGGAAGCGCGGCAGCTCGGCCGCTGGCGCCCGGCGGAAGTGCGCACCGCGCTGTTGTTCGGGCTCGCGGTGCTGCTGTGGGCGACGCGCGGCGACGTGCAACTGGGCCAGGCCGAGGTCGTGCACGGCTGGGCGTCGTGGCTGGTGCCCGCTGGCCAGCGCGACACCTACATCGCCGACGGCTCGGTCGCGGTGCTGGTCGCGATCCTGGCGTTCCTGATCCCGGCCGGCACGCCCGACCGCGCGCGCCTCTGCGACTGGGAGACGGCGCGGCACATGCCGTTCGACCTGCTGCTGCTGCTCGGCGGCGGCATCGCGATGGCCGACGCATTCGGGCCGACCGGTCTGTCGGCGGCGTTCGGCTCCTGGCTCGGTGGCTACATCGGGGCCGTGCACCCGGTCGTGCTGCTGCTGCTGCTGATCCTGTCGATCACGCTGCTGTCCGAGATCGCCAGCAACACCGCAGTCGCGACGCTGCTGCTGCCGGTGCTGCGCGACGGCGCGATCGCCGCGAAGATCGACCCGCTGGTGCTGATGCTGCCGGCGGTGCTCGCCGCGTCGTGCGGCTTCATGCTGCCGATCGCCACGCCGCCGAACACGATCGTGTTCAGTTCGCGGCAGATCAGCTTCGGCCAGATGGTGAAGGCCGGCATCTGCGTCGACCTGCTGGCGGCAGCGCTGCTGGTGCCGGTGCTGTGGTGGTGGTCGTTGCCGTTGCTCGGTGTCGATCCTGCACACCTCGGAGGCGGCAAGTGAACGGCGAACGGCCGGGCCGGCGGCGTCTGCTGTGGGCGTGGCTGGCGACGTTCTTCGCCTTCGCCGCGGTCGCGCACGGCAACTTCGAGACGGACGACGCCGGGTTCACGCTGCTGGCGGCGACCAACCTGTACCAGCGCGGCGACACCGGCATCCGGCGCGCCGACCAGGGTGCTGCGACGCCCAGGGAGGACGTCGCCGCGCGCGCGATCGCCGCCGGAATCTCCGGCAAGGTCGGGCAGGATGGCGTCGCCTACACGTGGTTCCCGATCGGCCACGTCGCGTTGATGGTGCCCTTCGTCGCGGTGGGCAGCGCCCTCGATCACGCGCTGCCTGGCATCGATGCCGGTTTCCGCCAGGGCATCGCCCCTGGGCGGCCGGCGGCGCAGGCCGAGCACACGCTCGAGTACGAACGCGGTGCGCCGGTCATCACCCAGGGACTGATCGCCTCGATCGTGCCACCGGCTTGCGCGGCATCGATCCTGATCCTGCTGTTGCTGTTGGCGCGGCGGCTTGGCGCCGCGGAACGCGACGCGTGGATCGGTGCCTCGGCGATCCTGCTGGCGACGCAGTGTTTCGCGTTCGGCCGCGAGACGCTGTCCGATGGCCCAGGACTCGCGTTCCTGCTGGCGACGGTATTGGCCGTGGCGAACGTGCACGCCGGCGGCGGTGCCCGCACCGCGCTTGCCGGCGGCCTGTGCGGCGGCGCTGCGGTGCTGCTGCGCTACCAGAACGCAGCGCTGCTGGTGCCGGTCGGGCTGCTGCTCCTGCTCGGGTGCCGGCGACCCTGGCGTTGGCGCCCCGTCGTTGCCTTCGCCGCCGGCGTGCTGCCGGCCGCGGGGTTGCTGCTGGCGGTCAACCATGCGCGCTTCGGCAATGCGTTCGACACCGGCTATCCGCGGGTTGATGCCTGGATCGACCAGCCGATCTGGCTGGGTGCGACGAAGATGCTGTTCGGCGCGGGACGCGGCATGGCCTGGGTGTCGCCGCTGGTGTGGCTGGCACTGCCGCTGGCCCTGCAGTGGCGGCAGCCGATCCGCTGGCGTTGGCTCGCGTGGCTTGCCCTGCTGTTCCCGTTGCTGTTCTTCGGCGGCGCGCGCGGCTGGCAGGGCGGCGAGTGCTGGGGTTCGCGCTACGCGACGCACGGGCTCGTGCTGCTGCTCGCGATCGTGCTGCCGCAGACCCTGCCGTGGCGCCGTTGGCCGAAGGCATGGTGGGCGCTCGTCGCCTGCGGGGCGTTCGCCTGCCTGACCAGCGTCGTCGCGCCGACGCGCGGCGTCGTACAGCTCGCCAACCAGGCGGCGTGGTCGTCCGGCATCGTCGCCGAACCCGAAGACGCCGCCGACCCGGTGAGCTGGCAGGTGCGCTTCACGCCGCTGCTGGCGAACTGGCGCTACGCGTTCGCCAGCCTGCGCGGCGAGTTCGAGGACGCGACCGCGCGCCCGCACCACGATGGTCGCGCCATCGCCGCGGTGTTCGCTGCCAGCCCGCAGACCGAACGGCAGCGCAACTCGCCGGTGCGCTGGGAGGATCGCGGCTGCCGCCACCTCGCGTGCCGGTTCTGGGGCGCGATCCTGGGCGCGTCGTGGTGGGTGCTGCTGCTGGTGCCGCTGGCGCTCGCGACGTTCTGCGCCCGGCGGGCACGCGGCGGTCCGGCACCGTCGGAATCTTCGACAGCGCGGTAAAGGCCGTCGCACCGGCGGTTCGATAGCGGCAGCGAGGACCCCTGCATGCTCCCCGCGCTGACCCTGCTCGTCGCCAGCCAGCTGCCCCTGCCCGCACCGCAGGATCCGCCGCCGGCACTCGACGTCGTCGAACTGAAGAACGGCGACTCGATTGCGGGCCGCATCACCACCGAACTCGACGGTTACCTCGAACTCGAACTCGAAGCCGGAGCGACCCTGGGCCTGTCCAAGGCGCAGATCGCGTCGGTGCGGCGCGGCGCGGCGCCGGTGCCGCCGGCCAGCACGGCGGTGGCGCCGAGCAGCGAGTGGTTCGTGCTGCACGACGCGACCGGCCAGGCGATCGGCTGGTTGCAGACCGCGGTGACCCGTCGGCGCGACGGCAGCCTCACCGTCGGCGAGGAGTACGAGTTCCAGCAGGGCAGCCGCCGCTACCAGATCACCGCGCAGGCGACCGCCGATGCCAGCGGCGCCGCGGTGCGTTCGTACTACCGCGAGCGCGTCAGCGAACCGGTCCTGGCGTCATTGGCACTGCCCGGCGCCGAGACCGCCGCGGCGCACGAACGCATCGTCGACGAGCGCATCGTCGAGGCGACGGTGCGCGGCGACCAGTTGGCGGTCCAGCACCTCGATCGCTGGGGCCGGCGCGAACGGCGCCTGCCGTGGGTCGACGGCGCGTCGTTCCCGCTGCTGCTGCGCGCGGCGACGCGCGCTTCCGGCCAGGCGACCGGGCCGCGCACGCTGTTCGACCCGGCCAACGAGGAGTTCACGATCCGCGCCTACGACGCCAGCCGCACGCGCGCCGTCGTGTTCGCCGGCCGCACCGTCCAGGTCCGCGAGGTCGCCGAGACCACCGCGACCGGCCGCAATGCCGAATGGGTCGACGCCGGCGCGCGCACGCTGCGCCGCGAACTCGCCGGCCCCGCGCTGGTCGCGGTCGCCAGCAGTGCCGGCAGTGCCCGCCTCGCGGTCGGCGCCTCGACGATCGCCGGCGCGCTCGCCGCCGAACCGGGCGGCACGTTCGGGCTCTGGGTGCCGAACCCGAACTGGGTCGCGCGCGAGGTCGCCGGTCCCGGCCAGGTGCTGCTCGCCGACGACATGCACGGCGCCACCGTCAGCCTCACCCGGCTCGACCACCTGGAACCGGCGACGCCGCTGGGTTCCGCCGCCGACGCGGTCGCCAACTGGTTCCTGCTGCTGCACCCCGAACTGGCCGTGCGCGGTCGCGAGCACGTGCAGGTGCGCGACCGTTCCGCGATCCGTCTGCTCGCGAACGGGCGGCGCGCCGATGGCGCGACGCGCGCCTGGATCGACGTGATCCCGCACCAGGGTCAGTTCCTGGTGCTGGCCTGCATCGCGCCGGAACGGGCGTGGGACGAACTGGCCGGCGACTTCGCGTTCCTCGCCCGCAGCGTCGAACTCGACGAGCGCTCGCTGGCGCCGAAGCTGCAGGGGCCGCTGGCGTCGCGCGCCGGCAAGGGTGGGGGCAAGGGCAAGGTGAAGGACGGCAAGCCGCCGGCCGGGCCGCGCGACGTCGTGCCGGGGCGGCGGCCTGCCACTGGCAAGCCGGCGCCGGTGCCATCGGCGCCGCGCCGTGACGACGGGCCGTCGGTTCGCATTCCGAACGACCAGTAGCCTATCTGCGTTCCCTCGAGCGTTGGCCTGCGAGCAACCCATCGACGCTCAGGTCCTCGTCGACATCGGGCCAGTGGATGCCCTCGCCGTGGCCCAGCAGCTGCCAGTGTTGGCGTTGCGATCCCTTGGCGGCGAGCAGGCGCGGCGACCAGTCCCACGGCACCGACAGGCGGCGACCGTCGGCGAGGTGCAGCGTGAACGCGTCGCGCCCGACGGTCACGTCGATGGCCCGGACCTCGGCATCAAGGGGTGCATTGCGCATGGCTGGTGAGACTACCCGCGAACTCGCATCCGGTCAGAGGCCCTCGCAGTCCACCTGCACCGTGCTCACACTGCCGGGATCGCCTGGAACCCGCGCAGCGCTGCCGCCTCCCAGACGTCGACCTCGCGCACGGTGGGCCGGTCGTCGAGATCGGCGAGGGTGCGGGCGAGGCGCAGCAGCCGGACTCGGCCGCGCCCGCTCTGCTGGTGCAGCCGCAGCACCTCGTCGACCGCGTGCAGCGCCGGTTCGTCGGCTGCGCAGGCCTTGACCAGTGCGCGGTCGGCCAGCCGGGCATTGGGAACGGCCTCGCCGTCGTGGCTCTGCCGGTGGAGCTGCCGCGCGTGCGCGACCAGCACCTGTTCGCGCAGCACCGC
Source organism: Planctomycetota bacterium (assembly GCA_049276695.1). Taxonomy (GTDB): domain Bacteria; phylum Planctomycetota; class UBA1135; order UBA1135; family UBA2386; genus UBA2386. The sequence goes on from JBASWX010000365.1 coordinate 7,828, forward strand.
AGTCGAGCCGGCGGCGTCTTCGGGTGCCCGCAGCTCGGCCGGGAGCAGCGCCGGGACCTCGACCTGCAGGTCGAGGCGGTCGAGCAGCGGGCCGGAGAGCCGGCCGCGGTAGCGGGCC
>JBASWX010000366.1:0-2560 GCA_049276695.1 Planctomycetota bacterium
CGGCGAGGTCGAGCCGGGCCTCGGCGTCGTGCTCGACTGGCGCACCGATGCGATCGCCTGCTACGCAACCGCCCAGCACACCTTCGCCGGCACGCCGCGTCCGGCGGCGCGTGCCGGGCTGGCGTTCCGCGACGTGACTTCGCTCGGCTTCGGCACCGAGCTGCCGCTGTGCGACTGGCTGCACGCATTCGCGCAGGTCGAGTGGGAGACGTCGACGCTGCGCGGACTCGGCCCCAAGGTGACGAGCCGCGAGCAACTGCTGGGGTGGGCCGGCGGCCGGGTGCTGTTGCGCCCGGACCTCGGTCTCGAACTCGCTCTCGGCGAGGACCTGCAGGGGTTGGCGTCGCCGGACGTCACGCTGTGGCTGGGGTTGGTCTGGAACCCGCTGGCGGCCGGGGGAACGGGGCCGTGAAGTACTGCCGCGCTCGGCACGCGACTCCCCCGCCGAGTTTTGCATAACAAACCTTATCGGAACCACTCGATGGCGATGCGTGCTGCGCCGGTGCCCTGGTCCGCCGCCTGGCCGCTGCTGTGCCTGGCCGGCCGCCGGCCGCTGTTTGCCCAGGCCGCGCTCGCCATCGTGCAGGCCGTGCTGCCGTTCGCCGGGCTGCTGGCGATGCAGCACCTGATCGATGCGGTCGCTGCAGGCCTGGCTGGCCGCAACACCCCCGCCGACGCGCTGGCCGCAGCGACGCTCGCCACGCTGGCTGCGGGCCTCGTCGCCTTCGCCGGCAGTGCCCTGCGCTCGTTCGTGTCGGTGCTGAGCGAGAACCATGGCCGCGCCCTGACCGACGCGCTGGTGCTGCGCGTGCAGACGCACGCCGCGACTCTCGATCTCGCCGACTTCGACCGCCCGGCGTTCCACGATCTGCTGCAGAAGGCCGGCGCCGAGGCGAGTCAGCGGCCGGTGCGCCTCGTCCAGGACGGCCTCGCCGTGCTGGTCGCCGGACTTGGCTTGCTGACCATGGGACTCTGGCTGACCAGGGTCGCGATCTGGTTGCCGATCCTGGTTGCCGCCGCGGCGCTGCCGATCGCGTTCGTGCGCGCGCGCCACGCCCGGGAACGGCTCGCCTGGCAGGACCAGAATGTCGGCACGCAGCGCGACGCCGGCTATGCCGGCGCGGTGCTGACCGGTCGCGCGACCAGCAAGGACGTGCGCCTGCTCGACCTCGCGGTCGCCTTCGGAACGCGGCTCGCGTCGCTGCGGGCGAAGCTGCGGGAGTCGCTGGCGGAACTGGCGCGGAGGCGGGCGCGCGGCGAACTGGGAGTCACGACGCTGGCCAGTGCGGGACTGTTCGCGGCCTACTACGTGCTGGCGCGCACGGCGCTGGCGGGTGGGTTGTCGCTCGGCGAACTGGTGCTGCAGGCGCAGGCGGCGCAGCGCGCACAGAACGGCGTGCGCGATCTGCTGGCGGCGCTGATGGGTGAGCGCGAGCACCGGCAGTTCCTGGTTCCGGTGGTGGAGTTCCTGGCGCGCAAGAGTGCGATGGCCCCCACTCCGGCGACTCCCCCACCCGCAGCCGATCCGGCGGCGCCAGCGCTGGCCTTCGGCGACGTGACGTTCCGCTATCCCGAGACGAACGGCGACGCGCTGCGCGGGCTCACGTTCCGCGTCGCGCGCGGCGAACGCGTGGCCCTGGTCGGCGCCAACGGTTCGGGCAAGTCGACGATCGTCAAGCTGCTGGCGCGGCTCTACGACCCGGACACCGGCATCGTCGCCGGCGACGGCGTCGACCTGCGCACCTGGCCGCTCCCGGCCTGGCGCGCGAAGCTGTCGCTGCTGCTGCAGGACGCGGCGCTGTTCGAACTGTCGCTGCGCGCGAACCTGGCGCTCGGTACGGCGGCGCCACCTCCTGACGACGCGCTGTGGTCGGCGCTGGCGACCGTCGGGCTCGACGCGAAGGTACGCGCGCTGCATGCCGGCCTCGACACGATGTGCTCGCGGCGCGTCAGCGGCGGCGTCGACTGGAGCACCGGCGAAGCCCGGCGGCTGGTGCTCGCGCGTGCGCTGGTGCCGGCGGTCGACCTGCTGGTGGTCGATGAACCGTTTGCGGCGCTCGATCGCGACACCGCACTCGGCGTGGCGCGGGCACTGGCGGCGCTGCCTCGCTCACGCACGCTGGTCGTCGTCGACCATCGGCTCGACTGCCTGCGCTTCTGCGACCGCGTGCTGGTGCTCGAGCGCGGCGCAGTCGTCGCCGAGGAGACACCCGCTGGGCTCGCCGCGCGCGATCCGCGCTTCGCGGCGCTGCGCCCGGAATGATCCGTCAGGCGAGTGCGAGAGCGATCCCGTTGTGCAGCGCGTGCGCCAGTACTGCTGGCACCAGACTGCCGGTGCGCCAGCGCAGCCAGCCGAAGATCAGGCCAGCGGCGAAACGATGCGGCAGTTCGAGCAGGTAGCCTCCGTTCAAGCCGTGCAGGAAGGCGAACAGCACCGCGGTCAGGCCCAGGGCCACGCGGGGCGGGCCGAGGCGGGTCGCCGCCTGCCAGGCGGCGCCGCGGCACAGCAGTTCCTCGGCGATCGGTGCCAGTCCCACGACCGCGACCGCCAGCGCAGCCG
>JBASWX010000367.1:0-2061 GCA_049276695.1 Planctomycetota bacterium
GGCTGGTGCCGTGCAAGGGCGTCGAGCTCGGCGTCGAGGCTCTGGCGCCGCTGCTGCAGGCCGGCGACGCGCAGCTGACGTTGTACGGCAAGGGCCCCGAGGAGGCCCGGCTGCGCGCGCGGGTCGCGACGCTCGGCGTCGCCGGGCAGGTGCGCTTCGCTGGCTGGCTGCCGCAAGGCGACCTGCTGCGCGAGCTGCGCGCCGCCGACGTGTTCCTGTTCCCGAGCATCCGCGAATTCGGCGGCGGTGCGCTGCTCGAGGCGATGGCCTGCGGCCTGTACCCGATCGTGCTCGACCACGGTGGGCCGCCCGAGATCTGCGGCAACGCCGGGCACCGGGTCCCGCTCGGCCCGCGCGACCAGCTCGTCGCCGCGATCCGCGCGCGCGCGACCGAACTGTGCCGCGAACCGGGCCAGCTCGACGCGCTGGCACTCGCGGCCTGGCAGCGCGCCCAGGGCTGCGCTTGGGAAACGAAGGCGCGCAGCTTCCTCGATCTCTACCGCCAGCTCGCCGGTCAGTTCGACCGCACCGCGCCGACGTCGGCCGGCGACGTGCGCGCGGCGCGATAGAAGTCGGTGCGCACGCCGGTCGCGACGCCGGTGCCGATCGCCGGGCTGCCCGCACCGAGATGGAAGTCCCCGGTCGCCGGCGACACGAACAGCGGGTTGGCAGTCAGGTTCTGGAACAGCGTCACGCTTCCCGTCGGCGCCGACGCCACGCCCTGCGCACAGAACATCAGGTTGTTGCGGACCACGGTCGGGTTGGTCGACAGCGCGGTCAGGAACACCAGCGGCGCGCCCGCGCCCCGGTAGCTGGTGTTGTGCTCGACGCTGACATCGGACGGTGCCGGCACCGGGCTGCCGGTCCACGGCCCGATCTGGACTGCCTGGCGCCCGGTCACGTCGAAGACGTTGTTGCGGATCGCGACCCGAGAGCCGCGGATGCGCAGGCAGCTGCCGCTCGCCGCCCGGCTGTAGAAACGGTTGCCCTCGAACAGGTAGCCGCGCGCGTACTCGTTGAACTGCGCGTTCGCCGGCCCCATCGCGACGACGTCGAGCGTCTCGGTGGTGTACGAGTTGTCGACGATGCAGTTGAGCTGCGTCGGCGGCTGGCCGGCGTCGCGGCCCACCCACGCCATCGCGGTGAAGCCGCCGCGTTCGTAGCGGTTGGCGAGGAACAGCGAGCGGTTGATGTAGACGCGGGTCAGGTGGTAGCCGGCCTGGTCGAAGCGGTTGCCCATCACCGCCAGATGGTTGCCGAGCTGCAGGTTGGCGCTGTAGCCCCACAGCCCGTACTCGACGCCGTTCAAGATCTCGCAGTCCTGCACGGTGACTCGATTGACGTAGTTGGCGTCGAGGTTGTAGCCGAAGCCGTCGATGCGGCAGCGCAGCAGGGTCGTGTCGTTGCCGAGCGTGATGCCGCGCGCGTAGCTGAGCATCGCCGGCGCCTGCGGCACGATGTCGACGTCGGTGAAGCGCACGTCGCCGCGCGCGCTCAGGTTCATGCCGCCGTCGTTGGCCTGGAAGCGCAGCACCGGCCGCGCCCCCGTTCCATACGCACTGACCAGCGTCGCCGCCGTGCCGCTGCTCAGCGTCTGCAGGATCGGCGAGGTGAAGCTGTCGCCGCGCCGGAACAGCAGCCGCGCGACCTGGTTGCCGGAGAACGCAGCCGCGAAGCCCCTGGTCAGGGTCAGGAACGGCTGCGCCTGCGTTCCAGGATTGCTGTCGTTGCCGTTCGCGGCGACGTGGAACGTGCGCGCCGCGAAGACCGTCGCCGGGTCGGTGACGACGATGTCCTGGTGGTAGTCGGCAACAACGCCGGCGACGTTGGTGACCTTCAGCGTCACGCGGTAGGTGCCCGCCGCTTCGAACACGTGCGCGCCGATCCAGCCGGTGCTCTGGTTGCGCGACTTGCCGGGCAGGCCGGTCCAGTCGGCCGGCGCCGGTTCGCCGTACGTCCACAGGTAGCCGAAGGTCGCGAAGTCCGGATCCGCGCCGGTCGGTTGCACGACGCCGCTGCCGGCACCGGTCGCGTCGAACTGCACCGCGAGCGGAGCCACAC
>JBASWX010000368.1:0-1855 GCA_049276695.1 Planctomycetota bacterium
CGCCAGGGCCCCGAGCGCGCCGACTGCGCACAGGCAACCGCCCGCACCGACCGGCCACAGCAGGATCGGGCACAGCAGGCACCCGAGCCCCGCGCCGAGCAGGTCGCTGGCGTAGACCTTGTGCACCGACTTCGCGTACGCCGACAGGATCAGCCCGACCGCGCCACCGCCGAAGAAGAACGGCACCGCGAGCCCGAGATTGAAGCCCGCGAACAGCAGGAACTGGCCGAGCGCTTCGCCCTGCAGCCCGAACTCGATGCGCTCGGGCACCGGCATCGCCAGCGCGAACCACCACGTCGCGCCGAGGCTCAGCACGTAGGCGACCGAGCAGCCGAGGATCCACGCCTCCGGGTTCTTGCGCCAGCGGCCCTCGAGCAAGGTCAGCACCGTGCCCGACGCCCCGATGCCGAGCAGGCTGTTGCTGATGATCAGGAAGCTGAAGTGGAACGCCAGCCGCAGCGCGCAGACGCGCGTCAGCAGCACCTGGAAGGCCAGCAGCGACGCCGACAGCACGGCGATGCCGACGAACATTCCGACCGGCACCTTGCGGTCCGTGGTTTCGTTCATGGAGACGCGGTCATCGGCCGGGCGGAGGGCGCAGAAGGGTAGCGCGTGTCCGCGGCACGGGAACGGCGAAATCCCCGCGTGCGACGCTCCGATGCGATCGGAACGTGGCGCCGCTCAGCGGCCGAGGTCCTCGCCGTCGGCGAACAACTGCTTCCGCGTCAGCGCGAAGCGCGTCGGGCTCGCCGGGGCCGGCACCAGGCCCTGCTCGCCGCGCGTCGCAACACGCAGTTCGAAGCACCACGGTTCGTGCCGGAACACCAGCGCGTGCAGCGTGCCGAGCGGCCGCGTGCCGCCGCGCTGCACGCTGCCGAGGATCTGCCACGCTTCGTCGACCGACACCACCTTGTCGCCGACGTCGAAGCAGCCGCCCACCCCCTGCACCAGCGTGCGTTCGCGGTCGAGGCTGTCCTTGCTCGCCTTGCGGCCGTCGGTGCGGGTCCGGAAGTGGTTGGTCAAGACGTGGGGGCCGGCAGGCTCCGCGGCCGGCACGCACTGCTTGCTGTCGGTCTCGAACACCATCGCCGGCGGACCGTCCTTGGGTGCTTTCGGCAGCACGACGTGGGTCAGGAAGCCAGCGGGCGGGCTGGTGAAGCCGAGCAGTTCCTGGCACGTCTTCACGACGACCTCGGGCTCCCCGGCACCGCGCTCGAGGATCGCGCGCGCCGCGATCGCGGTCGGCCACGACGACGGTTCGGGGGCGAGCGTGATCGTCGCCGAGCCGGTGTGCAGGAACGCCGCGACGCCGTCGCTGCTGACGCCGGTCACGGTGCCGACGAAGCCGGGCCAGGTCACGCCGGCGACCGCGCGCCCACCCGCCAGATGTTCGACCAGCACAATCGTGTGCTCGAGCATGTGCGGCCCGGTCAGCGGCCAGTCGAAGTTGCGCGCCGTCAACACGCCGCCGCCCTGCGCCTGCCCCCCCCACACGGTGAAGCTGCTGCAGCCCATCAGCCCGAACACGTCGAGCGCGTTGGCGATCTGCAGGTCGGTGAAGTCGAAGCTGCGTTCCAGCTCCGGCATGTTCAGGTCGACCTTGCTGTCCTGCAACCCCTGCCACAGCCCCTGCAGTTCCTGCTGCACGTCTTCGGGATACTCGATCAGGCGGCCGACGGCCCCTCGCGCCTGCTCGAGCAGCGGCTGCTTGCGGGCGAAGCGCGCCGCGAACTCGGTCAGCGCGACCGCGGCGATGCGCGGCGCGAGCAGCCGGCCGTGCGCGTAGCCACGTTCCTGCGGCGTGCCCCACACCCGAAACACGGTGAGCCCGCCGTGCTGTTCGACGCGGCCGCGC
>JBASWX010000369.1:0-5229 GCA_049276695.1 Planctomycetota bacterium
ATCGCATCGAGGTCCAGCGCATCGCCGCTGCTGCGGTCCAGTTCCTGGTGGAGCAGCGCCCCGTTCCGATCGAGCACCAGCACGCCGCCCGCCTGCCACGGATCGCCCTGCACGCGCCCCTGCCGGAAACCCCCGCGCAGCGCCCGCCACAGGTTGCCCAGCATCCGCCAGTGCAGCACCGTGAACACGCTCCGCCGCGCGCCGGCGGCGCGGAACGCCTTCTTCGCCGGGTCGCTCAATACCGGGTGCGGTCCTGCGTGCGTGCGGGCGAAGTCCGCCGCCATCGCCGGCAGCCCGGTGCCGACGAACACGAGGCGTGCCCCCACCGCCGCCAGTTCCGTCTCGCGCGTGCGCAACTGCGCCGCTCGTTCGCGGCAGAACAGTCAACCGTAGTGGCGCAGGAACACCACGACGAGCGGCCCCGCACCGAGGAACGAACGCAGCGTCACCTGCGCCCCGCCGGCATCGTTCACCGGAGCTTCGAGCAGTTCGTCGAGGTCGATGGCCACGCGCGCATCATCGGTGCGCGCTGCAGCGATCACCAGAAGTCGGGCAGCTCCTGGCGCAGCCGGAACCCGCTCTTCAGCTTCCACGGCTTCTCGAACGACACGAACTCGATCGGCTTGCCCTGCCAGGTCCCGCTCGCCTTCAGCGTGCGCACCTCGACCTCGATCGGCACGCCGCGGTCCTCGTTGCGCAGCGGCACCGGGTTCCACGCCGGCACCTTCTTGGTGCCGACCTCGAGTCGCCAGCTTTCCGCCTCGCCCGCCCCTTCGCGCCGCATCACCCGCACCGCCGCCGACGCACCGTCCGCGGCGAGCGTGAACTCGAGCGGTTGCACCGGTCCGGCCACCGGCTTCGTCCAGGCGCGCTTGCCGCGTTCGACCGCGAAGTAGCGCCAGCGACCAGGGTCGGTCGCCGCCAACTCCTGGCCGTCGAGACGCAGCGTCTCGACCTGCCAGACGCCGTACAGCGCCGACTTCTCGAAGCCGACCAGCCACGGCTTCTCGCCAACACCCTGGACGTGGATCAGGAACAGGTGCGTGCCGACGACCAGCGACCCGAGCACGAGCATCGTCCAGCGCGCCCAGGGCGCCGCCGTGATCGCCACGGTCTTCGGCGCCGATGGCCGGTTGCTGACGAACACCGCCCACAGCCGCGTCCGCCACGGCGCCATCAGGAACAGCGCGAACAACAGCAGGTGTGCCGAGTACTGCTTCACCGGCACATCGCACAGCCAGTTGATGGCACACACGTTGGCCATCGTCGCGAACGTCACCAACGCCCCCAGCAGCGCGGTGCGTGGGTGGAACAGCAGCAACCCGCCGAGCACTTCGCACACCCCGCCGAACACCTCGTAGGCAGGGTTCGCCTGCATGAAGGTGCCGACCATCGTCATCGGCGCCACGTCGCCGACCTCGGTGGTCAGGCGCGTCGGGCCGAGCTCGCCGAACTGGCTGCCATACAGCTTGGCGGAGCCGTAACCGAGCATGGTGAATGCGAGGTCCCAGCGCACCAGCAGGTGCAGCCACCGCCACACGACGGGCCACAGGGTGCCGCGCCACGCCGCCGCCACCGCGGCCGCGATCACCAGCGACGCCACGACGATCGCCAGCACCTGCGTCCAGCCATGCCCGGTGTCGCCGCTGCCGGTGCGCTGGTGGATGACCTCGTACGGCGTCAGGCCGGTCTCGGCCATCCACGACGTCGCCTGCTGCCACCAGACATCGACGTCGCCGAGTTCCCGCAGCCACTTCCCGGGCCACCGCCAAGGCCGCTCCGTCCACACGATGCCGCACGCGAACTCCTTGTCCACCCAGGTCAGGGCGCGCTGGAAGGTGCCGAGCACGACGTCGAACGGCCGCGGGAACGCGTACAGCAGCCAGTGGCACGCCAGGTACGCGAACGCGAAGCGCTGCCATGCTGGCCACACGCCCGTCGCGACGAGGCCCCCCGCGCCGGACTTCGTTGGCAACGCGGCGGGCTGGAACAGGTCGGCGGACGGGGGGGACGCCATGGGCGGCGAATCCTACGCCATCCGCACGCCAGTACACGGCGGCGGGACGCCGCCGGGACCAGTCCGGGCGAAACGCGCCGTGTCAGCGCGGCCGCAGGTCACCGAACCAGGTCTCGGTGTTGCTCGCGCCGTAGCCCTGTGCGGTGATCGCCTGCCACTTCGGGACCAGCACGGCTTCGAGTCGCTGCCCAGCCGCTGCCACCGTGACCCGGCCCGCGTCGAGATCGACTTCGAGGTCGATCTCGATCGCACTCTTGCCGTCCCACTCGATCGCGACGTCGAGGCGCGCCGGCTTGCCGCCGGGCATCAGCAGCACCAGCTTGCGCACCCCGAACTCGATCCCGGCGCGCACCGCTTCGGTGCCGCCGTCGCCGCGCACGACCAGGAAGCCGTTGCGCAGCGGCTTCGCGGCCAGCGAACGCATCGTCGCCGCGACGTGCACGCGCCGCGCCGGCTCGGTGGCACGCAGCAGGAACCCACCCACGGCATTCGCCCACACCTTGAAGCCCTCGCCGTCGCGCACTGCCCGCGCGATCCCAGCGACGTGCGGGAACGCGCCGCCGCCGAGTTCGCCGGTGTCGTCGCCGTACTCCGCGCGCAACGCCGCCAGCCGCTTGTGCAGCGACGCCAGCACTTCGGCGTGCGCGGGATCCCCGGCGAGGTTCACGCGTTCGTCCGGATCGGCGACCAGGTCGAACAGTTCCTCCTGGTTCCACTGCGGCTCGTAGTAGCGCACCAGCTTGTGGGTCGCGGTGCGCACGCCGTACATCGCCGGCACGCGGTGTGTCGCCTGCGACTCGTAGTAGTGGTAGTAGACCGCGTCGCGCCACGCTACCTCGCGCCCTTCCAGCAGCGGCACCAGGCTCCTGCCGTGCATCGTCGCCGGCACCGGCACGCCCGCCAGTTCGAGGAAGGTCGGCGCGAAGTCGATGTTCTGCGTGAGCCGCGTCACCTTCGCTCCTGCCGCGAGGTGCCCGGGCCACTGCATCGCCAGCGGCATCTGGAAGCACTCCTCGTCCATCCACCGCTTGTCGTAGTAGCCGTGTTCGCCGAGGAAGAAGCCCTGGTCGCTGGCGTAGATCACCAGCGTGTTGGCCTTCACCTCCGGGTGCGCATCGAGCCAGCCGAGCAGTTCGCCGACGCTGCGGTCGACGCCGGCGACGCAGCGCAGGTAGTTCTTCAGGTAGCGCTGGTACATCCAGCGCACCCGTTCGCGGCCCTGCGGGTTCTCGCGCCGGAACGCCGCGTCCTCGGCGGCGAACGCCGCGTCCCACGCCGCCCGCTGCGCGTCGGTCATGCGCGCGCGCTGGTTCGTCCACGCCTTGTCGAGGTCCGACAGTGCCGCGCGCTCGGCGTCGGTCGGCGGCACCATCAGGTCGTAGTGCAGCGTCATGTGGCGCGCGATCTCCATCTCGGTCGCCGCCCGCGCCGGCATGCGGCCCACGTGATCGTCGAACAGGGTCGCCGGCTCGGGCAGGTCGCGATCGCGGAACAGCCCCAGATCCTCGGGCGCTGGCAGCCAGTTGCGGTGCGGGGCCTTGTGCTGGCACAGCAGCAGGAACGGCCGTTTCGCGTCGCGCCGTTCCAGCCACTCGATCGCCAGGCGCGTCGTCACGTTGGTCGCGTGCCCTTCGTGCCGCACGCGCCCGTCCTTGCCGAGGAAGTCCGGGTTGTAGTACTGCCCCTGGTCGGGCAGCACCTGCCAATGGTCGAAGCCGGTCGGGTCCGTCTCCAGGTGCCACTTGCCGACGATCGCGGTCTGGTAGCCGACTTGCTGCAGCAGCTTCGGGAACGTCGTCTGGTTGCCGTCGAAGACGTTGCCGTTGCGGCAGAAGCCGTTGGCGTGGCTGTGCAGCCCGGTCAGGATCGAGGCGCGCGACGGCCCACACAGCGCGTTGCCGCAGTAGTTGGCGGCGAACAGCACGCCGCCGTTCGCCAGCCGGTCGATGCACGGCGTCGCACCGAACGGTGAGCCATACGCGCCGATCGCGTGGCAGGCGTGGTCGTCGCTGAACACGAACAGGATGTTCGGTCGCGAACCGGCCAGCGGGCGCTGCGCCGGCAGGATGGACGGCCAGGGCGCCAGGGCCAGCGCCAACGCGACGAGCCGGAGTTCCATCCCCACAGCCTACGCCGTCGCCGCAGCCCGGGTCAGCCTGCAGCGCCCTTGGCGGAGAAAACGCCCCTCACCGTGGCGCCAGCCGCGGAAACCTGTGCGGCCAGCACCACGGTGGAGAGCGGCCCACGTGAGCAGGCATTCTGAAAGCAACCAGAGAGAATCTCGTCGATGCAGCGGACGCTGCAGCCGGCCGGCAAGGCTCGACCCAGGGGCACGGCACCTGCTATCCCGGGGGCCGGCCCCGCGGGCTTCGGGAATCCCGGGAAAGGGCCACCGAACCATCGCCGCGGCAATCTGCGGATTCCTGAAACCGCCGGAGGCCGCGCGCGAGAGAGCGCGTGATGCCTTCGCAGCAGCAGGCTCCACCACCCGCAAGCGGTCGGCCGACGGCGCCCGCCGCTGCAACCCACCGTTGCCATCGCTACAGTGGCCACTGCTGCATGGACCGTGACTCCGCGCCGGCGCGCGCCGCCGAGGCCGCCGCCGACCTCGCCATCGTTCGGGCGGCACTGCGCGGTGACGAACTCGCCCGCCGGCGCCTCGCCGAACGGCTTGCCGGGCTGCCGGCGCTGTTGCGGGCGAAGCACCGCCGGTTGGGTTCGCCGCTGGCCCACGACCAGCTCGAGGACGTGACCCAGAACGTGCTGCTCGCGCTGTGGCGCAAGCTCACGCACTTCGACGGCCGCATGCCACTGCCAGCGTGGGCGCTCGGCTTCGGCGCCTTCGAACTGCTGCGCGCCGCGCAAGCCGCGCGGACCGCCCGCGAACAGAGCGTCGGCGTGCCCGAGGTCGCCGATCCGCGGGCCAGCGTCGACCTCGAAGCGAGCGACGAGCTCGCCGCGATGCTGACCCGGCTGTCACCGCAGGACCTGCAGATCCTGCAGCACAAGCACCTCGAGGGCCGCACGTTCGCCGAGATCGCGAGCGTGCTCGGCTGCCCGATCGCCAGCGTCAAGACCAGGTACTACCGCGCCTTGGAGGCCATCCGCCGGCGACTGCCCGGGGACGGCGAGCAACCATGACCGACACCGACCGACTGCTGCAGGACATCCTCACCGGCGATGCCTCCGACCAGGACGCCGCGATCCGCACC
>JBASWX010000370.1:0-6272 GCA_049276695.1 Planctomycetota bacterium
GCGCTGGCCTGCGCGCTGCCGGCATCACCTTCCCGGTCGCAGTCGTCGGCGACGTGCTGGCAGCGGCGGCGGCGGGGCTTGCCGACGGGCCCGGCGTGCTGCTGTGGTCCGGCACCGGCTCGTTCGCGATCGCGCGCGCGACGAACGGCGAACTGCACCGCGTTGGCGGGCGCGGCTACCTGCTCGGCGACCAGGGCAGCGGCTACGACCTGGTGCGGCGCGCGGCGGCGGCGGCGTTGCTCGCGGTCGACGGACTCGGGCCACCGACCGCGATGACGGCCTTGCTGACGGTGGCATTCGGGGCGCCGTCGCCGCAGCGGCTCGGTGCGGTGCTGCAGCAGATGCTGCCGGGGCAGGTCGCGGCCAGGCTCGGCGTCGTGCTCGGCGCCGCGGAGGGTGGCGACGCGGTCGCCAACGATGTCATCGAGGCCGGCATCGAGGGGCTGGCAATGCTGGCGAACGCGGCGGTGCGTTCCGCCGGGCTCGACTGGCGCGGCCTTGCGGTTGCGTTCGGCGGCGGTGTGCTGCTGCAGGCACCGGCGATCAGTGAACGGTTGCGGGCGAGACTGGCGACCTTCGGCGCCGCGTCACCGCGCACGATTGCGCCGCGCGCGGCGGCCACCGGGGCGGCGTGGCTGGCTGCGGGTTGGCACCAGCGGCAGTCGCCGCAACAGGAATGGGTGGCCCGTGTCGCGCTCTGACCTCTGGCTGCGCGACGGCCGCATGGTGCCGAAGGACTGCTTCCACCTCAGCTTCGCGCGCAGCGGCGGGGCCGGCGGCCAGCACGTCAACAAGACCGAGACCAAGGTCGACCTCCGCCTGGACCTCGCGGCGGCCGCAGCCGTGCTCGGCGCCGAGGACGTCCAGCGCATCCGCGAAGCGTTCGCCGGGCGGCTCGACGCCGAGGGCCGGCTGTGCGTGACCGCGAGCGAGCACCGCAGCCAGTTCCAGAACTTCGAGGCGGCGATGGAACGCATGCGCGGCCTGATCGCCACGGCGCTGGTGCGCCGCAGGAAGCGCATCCGGACGAAGCCGACGCGCGGCAGCCAGCGCCGCCGCGTCGACGAAAAGCGGCAGCGCGGCGACATCAAGCGCGACCGGCAGGGTCCGTCGTCGGACTGATCCACGTACCGATCGCGGCACGGCGTGGTACGGCCGCTGCACACCGCGAAGCCCGGGTCTGGTAGCCTTGCTGACTCGTTGCGACCGCAGGTTGCGTTGCAAGCTCCGGTCAGGGTCGTTCCATGATTCCACGCCCGACACGCGTCGCGTTCTCCGTGGCCCTGGCATTCGTCGCTGCGGTGGGCGCCCGGATCCCAGCCCAATGTTCGACGCAGTGGCTGCCGGGCCAGGGTGTGCCGGGTACGGATGGCATCGTCCGGGCGACGACGATGTGGGACCCCGACGGTGCTGGGCCGCTGCAGCCCGTGCTGGTCGTCGGGGGTCTTTTCCATGTCGCGGGCTCGGCCGTCGCCAACTACATCGCCACCTACGATCCAGCAACCGGTGTCTGGTCGGCACTTGGTTCGGGGATGGACTACCACGTCTATGCTCTGGCGACGCTGCCGAACGGCGACCTCGTGGCTGGTGGGACCTTCACTTCGGCGGGGGGCGTGCCTACCGGCGGCATCGCGCGCTGGGATGGCACGAGTTGGTCGGCGCTGGGTACGGGAGTGAACGGCTGGGTCGTTGCCCTGACGACGCTTCCGAACGGGGATCTCGTGGCGGGTGGGTTGTTCTATTCGGCGGGCGGCGTGACTGCCTTCCACATCGCGCGCTGGAATGGCACGAGTTGGTCGGCGATGGGTTCGGGAATGGGCCCCATGTTCAGCACCGTCTCTGTCAACGCCCTGGCGACCCTGCCAAACGGGGACCTCGTGGCGGGTGGGAACTTCACTTCGGCGGGCGGCGCGAGTGCTGCCTATATCGCGCGCTGGAATGGCGCGAGCTGGTCGGCGCTGGGTACGGGAATGAACGACCGTGTCTTTGCGCTGACGACGCTGCCGAACGGGGACGTCGTGGCGGGCGGGGTCTTCACCGCGGCGGGGGGCGTGACCGCTTCCTACATTGCGCGTTGGAATGGTGCAAGCTGGTCGCCGCTGGGTCCGGGGATGTACGCCACTGTCTTTGCGCTGACGACGCTACCGAACGGGGATCTCATTGCGGGTGGGGGCAACATCGCGCGCTGGAATGGCACGAGCTGGTCAGCACTGGGTACGGGAGTGAGCTACCTGGTCTACGCCCTGACGACGTTGTCGAACGGGGAGATCGTGGCGGGTGGGTGGTTCACTCATGCGGGGAGCGTGAGTGCTCCCAACCTCGCACGCTGGAATGGTGCGAGCTGGTCGGCGTTGGGGTGGGGCCTGAATGCCGAAGTCCTGGCTCTGACGCCACTGTCGAACGGGAACCTCGTGGCCGGTGGGTACTTCACTTCGGCCGGGGGCGTGAGTGCTGCCCGCATCGCGCGCTGGGATGGCAGCAACTGGTCGGCACTGGGTACGGGGATGAACGCTGATGTCAACGCCCTGACGACGCTGCCGAATGGCGACCTCGTGGCGGGTGGGCTTTTCACTTCGGCCGGGGGCGTGAGTGCTGCCCGCATCGCGCGGTGGAATGGCGCGGCCTGGTCGGCCGTCGGCTCGGGAGTGAATGGCGCTGTGTCGGCTCTGACGACCCTGCCGAACGGGGATATCGTGGCGGGTGGGCTCTTCAGTTCGGCGGGGGGCGTGGCTGCTTCCAACATCGCGCGATGGAATGGTACGAGTTGGTCGGCGCTGGGTTCGGGAATGAACGACTTGGTCTACGCGTTGACGACGCTGCCGAACGGGGATGTGGTGGCCGGTGGGTACTTCACTTCGGCCGGGGGCGTGAGTGCTGCCCGCATCGCGCGCTGGAATGGCACGAGTTGGTCGGCGCTGGGTTCGGGAATGAACGACTGGGTCTACGCGCTGGCGACGCTGCCGAATGGGGACCTCGTAGCGGGTGGCAGATTCACCGCGGCGGGGGGCGTGAGCGCTTCCTACATCGCGCGATGGAATGGTGCGATCTGGTCGACGCTGGGTTCGGGTATCAGCAACTCCGTCGCGGCCCTCACAACGTTGGCGAACGGGGACCTTGTGGCCGGTGGGTACTGGACTTCGGCGGGGGGCGTGAGTGCTTCCAACATCGCGCGTTGGAATGGCACGAGTTGGTCGGCGCTGGGATCAGGAGTGAACGGCTTTGTCTTTGCCCTGACGACGTTGCCGACCGGAGACCTCGTGGCTGGGGGCGGTTTCACCGCTGCCAGCGGAGTCGTCTCTGCGTACGTCGCGCAGCTGACGACGACGTGCCCCGCCGCCACCGCTTCCTTCGGTGCGGGCTGCACCGGCAGCGGGGGTGCCAACGCCTTGACCGCGACCTCGCTGCCGTGGACGGGCTCGACGTTCACCGCCGTCGCCACCGGGATGCCGCCGATCTCGCTCGCGCTCTCCGTGCTCGGCCTCACCACCGCGTCGACGTCGCTACCGTCGATCCTGCCGCAGGGGGTCGCGGGCTGCACGTTGTGGGTGAGCCCCGACCTGCTCGTGCTGTACGTGCCGACTGCCGGCAGCGTGACGACGCAGACCGCGATCCCGAACACCGTCGTCCTCGCGGGCCAGGTCCTGCACCAGCAGGTCGTGCCGATCGAACTCGATGCCGTCGCCAACATCGTCGCCCTCACCAGCACGAACGCGCTGACGCTGACGATCGGCACGTTTTGACTCTGCCACCAGTCGCGCCGCGCCAACAGCGACGTGGTGTGTGAAGGGCGTCCTTCACGGCTGCCGCCGGCAGGACGCCGCGATGCAGCATGGCGGCTCGCGCCGAGGCGCGCGGCGCTTGTCAGCGTCCCGTTGGCCGGCATAGCCTGAGTCGACCCATGCGAGACGGAGGCAGGATGCGGAGGTGGTCGGCTCTCGCCGCGTTCGCTCTCGTCTTCGTCGTTGCGGCGCCCGGGCAGGGCAGCGCAGGCACGACCGCGGTCCAGGACGCCCTCGACAAGAAGGACTGGCAGCGCGCGATCGACCTGCTCGAACCGCTGGCCAGGCGCGCCAACAGTCTCGGTGAGCGCGACCGGCTGGCCGGCTTGTTCGCGCACGCCGGGACGGCGCTGTGCGCGGAACGCAACTGGCAGCTGGCGCTGCGCGCGTGGCGCGGGTCGCTGGAGCTGCTGCAGAAGGTCACGCGCAAGGACCATCAGGGCGTCGCCAGCAGCCACATGTGGGTCGGGCAGTGCCTGACCGAACTCGACAAGGCCGCGGAGGCGCTGCCGCACTTCGAGACCGCGTGTGCGATGCAGCGCCGCCTGACCGACGACGCCGAACTGATCGCGAAAGCGTTCAACAACCTCGGCTACTGCCTGGCGAACATCGGCCGCCACGACGACGCGATGGCGCGCTACGTCGAGGGACTCGCGTGCATCGGCCCCAGGGCGAAGGAGCATGACCGGCCCGCGGTCGCGCTGCTGCTGCACAACGTGGCGAGCCTGAAGCAGGATCGCAGCGACTTCCTGGCCGCGGCCCGCCTGTTCGCCGATGCGATCGCGATGTGGCAGCGACTCCAGTGCCCGGCCGACGATCCGCAGCTGGTGCGTTCCCGCGCCAACTACGCGCATTGCCTGACGCGGATGGCGAAGACCGCCGAAGCGCTGCCGTTGTTCGAGGCGGCGTTGGCCGAGGCCCGGACGCGGCGGGGCAGTGGCGACGATGCCGAAGTCGCCGAAATGCTGAACAACATCGCCTGGTGCCGCGACAGCGAGGGCGACCCGGCCGCGGCCCTCGCGCTGTTCGAACAGTCGCTGGCGATGCGGCAGCGGCTCGCCGCCGGGACGGACGAGCCGGGCGTGGCGCAGAGCCTGCAGAACTCCGCGCACTGCCTGCAGCAGCTCGGTCGGGTCGCGGTGGCGTTGGGGCGGCACGAGGAGGCGTTGGCGATGCGGCAGCGCCTCGGCGGCCAGAACGCGTCGCTCGAGGTTGCCCGCAGCCTGGATGGCGTTGGCGACTGCCTGCGGCGGCTCGGCAGTCCGGCGCTGGCCGTCGAACGGCACGCGGCGGCGCTGACGATGTGGACCAGGATCCACGGCGCGCGCGATGTGGTCGAGGTCGCGTTCTGTCGCGCCAGCATCGCCGGTTGCCTGTTGGAACTCGGCGAAGCCGAGGAAGCGCGCGGCGTCAGCGAGGCGGCGCTGGCGATGCTGCGGCGCATCCACGCGGACCGCGACCACCCCGACGTCGCCAAGGCGATGAACACGACCGCGAGCGCGCTCGCCGCGCTCGGCCAGTTGCCGCCGGCGCTGGCGCAGCACGAGGCGGCGTTGGCGATGCAACAGCGGCTGTTCCGGGGCCGGGCCCACCCCGAGATCGCGGCCACGCAGCTCGCCATCGCTGCCTGCCAGTCCGCGGCGGGCGAGCACGCCAAGGCGTTGGCCGGTGCGTCGGCGGCCCTCGCCACGAACGAGGCGTGTTTCGGCGACGTCGACCAGGTGGCGGCGGTGCGGTGCCTCACCTGGATCGGCGCGTGCCTGCAGGCGCTGGACCGCGCGCCCGCAGCGATCGTCCGGCTCGAGGCCGCGCGCGACATGCTCGAACGCCTGGCCGACCGGAACCGGGCGCTGTCGGACGACCTGCGCAAGTCGTTGCTCGACGAACTGAAGCGAGGCGGAACGTACGAGCGCCTGCAGGCCCTGCTGGTCGCCGCCGGCAAACCGGCCGATGCGCTCGCCGTCGCCGAGCGGAGCCGCAGCCGGCTGCTGCTCGAGACGCTCACCCAGTGTGGCATCGACCCGCTCGCCGAGGCCACGGCGCGGGCTGAGGCCCGCGGCGACCGTGCCACGACGGCTGCATTGCGCGGCCTGCGCGACGAACTCGACGCCGCCTGGCAGGAGGTCGACCGGCTGTTGCACCGGCTCGCGTTGCAGCCGGTCGGGGCGGACCCGGGTGCGTCCGCAGCGGTGCTGGCGGATCTGCGCACACAATTGACGGCGGCGACCCGGAAGCAGCAGAAGGCGCTTGGCCGGCGAGCGCGTGCCGTCGACGGCGTGCTGCCCGCCGCCCGTCCGCCGTCGGTCGCCGAGATCCAGCGCACGCTGCGTCCTGGCGAACTGCTGCTCGAGTACACGGTCGCTCCGGAGGCGAGCCTGCTGTACGTGCTGGCGCCCGACGGCGACGTCCAGGTGTTCCCGCTGCCGGGAGCCGCCGAGGCGGTGGACCGCCTGCTGCCAGCGCTGGTCGCTTCGCTGGCCCGCGCCAGCCATT
>JBASWX010000371.1:0-7667 GCA_049276695.1 Planctomycetota bacterium
AGCCACGACCTCGCAGTCGCGGCGACGATGAAGAGCTGGCGCGAGCAGGGCGGCGACCCGGACGTGATGGCGCGCGTGCCGGCGATGCTGGTGCGGCACGGGATGCGCGTCGAGCAGCTGCGCGTGCACCAGCGGATCGCGCGCGGCGCCGACGCGATGTTCGCGTGGGTGGACACCTGGTGGCGCACGTTCGCGCCGAAGCTGGTGCAGCGCGGGTTGTTGGCCGCGGCCGACTGCGAGCAACTGGTCGCCGACCTGGCGGCGATCCGCAACAGCGACACCGACTTCATCCAGTGCCCGACGGTCTACGAGATCGTCGCGGTGCGCGGCTGAGGGGATTCCGGGCGCGCGTTGGCGCCGGCGAGGCGAGGTCGGCAAGATCGTCGCCGCGAATGAGCGAAGCTCCCCGAGTCCTGAGCGAACGGCGCGACGATGCCGTGCTGCTGACCCTGAACGCGCCCGAGCGGCGCAACGCGATCGACCAGCAGATGGTCGACGCGCTGCACCGGGTGCTCGACGACCTGTGGCACGACGAGTCGGTCGCGGCGGTGGTGATCACCGGAGCGGGTGACAGGGCGTTCGCCGCCGGTGCCGACATCGCGCAGCTGCGCGAACGCAGCTCACGCGACGCGTTGAAGGCGATCAACAGCGGCATCTTCAACCGCATCGAAGAGTTCCCGGCGCCGGTGATCGCGGCGATCAAGGGCTTCGCGCTCGGCGGCGGCTGCGAACTGGCGCTGGCATGTGACCTGCGCGTGCTCGGCGAGTCGGCGAAGCTGGGCCAGCCCGAGGTCAAGCTCGGCATCATCCCGGCCGCCGGCGGCACCTACCGGCTGCCGCGGCTGGTCGGGCTCGGCCGCGCGCGCGAGCTCATCTACACCGGCCGCATGGTCGACGCTGCCGAAGCGCTGCGCATCGGGCTCGCCAACGCGGTCGTTCCCGATGCCGAGGTGGTCGCGAAGGCGCTGGCACTGGCTGGCGAGATCGGTGCGAACGGCCGGCAGGCGGTGCGCGGCGCCAAGCGCGCGCTGAACGCGTTGAGCCGGCCGGGGCACGAGAACGCGATTGCGTTCGAGAGTTCGGTGCAGGCGACGCTGTTCGACAGCGACGACAAGAAGGCGCGCATGGACGCGTTCCTGAACAAGCAGGAGAGTCGACGATGAGCGAGATGACCTACGCCCAGGTGGCGGTGCTCGGCGCCGGGACGATGGGGGCGGGCATCGCCCAGGTGTGCGCCCAGGCCGGCTCGAGCGTGGTGCTGCAGGACGTCACCGAAGAGTTCGTGCAGAAGGGCCTCGGCCGCATCCGCGACTTCCTGCAGAAGGGCGTCGACAAGGGCAAGGTAACCGCGGCGCAGCGCGACGACGTGCTGACCCGGATCACCACGACGGTCGATCGGGCGGGCGCGTGCCGGAACGCTGGCCTCGTCATCGAGGCGGTGCCGGAGCAACTCGAGCTGAAGAACCGGCTGTTCCGCGAACTCGGCGAGGTCGTGGCGCCGGGTTGCGTGCTCGCCAGCAACACTTCGTCGCTGTCGCTGGCCAGAGTGTTCGCGGGCGTGAAGGGTGCGCACCGCTGCATCGGCATGCACTTCTTCAACCCGGTGCCGCTGATGGCGCTGCTCGAGGTGGTGCGCACCGACGCGACCGACCAGGCGACGATCGACGCGGCACTCGGTTACGGCAAGGTGCTCGGCAAGGAGCCGATCCTGGTCAAGGACAGCCCCGGCTTCGCCAGTTCGCGCCTCGGCGTGTGCCTCGGGCTCGAGGCGATCCGCATGGTGGCGGCCGGGGTCGCGTCCGCGGAGGACATCGACAAGGCGATGGTGCTCGGCTACGGCCACCCGATGGGGCCACTGCGGCTGACCGACCTGGTCGGGCTCGACGTGCGGCTGGCGATCGCCGACTACCTGGCGAAGGAACTCAACCACGCTGGCTTCCAGGCGCCGGAGCTGATGCGGCGCATGGTTGCCGAGGGCAAGCTCGGCAAGAAGACGGGCCAGGGCTTCTACCGCTGGTGACGATGGCTTCGCCCGCCGAACAGCACATGCGGCTCGCGATCCGCCTCGCCGAGGAGTCGGTGGCGCGCGGCGGTGGGCCGTTCGGCGCGGTGGTCGTGCGCAGCGGGACCGTGGTCGCGACCGGCGCCAACCGCGTCGTGGTCGATCGCGATCCGACGGCGCACGCCGAGGTGGTGGCGCTGCGCGCGGCGGCGCAGGCAGTGGGCAGCCACGTGCTGACCGGCACCGAGGTCTACGCGTCGTGTGAACCGTGTCCGATGTGCCTCGGTGCGCTGCTGTGGGCGCGTGTCGACCGCGTGTGGTTCGTCGCGTCGCGGCACGACGCGGCGGCGGCCGGGTTCGACGATGCGCGTCTGTACGACGAACTGGCGCTGCCGTTGGCGGCGCGCCGGTTGCCGAGCGCAGCACTGCTCGCTGGCGAGGCCCAGCGGCCGTTCGCGGCGTGGCGCGCGTTCGGCCCGCGCGTTCCGTACTGACGGTGAAGAGCGGGCGACCGCGAGGTTGCTCGCGGCCGCCCGGTTCGCCCCTGTCCAAGGCGCAGAAGTCGCGTCAGTTGCCCTGCAGCTGCCAGCTCAAGCAGTTGCTCATGCCGAAGCCGAGCGCACCGGTGGTGGAGACGCAGATCGTCACCGCCTGCGAGCTGAACACCATGCCAGCGAGGCCGGCGGCGACCGGCAGCGGGATGTTGAAGTTCGTGCTGCCGTCGCACGGCGCGAAGCCGCCGCCGGTCAGGTTCGGGCCGAGCGTGCCGAGCAGTGGGATCGTGTGCAGCGGGCCGCACAGCGGGAAGCCGACGATGCCGGGCACCATGCACGGGCCAGCGCCAACGGCCAGCAGCGCGAACGCGTTCGGCTGCGCCTGGTCGAGGCCGAGCGTGAACTGCGCGTTGCCGAGGCACGGGTCGTTGCGCAGCGAGTGTACCATCGGGCAGTTCGGGCACGGGCCGTTGGCGCACGGGCCGCCGACCGAGGTGGCGCGACCGGGCCGGATCGCGAGGCCGATCATCGGTTCGCCGATCACGGCGATCGGTGGACAGCAGGTGATCGGGCCGAGCACGATCGCCGGACTGACGAAGCCGTAGTTCAGCGCGATCGTGCCGACGCCGTCGGTGGCGTAGAGGATGCGGTTGCCCCAGTCGCACGCGAGGCCGAGCACGGCGCCGAAGCCGGGGAAGCACGCCGGCAACACGAACTGCGACACCGGCACGCACGGCGCGGCCAGCAGCGACACGACGATGCGGTTGGGGCCGTTCGGGAAGATCGGGTGCGCGATGAACACGATGCCTTGCAGTTCATCGACCGCGAGCCCGGTGGTCACGTTGCCGATGGCGGTCGGCCCGAGACCGGTGTTGCAGACGCCGAGCGGGGCGGGTGGGCAGGTGTTGCTGTAGCGGTGCAGGTTGCCGAGGCTGTCGATCATCCACAGCTGGTTGGGTCCCTCGACCACTTCGAGCCCGGTGATGAACGCGTTCGCAGCGAGCGTCGGAATGGGCATCGGCGGACACTGCACGGTGCAGTTGTCGTCGAACTTGCCGAGCAGCGTGCCGTTCGTGACCCAGGCGCCCGACCGCGTCGGGTCCCAGGCGGTGCCGCCGGCGAAGGCCGGCAGCAGCACGGCGCTCGGCATGGGCAACGGGCACTGCGCGAGCATCGCGCACGGGGCGTGGCTCACGTGCCGCAGGAATGGCGTGGCGCGCGTGATGCCGACCAGGTGGTCGGGCGTCTGCGCGGACAGCGTGGCGGCGAGGATGGGGAGAGCGATCGTCAGCAGGGAGGTGGGTTTCATGGGGATCTTGGACCCGGCCCATCGGTACAGGCCCGTCGGCCGGGTCCGCTTGCCCAAGAACCATCCGGCGCGCGGCGCACGCAGATTCGCAGGGCTTTTCCGCGAGTGCCTTCGATCCCGGTCGCGGCACGGCCGGGCGCAAGGCCGCGGCGGGCGCGGCCGCCTTCCAGCATCAGGTGTGCGCGACCGGCCGCGCCTCGAGCACCATCGCGAGCACGTCCTTGATCGACACGATGCCGACCACGCGTTGCTCGCCATCGGTGACCACCACGTGCTTCACATCGCGGCGGCGCATGATCTCGACCGCCTGTTCGATCGGAGCGTCCGCAGGCAGGCACTGCAGGCGCGTGGTCGCGAACGTCGTCAGCGGCGCGTTCAGGTCGACGTCGCGCCGCAGCGCCGCGAACAGGTCGGTGCTGGTGACCAGCCCGGTGAGCCGGCCGGCGGCGTCGACCAGCGGGAAGGCGTTGATGCGGCGCGCGAGCAGCTCGGCGAGGCAGGATTGCAGCGTCGTGCCGGGCGGCATCGTCACCACCGACGCGGTCATCAGTTCGCGCACCGGCCGGCGCAGCCGTTCGGCCGGCACCCACGCCGGGATGATGCTGCTCGCCGGTTGGAAGCGGCGCGACGTCGCTTCCAGCAGCCGCCGCAGCGCGGCGAAGCTGCGGGTCAACACCGCGAACTCCTGCGCCGGGAACGACAGCACGGTCGACGGTTCGACCGCGATTGCGGTGGTCGCGCGCACCGCACGGCGCAGCAGCGAGCCTTCGCCGAAGTGTTCGCCCGGACCGAGCTGGTCGCAGCCGAGCGTGCAGCCGTCGTCGTCGCGCCGCGTCAGTTCGATGCGGCCCGAGTCGACGACGTAGAACGCGGCGCTCGGGTCGCCCTGGCGGAACAACGTCTCGCCGGCTTCGAGGTGGATCGTCGAGTGGCCGTGGGTCGGCGCCAGCGCCAGCGCGTTGAGGTCGCGGGGGAAGAACAGGTTCAGCGTCCAGTCCAGCATCACGCGCAGCTTGCGATCGAGCCGCGGCAGCTTGAGCAGGTAGATCGTGCGCCACAGCCACCATGCCAGGAACCCGGTGATGCGCAGCCGGCCGAGTGCGGCGACTGCGTTGCGGTGGCCGAGCGTCGCCAGCTGCCCGAGGCTCTGGTGGCGGAACGCGCGCAGCGGTCGCGCCTGGATCGCGGCGGCGATGTTGGCGGCGGCGACCTCGCCCTGCCGCGTCGCGAACTGCGCGGTCGGCGGGCAGATGCCGCCGTGGCCGTCCGCAGCCCACGCGCAGTCGCCGATCGCGTAGACGCGGTCGTGACCCTGCACGCGCAGGAACTCGTCGGTCGGCAGGCGGCCCTCGACCGTCGTCGCGAGGCCCTTCAGGATCGGGTGCGGCGCGTTGCCGACGGTGCAGACGATAGTACGGGTCGCGATCAGTTCGCCGTCGGCGAGGTAGACGCCTTCGCGCGAGGCGGCGCGGGTGCGGGCGTTCAACCGGAACTCGACACCGCGCTTCGTCAGCACCGCGAGGGCGTGCGCGCCGAGGCGGCTGTCCAGTTCGGGCAGGATGGCGTCGCGGGCGTGGATGCAGACGACGCGCTTGCACTCGGGTACCAGCGACGGGAAGAACCGCATCGCACTGCGGATCAGGTCGTTGATCTCGGCCGCGGTCTCGACGCCGGAGAAGCCGCCGCCGACGACCACGAACGTCAGCAGCGCGCGCCGCTCGGCGGGGTCGGGTTCCAGCACCGCGCGTTCGAGGCGCGTGATGATCGCGTGGCGCAGGGCGAGCGCGTCGGCGACGTTCTTCATCAGCAGCGAATGCTCGGCCATGCCGGGGATGCGGCTGGTGTCGACCACCGACCCGAGGGCGACCACGATGTGGCCGGCCGCGAACACCGTGTGTTCGTCGACGCCTTCGGCGGCGACGGTCACGGTGCCGGCCCCGCCGCCGCCGGCGCCGAGATCGATCCCGATCACTTCGCCGCGCACGACGGTGGTGCGGCGCAGCAGGTGGCGCAACGGGCTGATCACGTGCGCGGGGTCGAGCGCGCCGCCGACCACTTCCGGCAACAGTGGCTGGAAGACGGTGTAGTTCTCGCTGCTGACCAGCGTGATCACGCGCTCCTTCCCGAGCACGCGCTCGAGTCGCGCGGCGCAGTGCGTTCCCGCGAAGCCGCCGCCAACCACCATGACATCGGTCGCGCGTTCGATCCGGATGGTCATCGGGGTGCCGGCAGCATCGTCGCGGGCGGCCAGCCGACTGCAACCAAAAGGCCGCGCGCGCGGCGTCGCGTCGTGGTGCCGACTTGACAGCGGTCGCGCCGGTGGTGCGATGGCGCCATGCTCGCGTTGGCGTTCGTGCTCGCGGTGCTGTCGCCGCAGGAACCGGCCGATCCGGTCGCCACGGCTCGCGCCGCGGTGGCGACGGCCGAGCGGGAGCACGGTGACGACAGCATCGAAGTGGCCGAGGCCCTGGTCCGGCTGTTCAACCAGCTGTCGCCGCGCGGTGCGATCGACGAGTCGCTGCAGGTTGCGCAGCGCGTGCTGGCGATCCGCGAAGCGAAGCTGCCGCCGGGACACCAGCGCATCGCCGTCGCGTTGAGCAATCTGGCGACCGTGTTGGTGCAGAAGCACGATCCGGCGGCGGCGATTCCGCTGCTCGAACGGGCCCGCGGCATCCTGCGGGAGACGCCGCCGAGCCGGGCGATGCTCGGCGTCCTGGTCAATCTCGGCGTCTGCCACAGCCTGCTCGGCGACTTCGCGGCGGCGCGCGAACTGATGGAAGAGGGCGTCGCATACGGCCGCCGGCGCGCGCCGGAACATCCACTGCAGGCCCAGGCGCTGCAGGATCTCGCCAGCGTGCTGCTGCGGTTGGGCGAGGTGGAGCGGGCGCGCGCCCTGGTCCAGGAGACCGTCGATCTCCTGGCCAAGGCCGAACCGGGCAGCGCGCGGCACGGGCACTCCCTGCACGGACTGGGCTACGTGCTGCTGAAGGCCGGTCGCCTCGACGACGCCGAGCCGCTGCTGGCCCGCAGCGTCGAGATCGGCGCGCAGCTGAAGGGCGTCGGTGCCGTGTGGGCCGGCGCCGCGGCGAGCTCGCTGGCGTGGTTGCACCGGCTGCGCGGCGAGCTGGTGCAGGCGCGTCGGTTGGCCGAACAGGCGCTGACCGCGTCGCCGGCGCTGCCGCCGTTCGAGCGGAACTTCCGGGTCGCGACGCTGGCGCGCATCATGGCGGCGCAGGGGGAGGTCGGGCCGGCGGTCGAGTTGGCGACCAGGACGCTGGCGGAGGCGCGCGACGGCGGGGCTGCCGACACCCAGGTCTATTCGCTGCTGGTCACCGCCGGCGAACTGCTGGCCACGGACCAACGTCACGCCGAGGCCGTGGTGCCGCTGCGCGAGGCGCTCGCCGCCGGCAAGGCGCTCGGTATCGAGGTCGATGGCACCATGAATGCGGCGCGCACGGCGCTGGCCCGGTGTCTGCACGATCTCGACGACGCCGGCGGCGCCTGCGCGGCACTGGTCGCCAACCTCGACTCGTTCAGCACGATGCTCGAGCGCATGCTGCCGGCGTTGTCGGAGACGGGTCGCCTCGAGACGGTCAGGCAGGAGCGCCAGGACCTGGAACTGCTGTTGGCGTGGACCGCGGCACGACCGGAGACGATGACGCCGGCGGAGGTCTACGCGCGGGTCCTGGCCTGGAAGGGCCAGGTGGCGCGCGGCATTCTCGAGAACCAGGCGGCCGCGCGGCAAGGCGAACAGGGCCTGGCCCGCATGCGGCGGCTGCAGGAGATCGTCAGCGAGGTCGCGATCGGTCGCGCCGACGCGGGCATGCTGGCCGAGCGCGAGCGCCTGGTCGCGGCGCTGGAC
>JBASWX010000372.1:0-22967 GCA_049276695.1 Planctomycetota bacterium
CCGGACGGCGGTGCCGGGTCGGCGGCCGCGGGCACCGGGGTCGCCAGTACCTCCGGCTCGTCGGCGAGGTGCAGCAGTTCGAGCACGCGCGCCAGCAGTGCTGTGTCGCCCGCGCACTGCTGCTCGAGCCACGCGCGCCGCCCGTCCGGCGGCAGCTCGTCGGCGGCGTGGAACAGCGCCTCGACGCGGCGGGAGTCGGGCGCCCTGGTCATGGCTGTGTCATCGCCGCCTTCAGCCAGGCGCGCGCGAAGCGCCAGTCGCGTTCGACGGTGCGCAGCGAGACGCCGAGCAGTTCGGCGATCTGCTGGTGCTCGAGGCCGGCGAAGTAGCGCAGCAGCACCAGCTCGTGCTTGCGCTCGTCCTCGCGGGCGAGCTGCTCGAGCGCTTCTGACAACGCCAGCACGTCGACGTCGGGTTCCGCGATCGCGATCGAGTCGGCGACGGCATCGACATCGACCTGCGCGGCGCCGCCACCGCGCTTTTGCCGCGACCGGGCGCGCGCGCGCTCGACCAGGATGTCGTGCATCGCGCGGGCGGCGGCGCCGAAGAAGTGTCGGCGGCCGTCCCACGCGCCCTGGCCGCGCTGCTGCAGACGCAGGAACGCTTCGTGCACCAACGCCGTCGGCTGCAGGGTCTGGCCGGCAGGGGCGCCGCGCAGCCGCGCCGCGGCCAGCTGCCGCAGTTCGTCGTAGAGCAGCACCACCAGCGTCGTCGAGGACGCACCGCGAGTCGACCGGTCGACAGGGTCAGGAGCCTCGGGCATGGCGGCAACGCGGGCAGCATAGGCAGACGAGGCTGTGGCCGTCGCTCGGGCCTTCGGCTAGAACCCTTCGCCCCGTACCACGGGGCCTGGGCCAGCCTCGCCGCGTGCCCGGGTCGATCGTTTCCGCTCGCCGCCCGACCGGCTTTTTGCCGATGCACGCGACGGCGTCGCTGCCAGCGACCCAGAACCCTCCGTCCTCCACCCGTCCCCGTCATGAAGATCGCCGTCGTTGGAACCGGCTACGTGGGCCTCGTCACCGGTTCGTGCCTCGCCGACGTGGGCATGACCGTCACCTGCGTCGACGTCAACGCCCAGAAGATCGCGAACCTGCGCCAGGGCATCCTGCCGATCTACGAACCCGGCCTGGAAGCGATCGTCGAGCGCAACACGAAGTCGGGCCGGTTGAAGTTCACCACGACGCTGAAGGAAGCGATCGCCGGCGCCGAGGCCGCGTTCATCGCGGTCGGCACCCCGCCCGGCGAGGACGGCAGCGCCGACCTGCGCTACGTGCTGGCGGTCGCCAGGGAGATCGGCGAGACGATGACCGACTACCTGGTCGTGATCACCAAGAGCACGGTGCCGGTCGGCACCGCTGAGAAGGTCAAGCGTGAGCTCGGTGCTGCGCTGAAGAAGCGCGGTGCGGCGCTCGCGTTCGACGTCGCCAGCAACCCCGAGTTCTTGAAGGAAGGCGCGGCGATCGAGGACTTCATGAAGCCCGACCGCATCGTCTGCGGCGTCGAGAGCGAGCGCGCGCAGGAGGTGCTGGCGCGCCTCTACAAGCCGTTCACGTTGAACGGCCACCCGGTGCTGTTCATGGACGTGCCGTCGGCCGAGATGACCAAGTACGCGGCCAACGCGATGCTGGCGACCAAGATCTCGTTCATGAACGACATCGCCAACCTGTGCGAACTGCTCGGCGCCGACGTCAACCAGGTGCGCAAGGGCATCGGCAGCGACCCGCGCATCGGCAACCGCTTCATCTACCCGGGCATCGGCTACGGCGGCTCGTGCTTCCCGAAGGACGTCAAGGCGCTGGTGCGCACCGGCAGCGACAACGGCTACGCGCTGCGCATCCTGCAGGCGGTCGAGGACGTCAACGAGGCGCAGAAGCACGTGCTGTTCACCAAGGTGCAGAAGCACTTCGGCAACCTGAAGGGCCGGCACTTCGCGATGTGGGGGTTGTCGTTCAAGCCGGAGACCAACGACATGCGCGAAGCGCCCTCGCTGGTGCTGTGCGAGCAGCTGCTCGCCGCCGGGGCTACGGTCACCGCCTACGACCCGGTCGCCATCGAGGAGAGCAGGCACATGATCGGCGATCGCATCCGCTACGCGACCGACGCCTACGAAGCCCTGGCGGGCGCCGACGCGCTGCTGCTGGTGACCGAGTGGCGTGAGTTCCGCGTGCCCGACTGGGAGCGCGTAGGGAAGGCGCTCAAGCACCAGGCCGTGTTCGACGGCCGCAACATCTACAGCGGCCCCGAACTGCGGGCGCTGGGTTTCCACTACGCCGGCATCGGCGTGAAGTGACGGAGCGCCGCGCATGCCACGCATCCTGATCACCGGCGCCGCCGGCTTCCTCGGTTCGCACCTGTGCGACCGCTTCCTGCGCGAAGGCTACGACGTGGTCGGGATGGACAACCTGATCACCGGCGACCTGCGCAACCTCGAGCACCTGTTCCCGAAGAAGGAGTTCACCTTCTACCACAAGGACGTCAGCACCTTCGTCCACGTGTCGGGACCGCTCGACTACATCCTGCACTTCGCGTCGCCCGCGTCGCCGATCGACTACCTGAAGATCCCGATCCAGACGCTGAAAGTCGGCTCGCTCGGCACGCACAACTGCCTCGGCCTGGCGAAGGCGAAGAACGCGCGCATCCTGGTCGCGTCGACCAGCGAGGTCTACGGCGACCCGACCGTGCACCCGCAGACCGAGGAGTACTGGGGCAACGTCAACCCGGTGGGGCCGCGCGGCGTCTACGACGAGGCGAAGCGCTTCCAGGAGGCCATGACGATGGCCTACCACACCTACCACGGGCTGCAGACGCGCATCATCCGCATCTTCAACACCTACGGCCCGCGCATGCGGCTCAACGACGGCCGCGTGCTGCCGGCGTTCATCGGCCAGGCGCTGCGCGGCGAGGACCTGACGGTGTTCGGCAAGGGCAACCAGACGCGCTCCTTCTGCTACGTCGACGACCTGGTCGAGGGCATCTGGCGCCTGCTGCACAGCGACTACCCGTATCCGATCAACATCGGCAACCCCGACGAGATCACGATCCTGCAGTTCGCCGAGGAGATCATCAAGCTGACCGGCACCAAGCAGAAGATCGTGTTCAAGCCGCTGCCGAAGGACGACCCGACGCAGCGCCGGCCCGACATCACCAAGGCCAGGCAGATCCTCGGCTGGGAGCCGAAGGTGAACCGCGCGCAGGGCCTCGAGATCACCTACAAGGCGTTCAAGGCGCTGCCGAAGGAAGTGCTCTACAAGCAGGAGCACCGCGACTTCGAGGGCTACGTGCGCAAGTGAGATGAAGAAGGTCCTCGTCACCGGCGGCCTCGGCTTCATCGGCTCGCACACCGCGGTCGAGTTGCTGGCGCGCGGTTGCCAGGTGATCGTCGCCGACAACCTGTCGAACTCGCGCGCCGAGGTGCTCGACGGCATCGCCGCGATCGCCGGCAGGAAGGCAGTGTGGGCGAACGTCGACCTCGCCGACCCTTCGGCCTGTGCTGCGCTGCTGGCGCAGCATCGCGATCTCGACGGCATCATCCACTTCGCCGCGCACAAGGCGGTGGGGGAGTCGGTGCAGAAGCCGCTCGCCTACTACCGCAACAACCTCGGCTCGCTCATCCACCTGCTGGAGTTCACCGCCGAGCATCCGCGCTGCGCGTTCATCTTCAGCTCGTCGTGCACGGTCTATGGTCAGGCCGACTCGCTGCCGATCCGCGAGGACGCGCCGGTCAAGCCGGCGGAGTCACCGTACGGCAACACCAAGCAGGTCGGCGAGGAGATCCTGCGCGATGGCGCCAAGGCCCACGGCTACCGCGCGATCTCGCTGCGTTACTTCAACCCGGTCGGCGCACACCCGTCGGCGAAGGTCGGCGAGCTGCCGCTCGGCGTGCCGCTCAACCTGGTGCCGTTCGTCACCCAGAGCGCTGCCGGGTTGCGCGGGCCGCTCAAGGTGTTCGGCAAGGACTATGCGACGCGCGACGGCACCTGCGTGCGCGACTACATCCACGTCGTCGACGTCGCGTTGGCGCACATCGCTGCGCTCGACCGGCTGTGGGCGGGCAAGGGCACGGAACCGGTCGAGGTGTTCAATCTCGGCACCGGCACCGGTTCGACCGTGCTCGAAGTGCTCGCCGCGTTCGAACGCGCGACCGGCGTGAAGCTGCAGTGGGAGTTCGCGCCGCGTCGACCCGGCGACGTGGTTGCCGCCTGGGCCGACACCGCGAAGGCGGCCGCTGGGCTCGGCTGGCGTGCGCAGCGTTCGCTCGACCAGTGCATGGCCGACGCCTGGCGCTGGCAGCAGTCGCTGCCGAAGAAGTGAGTCCGACCATGCGCATCGCGATCCTCAGCTTCGAGTACCCACCGGACACTGGCTTCGGCGGCATCGGCACCTACGCCTACTACCAGGCCCGGGCGCTGGCCAAGCTCTGCCACGACGTACACGTGTTCGCCGGCGCCACCAAACCCGGCGTGTTCCACTCCGAACACGAAGGCGTGAAGGTCACGCGCATCAAGCGCGAGGGCGTGGTGTCCGGGCTGCTCGGCGACGCGCGCAAGAAGCGCGCGTGGTGGTTCCAGAACCGGATCACCACCAGCGCCGATGCCTTCGAAGGGCTCGCCAAGGCGCACAGCAAGAAGCCGTTCGACTTCGTCGAGGCGCCCGAGTGCGGCGCCGACGCGATGGTGTCGACGACGATGCTGGCGATCCCGACCGCGATCAAGTTCCACTCGCCGGCGCGCCTGATCATGAGCATCTATGACACGCCGAAGATCGACCGCGTGCTGACGGCGTGCGCCGAGCAACTGGCGATCAACCAGGCGTCGGTGCTCACCTCGTGCAGCCAGTTCCTCGCCGACGAGGTGCACGCCAAGATGGGCGAGAAGAAGCCGATCCACGTGGTGCCGAACGGCATCGACGTGCCGATGTTCGACCGCGACGACGGCATCGACGTCTACGCGAAGTTCGGGCTGCCGAAGGACAAGAAGCTGATCTTCTTCGCCAACCGCATGGAGGAGCGCAAGGGCATCCACATCGTGCAGAAGATGGTGGAGGGCACGCTCGCCAAGTACCAGGACATCGCGTTCGTGTTCGCAGGCCGCGACCTGTTCGGCTGGATGGAGAAGCGCATCCTGCCGTGGGTGAAGGACCACCAGCTGCAGTCGCGCTTCTTCTATCTCGGTCAGCTCGCGCTGCCCGAGGTGCGCGCCTGCCTGAAGGCGAGCTCGATCTTCCTGATCCCGAGCCTGTGGGAGAACTGTCCGTACTCCTGCCTCGAGGCGATGACGGCGTCGCGCGCGATCGTGTCGTCGGACTGCGGCGGCATGCCGGAGCTGATCGAGCACGAGCGCACGGGCTTGCTGGCCCGGAACGGCGACCCGGAGTCGTTCATCGCGGCGCTGACGCGCATGATCGAGGACGACGGGCTGCGGGACCGCTGCGGTCGCGCGGCGCGCGCCGAGATCGAGAAGCGCCTGACCGACGTCGCGATCGGCAAGCGCAGCGTCGACGTGTACCAGGCGTGGTTGGCGGGCAAGCCGATCACGCCGCAGCGCGTGCAGGTGGCGGCGGCGCCGCCAGGTGGCGACGCTGCGAAGGAAGCCGCGGAGCTGCGGCAGCGGCTGGCGAAGGTGACCGCGGAGCTGGAGGCGGCCCGGATGCGCGAGGCGGAACTGAAGGCGAAGGGGCGGAGCTGGACGGCCGCGCTCAAGCGGGTGCTGACCTTCGGCACGCTGCGCGCGTAGCACGTCCGATCGCGATTGCCGCCGGGAAGCAGCGACTGCCACGCGACGACGGTGGCCCTCAACCCGCGAATCCCCAGTCTCCGGGCTCAGCCGTTGGCAGGCCAGCGACGGCGATTGCCGTCGCATCGACGGCAGCGCGTTCGAGGCCGACGACAGTGGCGTGGCCGAGCTTGCGCCGCGGCCTTGGCGCCTTGCCGTAGACGTGCACGCGCAACCCGGACAGCGCCAGCAATGCCCGGCGGTCGGGCAGCTCGCCGATCAGGTTGACCATCGTCGCACAGCCGCCGCCGGCCATCGCGGTGCTGCCCAGCGGCATGCCGAGCACTGCGCGCAAGTGGTTCTCGAACTGCGAGCACACCGAGCCCTCGATCGTCCAGTGCCCGGAGTTGTGCACGCGCGGCGCCCTCTCGTTGGCCAGCAGCTGGTCGCCGCACAGGAACAACTCGATCGCCAGGACGCCGACATAGCCGAGATGCTCGAGCACCGCGCGCGCGAACTGCTCGGCCTGCCTCGCGATCGCCGGCGGCAGGCCCGGCGCCGGAGCGCGGCTGCACCTCAGGATGCCGCTCTCGTGCTGACGGCTGGAGCATCTGTGCCGGTACGCGGGGCCGACCGGCGATCGCCGAGAGCTGGCTGTCGCTGCTGCCGGATGGGCGGGTGATGTACTCGCTGAAGAAGCGGTGGCCGGACGGGAGCACGCACGTGGTGATGACCAGGCAGATGCTGATGGAACGGCTGTGCGCGCTGGTGCCCTGTCCGCGCCGGCATCTGGTGACGTACCACGGAGTGTTCGGCGCCGGTGGCTGCTGGCTGCGTTTCACGACCCGGAGTCGATTCGGCGCGTGATGGGGTCGCTGGGGCTGTCGGCTGCGGTTCCGGTGCCAGCGCCGGCGCGGTCACCACCGCGGTAGCGGGAGCTGGAGTGGGAGTAGCGCAGCGGCGAGGAACGCGGGGCGCGGTGACCGGAGCGGTCGCGGTACGGAGGCGGGCGTCTGGTGGGCGGGTTCGGGGTCAGGAACGCTCGGTCGACCCGCGTCAGGAGCGCGTCAGCAGCTGGTTGACGGGGCAGGGGAGCGGGAAGATGCCGCGGTGGGTCTCGATCGGTCCGGGACCGCGGTTAGAACTTCCTTCCATGCAGGGCGAACCCGTGCGGCGAGATCGAACGGGGCGAACGATGAGGCCGGTACCCGATCCATGACTTCGACCGCGGATACCGATGTTGCCGTGCAGCAAGCTGTCGCGACCTTGCGCCGCGGCGGGCTCGTCGCCTTTGCCACCGAGACCGTCTACGGCCTCGGCGCGGATGCGGAAAGCCCCGAAGCGGTGGCGCGCGTCTTTGCGGCCAAGGGCAGGCCCGCGCACCATCCGCTCATCGTTCACATCGGCCGCGCCGAACAACTGGATCGCTGGGCTGCGGACGCCCCGCCTTC
The DNA here is from genome assembly GCA_049276695.1 of Planctomycetota bacterium. Taxonomy (GTDB): domain Bacteria; phylum Planctomycetota; class UBA1135; order UBA1135; family UBA2386; genus UBA2386. The sequence goes on from JBASWX010000372.1 coordinate 7,163, forward strand.
GGCGCGGCGGCTTGCACGACGTTTCTGGCCGGGCCCGCTCACGCTCGTCGTCAAGCGCGCCGCGCGCGTGCCCGATGCCGTGACCGGCGGCCAGGACACGGTCGGATTGCGGGTGCCTGATCATCCCGTGGCGCTCGCGCTGCTGACCGCCTTCGGCGGTGGCATCGCCGCGCCCTCGGCCAATCGTTTCGGGCGGCTGTCTCCGACCACCGCCGCGCACGTGCGCACCGACCTGGGCGAGGCCGTCGACTACGTACTGGATGGCGGGTCCTGCCGGGTGGGCATCGAGTCCACCATCCTCGATGTGAGCGGCGCCCGCCCGCGGCTGCTGCGACCGGGTGCCATCACGTCCGCCGAACTCGAGGCCGTGTTGGGCGCGCCGCTCGCCGGACCGTCGGGCGATGCGCCGCGCTCGCCCGGTGCGCTTCCTGCCCATTACGCGCCGCGCACGCCGCTCGTCCTCGTTCCGCTCGCGGACCTGCAGGCCGAAGTTGCCCGGCGTCTCGAGAACAACGAGTGCGTGGCGGTGCTGACGCGCTGCGCCGCGACGCCCGCCGAATGGCCATTCGCGGGCAGCCCTGCCTTCACTCGATGCGTCTGGCAGGTCATGCCGGCTGACCCACGTGGCTACGCGCGCGAACTGTACGCACGGTTGCGCGGGCTCGATACGCTGCGCGCCGATCGCATCCTGGTCGAGGCGCCGCCACCGGACGCGCCCTGGCAGGCGGTGCGGGACCGGCTCACGCGCGCCGCGCAGGCAGGGCTTGACCAAGAGGCATCGCACGCATGAACGACACCAGCAGGGGAAGCTCGCCCGGTCCAGGCGCCGGTCACGGGTCTGCGGTTCGGGGCGCGTACCTTGGGCGGAGCGTTGCGTTCCTCACCCGGCACGGCAAGGAGAGGGTCGTCGCGCCGACGCTGGAGGCGGCGCTGGGCTGCAAGGTGGCGCACGTCACCGGGTACGACACCGACCTCCTCGGCACCTTCACCCGCGACATGCCGCGCGCGGGCAACCAGATCGAGGCGGCGCGCAAGAAGGCACGCATCGGCATGGAGTTGTCGGGTCTGCCGCTCGGTCTCGCGAGCGAGGGCTCGTTCGGGCCGGATCCGATGGTGGGCATGTTGCCTTGGAACGTGGAAGTCCTCGTCTTCATCGACGAGGAGGCGGGGCTCGATCTCGTGGGCCTCGCGCAGGGCAAAGCGAACCACGTCCACTCGCTGACCGGCGACTGGGCGCAAGCCCGCGCCTTCGCCGGACAGGCGGAGTTTCCCGCGCACCACCTGGTGGTGCGTCCCGAAGGCGAGAACGACCCGCGCATCAGGAAGGGCATCGCTGCCTGGGGGGAGTTCGAGGAAGCCTTCGCCTCGGCGCGGGCGCAGTCGGCGAGCGGCCGGGTGTTCCTCGAGAGCGACCTGCGGGCGCACGCCAATCCGACGCGCATGGAGATGATCCGTCTCGCGGCCGAGGATCTGGCGAAGAGACTGCTGTCGCCCTGCCCGGCCTGCGGCGCACCGGGTTTCTGGGTCGTCGAGCGCGTTGCCGGCCTGCCCTGCGGCGACTGCGGCGCGTCCACGCGCGAGACCCGCGCCGAGGTGCACGGCTGCCTCAGGTGCGAGCACCGCGAGACGCGCGAACGCACCGACCGTCAGTACGCCGATCCAGGGCGCTGCGACTGCTGCAATCCCTGAGACCGCTTCCGGATCAACGGCCCTGCAACCGGCGTACGCGAACGTCCGATGTGGCCACGACCCTGCTCGCACGCGTCCAGCGGGCACAGGTCGCGAGCAGCGTCCGCTGATCGATCGGCTTGGTCAGGTAGTCGTCGCAGCCCGCCTGCAGGCAGCGTGCCCGGTCGCTGCTCATCGCGTTCGCGGTCACGGCGACCATCGGCCCGGCGTAGCCCGCCACACGCGCCTGTCGTGTCGCTGCGTAGCCGTCGCGTTCGGACATGTGCATGTCCATCAGCACGAGGTTGAAGGCGGCGCGCGCCGAGGTCGAGAAGCGGCTGACCGACGTCGCGATCGGGCGTCGCAGCGTCGAGGTGTACCAGAGCTGGCTCGCTGGCAATCCGGTGACGCCGCAGCGGGTCCAGGTGGCAGCGGCGCCGGCGAGCGGCGATGCGGCAAAGGAAGCGGCGGAACTGCGGCAGCGGCTCGCGAAGGTGACCGCGGAGCTGGAGGCGTCGCGCCTGCGCGAGGCAGAACTGAAGGCGAGGGGGCGTAGCTGGACGCGAGCCCTCAAGCAGGTGCTGACCTTCGGCGCGCTGCGCGCGTAGGAAGTCCGATCGCGATTGCCGCCGGGAAGCAGCGACTGCCACGCGGCGACATTGGTCCTCAACCCGCGAACCCCCAGTCTCCGGGCTCAGCGGCGGGCAGGCCCGCGATGGCGATTGCCGTCGCATCGACGGCTTCGCGTTCCAGGCCGACGACGGTGGCGTGGCCGAGCTTCCGCCGCGGCCTTGGCGCCTTGCCGTAGACGTGCACGCGCAACCCGGACAGGGCCAGCAATGCCCGGCGGTCGGGCAGCTCGCCGATCAGGTTCACCATCGTCGCGCAGCCGCCGCTGGCCATCGCGGTGCTGCCCAGCGGCATTCCGAGCACTGCGCGCAAGTGGTTCTCGAACTGCGAGCACACCGAGCCCTCGATCGTCCAGTGCCCGGAGTTGTGCACCCGCGGCGCCATCTCGTTGGCCAGCAGCTGGTCGCCGCACAGGAACAACTCGATCGCCAGGACGCCGACATAGTCGAGATGCTCGAGCACCGCGCGCGCGAACTGTTCGGCCTGCCTCGCGATCGTCGGCGGCAGGTCCGGCGCCGGAGCGCGGCTGCACCTGAGGATGCCGCTCTCGTGCTGATTCTCGACGAGCGGCCATACCGCGACCTCGCCGCGTTGGCTGCGCACGGCCAGCACCGAGAGTTCACGATCGAAGGCGATGAAGCGTTCGACGATCAGGCCGCCCGGGCCGTGTGCACCGAGATCGACCCAGGCTGCGTCGATCGCCGCCGGCAGGTCGGGTCCGGGCCGCAAGCGCACCTGGCCGCGGCCGTCGTACCCGAGGCGCCTGGTCTTGACGATGCACGGCGCCCCGACCGCGGCGACCGCGAGATGCAGTTCTTCCCGAGTGTCTGCCGCCTGGAACGGAGCGACTGCCATGCCCAGCGCCATGAACATCCGCTTCTCCAGGACCCGGTCCTGACCGACCTCGAGCGCCCTCGGCGTCGGCGCGACGACCACGTGGTCCGTCAGCCATCGGGTCGCCGCGACCGGCACGTTCTCGAATTCGAACGTCACCACGCGCACTCCGCGCACCAGACGCTGCAGCGCGCGCGGGTCGTCGTAGGTGCCAACCACGAGTTCACTGACGTGGCCGGCGACGGCGTCGGGCGCCGGATCGAGGCACCGGAAACGCAGGCCGAGCGGTATCCCGGCGAGCGCGAACATGCGGGCGAGCTGGCCGCCGCCGAGGATGCCGACCACCATCAGCGGTTCTCTCCACGCGGATCGCGGTGCTCGAGCACGTCGGCGGTGATGCGCGCCCGCCGCGCCTGCAATGCCGCGCGCAGCCGTGGATGCTGGCAGCCCAGGATCGCTGCGGCCAGCAGGGCGGCGTTGATCGCCCCGGGCTTGCCGACGGCGAGCGTGCCGACCGGGACGCCGCCGGGCATCTGCACGATCGACAGCAGCGCATCCAAGCCGCGCAGTGCGCCGACTTCGATCGGCACGCCCAGCACCGGCAGCGTGGTCTTGCTCGCGGCCATGCCCGGAAGGTGGGCGGCGCCGCCGGCCCCGGCGACCAGCACCTGCAGCCCGCGCTCTTCGGCGGTGCTCGCATACTCCATCAGCCAGTCCGGCGTGCGATGGGCGGACACCACCATGCACTCGTGAGGCACGCCGAGTTCCGTCAGCGTGTCGCTGCAGTGGCGCATGGTCTCCCAGTCGGACTTCGAGCCCATGATCACACCGACGAGCGGTGATGCGGCGGCGGAAGGCTCGTGGCTCATGCGGACAGCATCACCTTCGCCAGTGACTCGATGAGAGGCAAGCCGAAGACGATGTTCCACGGGAAGGTGATGCCCAAGGCCGCCGCGACGTAGATGGAAGGCTCGGCTTCGGGCACCGAGAGCCGCATGGCCGCCGGCACGGCGATGTAGCTCGCTGACGCCGCCAGGACCGCCAGCAGGAACCCGTCACCGCTCGACAGGCCGAGCAGCCAGGCGATGCCGAGGCCGATGACGGCGTGGGCGACCGGCACCAGGATCGCGAAGGGCACCAGGAAGCGGGCGTTCCGGCCGACCTGCGCCAACCGACCACCGGCCATGATGCCCAGGTCGAGCAGGAAGAACACCAGCACGCCCTGGAACAGGTCGGTGCAGAGCGGCCGCATGCGCTCATAGCCCCGCTCGCCGCATGCGACGCCGATCAGCAGGCTGCCGAGCAGCAACAGCACGGGTCCGTTGAGCAAGGCGTCGTGCAGCAGTGGACCGAGGCGTACGGGCTCTGCCTCCCCGGTTGCTGCGAGCACGCGTCGACGAAGCAGTACCGCGACGACGATCGCCGGTGATTCCATCAGGGCCATCGCTGCGACCATGTGGCCGCCGAACGGCACGTCGATGCGGTCGAGCAGCGCGCACGCAGTCAGGAAGGTCACGGCGCTGACCGAGCCGTACGTCGCGCCCAGCGCCGCGGCGTCGTGCACGCCGAAGCGCCGTCTGGTGATGGCGAACACCCAGAGTGGGGTCGCCGCGGCCAGCAGCATCGCGGCGCCGAGCGTCGCCAGTGCACCCTGGTCGAGGCCGCTCTTCGCCAGTTCGACGCCGCCCTTGAAGCCGATGGCCCACAGCAGGTAGAGCGCGATCAGCTTGGTCACCGGCGCCGGGATCTCGAGCTGGCAGCGCAGCAGGGGAACCAGCAGGCCGAGCAGGAAGAACAGGATCGGCGGGTTCTGCAGGTTGGCGACTACGGCGGACCAGTCCATTGGGAGGAACCTGCTCGGCGACAGCGACGACGAGGGCGCGAGGTCACACCAGAGGTGGAGGAGCCAGCAGCTGCGCGGGCCGTTTCGGCCAGGCAAGCGACGCCGCGACCGAGCTGGCGATGATGCCGGCGACGACGAGCAGGCTGATGGCGGTCGGGATCTTGTAGAACCCCAGCAGGCACATCTTTACGCCGACGAACACCAGGACCAGCGCGAGGCCGAGCTTCAGCAGGTGGAAGCGGTGCATCACGCCGGCGAGCAGGAAGTACATCGAACGCAGGCCGAGGATGGCGAAGATGTTGCTCGTGTAGACCAGGAACGGGTCGCTGGTGATCGCGAAGATCGCCGGGATCGAGTCGACGGCGAACACGAGGTCGGTGAACTCGATCAGCACCAGCACGAGCAGCAGCGGCGTCGCGAGCCACATGCCGCGGCGACGCACCCAGAAGCGGTCGCGGTGGTAACGCCGCGTGGTGGGGATCCACTCTCGGAACATCCGGACCACGGGATTGCGCCCGGGGTCGATCTGCGCGTCGTTGCGCATCGCCAGCTTGATGCCAGTCAGCACGAGGAACCCACCGAAGACGTAGATCATCCAGTGGAACTGCTCGAGCAGTTCGGCGCCGAGCCAGATGAACACGCCGCGCATCACGAGCGCGCCGAGGATGCCCCAGAACAAGACGCGGTGCTGGTACTGCGGCGGCACCGCGAAGTACGAGAAAACGACGAGGAAGACGAAGATGTTGTCGACGGCGAGCGACTTCTCGATCAGGTAGCCGGTCAGGAACTCGAGTCCCTTCTGCTCGCCGAACGCCGACCACACCCAACCATTGAAGGCGAGAGCGAGTCCGACCCAGACGACGCTCCACACCAGCGCTTCGCGGAACCGTACCACGTGCGCCTTGCGGTGGAACACGCCGAGGTCGAGTGCCAGCAGCAGCAGGACGAGTCCGGTGAAGCCGGCGTAGAGCCAGAACGAGCCGACCGATGCCGAGGCGTTGGTCAGTTCGCCGGAAAACAGCGAGGCGGTGTCGGTCGCAGCGGGAAGAGCGGGAGTCATGACGATCGGAGTGCTTCGGCGATGGAGTGAGGGGCTGCAGGCGCGTCAGGATGCGAGCTGGCGACCGTTGCGATCGGCTGCCAGGTTCTCCAACCGCCGGATGCGGTCTTCGATGGGCGGGTGCGTCGAGAACAACTTCACCAGTCCTGGCGCCGGCAGCGGGTTGACGATGTAGAGGCTGGCGCTCGCAGGTTGGGGCGCGCAGGGTGAAGCGACCGTTGCCGCATGGGTCTGGAGGGTCCGCAGCGCGCTGGCCAGGCCGAGAGGGTCGCCGGTGAGGCGGGCGGCGGTCGCATCGGCGTGGAACTCACGCGAGCGCGAGATGCCGAGCTGGACCATCGTCGCCCCGATCGGTGCCAGCAAGGCCATCAGCAGACCGCCACCTGCGCCTTGGCTCTCGTCCCCGTCCGCCCGCTGGTTGTTGCCGAGGATCGCGCCCCACTGCAGCGCGTTCGCCGCAAAGGTCACGACGGTCGCCATCATCGCGGCGACGGTGGCGACCAGGGTGTCGCGGTTGCCGATGTGGGCCAGTTCGTGCGCGACGACGCCGCGCACCTCACGCGGGCTGAGCGTCGCCAGCAGACCCTCGGTCACCGCGATGACGCTCGACGACGGACTGCGACCCGTCGCGAATGCATTGGGAACCGGGTCGGCGACCACGGCCAAGCGCGGCGGCGGCAGACCGGCTTCGCGCGCCAGCTCGGCGACCATGCGATGGAGTGCGGGAGCCTCGCCCGGGGTGACCAGTCGCGCCCCGTTCATCCGCAGGATCAGCCGATCCGAGAACAAGAAGGCGCCGAGATTCATCGCCAGCGCGATCGCCGAGAACACGTAGAGGGAGGTCTGCCCGATGGCGCCACCGATGGCCACGAGCAGCACCGACAGCACGCCGAGGAGAAGGACGGTCTTGAGTTGGTTCATGGGAGTCGGGATCAGTCGAAGATGTCGAACATCTCGAACCAGCGCCGGCGCCGAGGACCCGCGGCGCGGTCGGCTGGCCGCCTGCGATCGTCCTGATCGAGATCGTCGTCGTCGTCGTCGTCGTCGTCGCGGCGACGCGGAGGTCGCGACCATCCATCGCTCGGCGCGACGGGGGTTGCGGTCCTGGTGGCGATCTCGGCTTCGATCGCGCGAGCGGCCGCGACGATCAGGCGATCGAGCTCGCCCCGGTCCAACCAGACTCCGCGGCAGGCCGGGCACGAGTCGATGTGGATGCCATCGCGTTCGCGCTCGTCGAGCGCGGCGGTTGCGCAACGTGGGCAGTTCATGGCACCGGGCCTCCGGCGGGAATCCGGTCCGAGAACACCCTGGCGCGTTCGATCTCGCGCACCAGGCCGCGGGTTGCCCGATCGACTACGCGGTCGAGGGCGGCATGCGGGTCGGCGTCGTTGGCCTCGTAGAAGAGCCGCGGCCCGCGAACGAGTTCGATCGCGAGGCTGCATCGCTTGTCGGCCCCGCCCCGAGGACCGTTGTCGTCGCGCAGCCGCACGCGCACGCTGCGGATCCGGTTCCGGAAGCGATCGAACGAGAACGCGGCGCGCCGCTCCAGGTGAGCACGGAGATCGTCCGGATCCGGCACGCCGCGGGACAGGAAGTGGACTTGCATGGGTGGTTCGGCGAGATCTCGCCGGTCGAAGGTGGGCGGGGGTATCGCGGCTTCCGTCGCTTTCGTCCATGACAACTTTTGGCACGAAAGCTTTGAGTTTCGTTAAGTGACGGGCTCGAAGTCCGCCATGGAATGGCTGAACTACCATCACCTCCGGTACTTCTGGGTCGTCGCTCGCGAAGGGAGCATCGCCAAGGCGGCCGAACAGCTGCGCGTGTCACAGCCCGCGATCAGCACGCAACTCAAGACCCTCGAGCGTTCGCTCGACGAGCGCCTGCTGGCGCGTGTTGGCCGGCGCCTCCAGCTCACGGAGATGGGCCGCCTCGTACAGCGGTACGCCGACGACATCTTCTCGCTGGGCCGGGAGCTGATCGACACCCTGAAGGACCGGCCCACGGGACGACCCTTGCGGTTCCAGGTCGGCGTCGCCGACGCCGTGCCCAAGCAGGTCGCGCAGAACCTGCTGCAACCGGCGCTGCAGCTGCCGGAGCCCGTCCACCTGGTGTGCCGGCAGGACAAGCCCGATCGCTTGCTCGCGGACCTCGCGGTCTACGGCCTCGACCTGCTGCTCAGTGACTCGCCGTTGTCGGACCTCGGCAAGGTGAAAGCGTTCCACCATCGCATCGGCGACTGGCCACTCGCCGTCTACGGCACCGCCGCGCTGGCGCGGCGCGTGCGGACCGGCTTCCCGCGCAGCCTCGATGGCATGCCGTTCCTGGTGCAGACCGAGGGCGCGTCGTTGCGCCGCAGTGCCGACACCTGGTTCGCCCAGTTGGAACTGCGGCCACGGATCGTCGGTGAGTTCGACGACAGCGCGACGCTGAAGGCATTCGCGCGGGCTGGCGCTGGCCTGTTGATCGCGCCGAAGAGCATCGAAGGCGACCTGCGTTCAGTGTACGGCTTGCTGCGCGCGGGGGTCGTGACCGGCGTTCGTGAACAGGTGTACGCCATCACCGTGGAACGGCGCGTGAAGCACCCCGCCGTTCTGGCGATCCTGGCTGCGGCGAAGGCAGCGGCGCGGCATGGTGCATAGTGATCCGCGCCACTGTCAGTCGGGGAGCGGTACGGTTTCCTCTACCGCAGCCAGCTCGGGCTGGCCGAGAAGTGGCTGACCGACGTTGCGCTCGGCAAGCGCAGCGTCGAGGTGTACCAGAGCTGGGTGGCCGGGAAGCCGGTGACGCCGCAGCGGGTGCAGGTGGCCGCGGCGCCGGCGGGCGGCGACGCCGCGAAGGAAGCGGCAGAGCTGCGACAGCGGCTGGCGAAGCTGACCGCGGAGCTGGAGGCGGCGCGGATGCGCGAAGCCGAGCTGAAGGCCAAGGGCCGGAGCTGGACCCGAGCACTCAAGCAGGTGCTGACCTTCGGCGCGCTGCGCGGGTAGCGCGCCTGGGAGCACGGAACCGCCGATGGCGAGCAGGGGTCGACAGGATGGTCGCGTTCATTCCGCGTCCTGGAATGCCTGGGCGAAGTCGTCGGGATCGGGGTCGTCCTTCCGCCGCCACGCTCCCGCGATCCTGACTTCCTTCCTGGCGCAGAACGCGAGCACTGCGAGGCGCAGGCCGCCGCGCTTGCCGCATCCCGGATACGCGAACCTGACCTTGAGTCCCTTGCCGTGCGGCACCCGCGCGGCGACCGGGCTGATGCTCTTGCCCTGCCTGCCGGTGCAGGTGGGTTGCGCATTGAAGTAGTCGCACAGGGTCTGCTTCAGCGCCGCCTTCCACTGGCCGAACGCCTGCGCCCCGAGCGAGCGTTCGACCGCGAGCAGTTCGGTCGCGGCGGCGCGGCATTCTGTCCACGTCACCTCGCCGGCAGCGATCATTCAGAATGGCCGGCCGTGGTCCCGTTCCGCGGCCTTCAGTGCGGCGGCGGTGGCATCATCCTCGGCCTCGATCCAGGCATCGTCCTCGACCACCTGTTGCAGCGCGATCATCAGATCGATTTTGGTCCCCGCGCCGGCCCGGAACGAACGCTGCCACGCGGTGTTCTCGTGCGAGTACTCGGACACCCAGGTGGCCGTCTTGCCGTGGATCTTCCGCGCCACGAACTGCGCGATGCCGACCTCTTCGTCCGTCAACTCGGTGAAGGTCTTGAGTTCGCAGCGCACGATCAGCGGCTTCTCCCAGCCATCGGGCACCTGCTCGGCAAGACCGTGGCGGTCGAGGTCGCGCACCAGGGCCCGCTCGTAGTGATTCAACATCGGCCCTTGCGGCAGGGCGATGTAGCCCGACCTGGTGATGCTCTTGCCGCGATCGCGGAGTGCGCAGAGGTCGGCGTAGAAAAGGGCCTTGTTCATCACGGTGATCCCGAGTTGCCGGTTCGGCGTGGCCTGCAGGATGGCCATGGCGGCCTCCACGACCCGCGTGTGCTTCGGGGACTTCGTGCCCATGACCTTGAGTATGCCCTGGATTGGTCGGTGAGGAAGGGCGGCGGGAGCGGCTGACGCCGCGTCAGTTGCCGTACGAGCGGCGGAACGTCGCGAAGTTGGCGGCGATGTCTGGCGGCGCCTGCGGTCGCAGCCGCGCGTACAGCGATGTGTCGCCGGCGAGTCGTTCGATCGCCCCGCGCAGGGACGCGACGTCGCCAGCATGGAACAGCAACCCGTTGCGCTCGTGCTGCACGACTTCGGCGAGGCCGCCGAGGTCCGAGGCGATCACCGGCACGCCGGCTGCGAACGCTTCGAGCACGACGAACGGCGTGTTCTCGTACCACGTACTCGGCACGACCAGCACGTCCAACTCGGCGAACACGCGCGCGACCTCGCCTTCTTCGTAGGGCCCCGCGTAGGTGATGCGCGGATCACCGCCCGCCAGCGCCCGGCACTGCGCGATGTACTCCGCGAACATCGCCTCCTCGGCGTTGCCGTGGATCGCCAGCGTCACGTTCGCCGCGCTGCCGCGCACCGCCTCGATCGCGAGGTGCGGTGCCTTCCACGGCGACAGCACGCCGCAGAAGCCGAGCCGCAGCGGGGAACGCGGCCGCGACACCGCGATCGGCACGATGCGATCCGGAGCGAGCCCGTACGGCACGACGGTCATGCGTTCCGCCGGCACCCCGTTCTTGGCGAACATCGCAGCGAGGAAACGCGACGGCGCGACGATCGCATCGGCCTGCGCCAGCGCCCGCAACTGCGATTCCGGCCGGTCGAGCAGCGCGCGCAGCCGCGCCGGTGGGTCCCAGGCGGTCGTCGCGGCGCCCGCCGCGGGTTCGATGCCGGCGAGCTTCGGGTGGTTGCAAGGGATGCAGCCGCGCCCGCCGTCGGGCGGCCCTTCGCACAGCGAGCCGTCGCCGCGCAGCAGCGTGAAGCGCGGGCACAGGAACCAGAAGTCCATCAGGCTGACGACGGTGCGGGCGCCGTGTTCCCTGGCGACGCCGATCAGGTTGGAGCCGAGCTGGCGCAGGTGGAAGAAGTGCACCGCGTCGGGCCGCACGTCGAGCAGCACCGCGCGGAACCAGTCCTCGAGGTGCCGGTTGTGGTAGTCGCGCAGGATGTCGTTCGGGTTGTGGCCGCGCCAGTGGTTGAGGCGCAGCACCCGGAAGCCGTCGTACGGCTGTTCGAACAGGTCGATCGTCGGATGGTCGCGGTCGTGGTCCCAGTGCAGCGACAGCACCGTGACCCGGTCGCCCGCGGCCCGCGCCGCGCGCGCGACCGCGAGGCAGTACTGCTCGGTGCCCGACTTGCAGTCGGGGAAGAACTGGTGCACGACGAAGAGCAGCCGCATCGTCAGGGCTTCTTGCCGGCGCGCGCGATCGCCGCGGCGACGCGCTCGTGCAGCCGCTGCTCGGTGACGCGGATGTCGAACTCGCGGTCGAAGCGCGCACGGGCCGCCTTCGCCAGGCGTCGCTCGAGCGCCGGATCCTCGATCAGCCGGGCCAGCGCGTCGGCGAACGCGTGGCTGTCGCGCTGCGGCACGACGAGGCCCTCGACGCCATCGCTGACCACTTCGAGGATCGAACCGGAGTCGGTGGTGACCACCGCCATCGCCGACGCCATGCCTTCGAGCATCGCGGTGGGGATGCCGTCCTTGTCGCCCGAGCCCAGTTCGACGTACGGGGCCACGAAGGCGCGGCAGCGCTGCAGCAGCGGCGGCAGCTCTTCCTGCCGCTTCATGCCGTGCAGGATCACGTCGTCCTGGACGCCGAGTTCGACGAGCTTGCGTTCGAACTCCGCCGCGTACTCGAGGCTGCCCTTGCTGTGCGGGTCCTTGCTGCCGACGACGTGGGCCACGACCCGGAGTCCGCGCTGCTTCAGTTCGGCAACGGCCTCGGCGAGGTGGGTGAGTCCCTTCTTCGGCTCGATGCGCGAGATCGAGATCACCTCGAACGGCTCGCCGGCGGCGCGGTCCGGGCGCGACCGCGGCGGGAAGCGCGCACCGTCGACGCCGTTGGGCTTGACGATGATCTTGTCGTCGAAGCGGCCGCCGGTCTTCGCCGACAGCTCCTTCTTGATCCGCGCGCTGGTCGCGACGACGACGCTGGCCAGTTCGACGTGCAGCGGCACCAGCTTGAACGGGTAGTCGTCGAGCATGTGGTCGGCGTAGCACGAGACGCCGCGCGGCAGGTCGAGCAGCCACGCGGCCTGCATCGCCATGAACGACTGGTCGTAGAAGAAGTAGCTGTGCAGGTAGCGGGCGCCGGCGAGCTCGGCCATGCGCGCGAACGTGCAACCCTGGACGACCAGCGGTTCCTTGTCGAGTTCGGCAACCGGCTTGCCGGTCGCCTGGGCGACGCGCTCGAGGAATGCGCGCAGCTTGCCGGGGCGCGTGGTCGCGAAGTGCTGCTGATCGCGGGCGTGGTTCTCCCAGATCGGCTGCAACTGGGTGCGGTGGTCGGCGAGGTAGCCGAACGCCTTGTGCAACTGCGCGACATCGCCGAGGTCCCAGTGGAACATCTGGACCGCGAGCCCCATGTGGGTCAGCGCGATCATCTCCTGGTACACGAACGTGTGGCTGTAGATCGGCCACTGCCAGCACGCTGCGACCACCGCGACGCCGTCGGCGCGGCGGGGACGGCGCAGCACCATCAGCGCGCGGTTCTTGGCGTCGACCAGGCGGCGGTACCACTTCTTGCCGCGGCGCGACAGGTAGGCCAGCGGCAGCTTGTTCCACAGGAAGTTGCCGGTCCGGAACTCGCGCGACCGCACCAGCTTCGCCATCTCCTCGCGCGAGCGCGCCAGCTCGTGCACCAGCTCGTTGCACCGCCCGTCCAGTCCCTCTTTCGCCGCCCGCAGCTGGCGGACCTGGGCCGTCTGGCGGGCGAGGTCGGCGTCCAACTCGTCGCGGCGCCGCTCGGCCTTCTGCTTGTCCACGCGCGTCGTCGCCCAGGACTGGTGCGTGGCGTCGAGTTCGGTCTGCAGGCGCTGGCGCGCGTCGCGGTGTTCGGCGAGCCCGTGCTCGAGCTGTTGCCGGTGCTGCTCCAGATCCCTGGTTGCGGCGAGCAGCGTGTGGTGTTCGTGCCGCAGCTGTTCGCGCTCCGCGTGCACGAGCGCGTGCTCGTCGTGCAGCGCTCCGATCTCGCGGGACAGCTGGTCGCGCAGGTCCTGCAGCGCCGCGGCGGCGCCGCGGGCGATCGCCAGATCGGCGCGCAGCGCCGCGAGGTCGCGTTCGAGGTCGGCTTGCCGCCGCACCCTGGCTTCCAGGTCGGCGATCATGCGATCGAGTTCCACCTGCCGGCGGACCAGCTCGGCCTTGTCCTGCTCGATGCGGTCGCGACCGGACCAGCAGTCGCGCAGCCGGGTGTCGAGTTCGGCGCAGTAGCCCTGCAACCAACGCCGGGTGTCGGCTTCGATCGTCGCCTGCTCGGCCGCGAGCTCGCCGCGCAGCAGCTGGAAGGCCACGCCGTCCTCGGCGGCCGGATTGGTGGCCCGGTCGCGGCCGGAGTGCAGCGCCTGCGCGCGGGCCGCGAGCTGCTGCACCAGTTCGCGCACTTGCGGCGAGGACCCGGCCAGCCGATCCAGCTCGACGGCGTCGAACACCGCGTTGACGAACAGCCCCAAGCCGTCGGTCTCGCTGTTGACGGCCAGGTGGTGCGCGATCGCAGCCAGGACCCGGGCGATGGCGCCGTTCGTCATGTTGCCGCGCCGCGCGAACGCCCGCACCGCGGCGGCGGCGACCCGGTTGACCTCGAGCCAGTAGGCCCAGCGCGCGCCGTCGCGGAACCACACCGTGTTGGTGGCGTGCAGCCGGTAGGCGACCAACGGTTCGTGGATGTGGTGCAGGCCGTCTTCGAGCGCGGCCTGCAGGAACAGCTGCCAGTCGAGGCAGTACTTGAGGCTCTGCAGCGAGCCGGCCTGCGCGCGCAGCCAGTCGGTGCGGCAGACGAGGTTGCTGCTGGTGGCGAGGAAGTTGTGTTCGAGCAGGGCGCCGAACAGCTCGTCGTGGACGAGGTCGGTCGGCGGCGAAGCACCCGCGTACCAGTGCACCCAGTCGAACACCTGCTGGCCGTCGAGCACGAGGCTGGTGTTCGCCGGCGTCAGCTCGCCGCCGTCGCGGTCGACCAGGGCGACGCCGGTCGTGACCAGCTGCACGTCGGGCTTCGCCAGCAGCACGTCGCGGCACTTCGCCAGGCGATCGGGGTGGAACAGGTCGTCGGAGTTGAGCAGCGCGACGAACGGCGTGTCGATCGTCGCCAGCGCCCGCAGCACGCTGTTGCCGAGGCCGAGGTTCTCGGGGTTGACGCGCACCTCGACGCGCGGATCGGCGACGGCGCGGGCGCGGGCGACGGTGTCGTCGGGCGAGCAGTCGTCGACGACCAGTACCTTGAAGTCCGGGTGCCGCTGCGCCAGCACGCTGTGCAGCGTCGCGGTGACGAACTCGGCGTGGCGGAACGACGGGATCAGCACCGTGACGTCGGCGGCGGCCGGCGCCGACTTCGTCTTGCCCTTCGTCTTCTTCGCCTTGCCGACCGCGAACGGCGGCACCCGCGCCGGGCACGGCTGCAGCCCGAGTCTCTCGTTCCACGGTCCACCGAAGGGCGGCAGCGGGAACGCGGCGGCGAACGCGGCATCGGCGGCCTGCAGGGCACCGCTCAGCTTCGTGTCGGCGTAGAGCTGACGCAGCACGTCGGCCGCGCCGCCGGGCCGCCGTTCCCACGCGGCGCGTTGCACCAGCGTGCGCAGCCAGGCATGTCGATGCACGATGTCGGCCGCGTGCCTGCCCTGCAGCTGCTGATCGAGCCACTCCGGCACCCCGGGCAGCTGCCAGTGCGCGAACAGGTGATCGAGCCACCATGGGCCGCGTTCGTCGTCGCCGTACCAGGGATGGTCGACGGGCGGCAACCCGGCGCGTTGCCCGGCGGCGGTAGCGCCGTCCGCGAGCGCCGCCTCGGTGCGGCGGCTCAGCACCGCGCGCAGTTCGGCGGCGAGGCGGTCGAAGGCGCGCTCGGGCAGGCCGGCCGGCGCGCGTTCACCGCCGAGTCGCTGCCAGGCACTGGTCACCGCGTCCTTGACGAAGCGCAGGTCGGCGAGCGCGAGGGCCTGCAGCGGCACCTGCCCGTCGTCGGCCAGGACGCGCCACGCCATCGTCGCGCGCACCGCTGCGGCCAGGCGCGCCACCTCCTCGAAGTCGAACCAGGTCGCCGGCGTCAGCAGGAACGTGACCTGCAGCTTCGCACCCGCCGCCTTGGCGACGGCGGCGGCGCCTTGGAACGCCGCGTGCCGATCGTGCGCGAGCAGTTCGAGCACGCTGACGGTGAGGCCTCGCAGCAGGTGACTGGCGGCCTGCGGGTCGCCGATCGCCCCGACGCGCAGCACCAGCTCCGGTCGCGCCGTCGCGGCGCGCAACGCGGTCAGCAGCGCAGGCAGTGCGGCGTGCTGCAGGTCGGGCGACTGCACGACGAGCTGCCGCACGTGCGGCAGCAGTTCCGGCAGGCTCGCGACGACCGTGGCCGGCAGGGTTTCGTCGCGGGACAGCTCGAGCACGAGCGTGTCGGGCCAGGCGCCCCCTGGTGCCGGAGCGCCGGCGCCCTGGGCTGGTTGGTCGCGCAGCAGCGGTGCCTGCTCCCACAGCTCGTCCCGGGCCCAGGCGATGCAGCCGCGGCAGTGCCCCAAGGGCAGCTCACCGCGCGCCAGGTGCGCGCGCAGGTCGGCCAGGGCATCGCTGCGCCACGCCGCGGGCAGCGGCGCCGCGGAACCGAGCAGCGGTGCGCCGCTGGCGGTGCAACCCCGCAGGCG